>CAZMZS010000033.1:0-23603 GCA_964570675.1 uncultured Roseovarius sp. | reverse complement strand
CAGGGGCTTTCGACACGATCCTCGGGGAGACCCGGTTCGGCACCGAGGGGCGGCAGGTGCCGCTTCCCTTCAGCTTGGATGTTCCGGCGAACCTTTCGGGCCGGGTCGGCGCGGTGATCCGCATCGGCGGGCAGCCGCGGTGGTTGATCGAGGGCGTGCCGTTCAAGGCAGGCGACGAAGCGGTGGATCTGGGTGCGCTCAGGCTGAGCCAGATCACGCCGCTGGCCTTTGCCACGCGGTTCGACTGTGGCGGCACCGAGGTCGCCTTCGGCGTGCTGGGCGAGCGCGCGATATTGCGTATCGACGGCCGCGATATCGAGATGGAACAGGTCAGATCCGCGTCGGGCGCGCGCTATCAGGCGGTCGAGGACGACAGCACCGAATTCTGGTCAAAGGGCGACGACGCCATGCTGAGCGTTGCCGGGCAGGAGATGCCCGATTGCACCCGGATCGACGAAAGCACCCAGACCTATCGCGCGAGGGGCAACGAGCCGGGATGGTATGTGAGCATCGGCGAAAGCGAGGTGGAACTGGTCGCCGATTACGGCGAGTTGACCCGCAGCGCCCCGCGCCCCGACCCCGAGGTCGTGCCGGGGGCATATGTGTTCGACATGCCGGAGATCGGCGCGCGCCTCACGCTGGAGGATCGGCTGTGCCGCGACGACGCCACCGGCATGCCCCATCCGCATCGCGCCGCGCTGGAGCTGGACGACCGTGTGCTGAACGGTTGCGGCGGCGCTCCCGCCAGCCTGTTGACGGGGGGCGAATGGCATATCGAGGACATGGACGGCGCGGGTATCGTGGACCGCTCCGCCCCCACGATCAGCTTTGACGCGGGCGGGCGCGTGGCGGGCACCAGCGGCTGCAATCGCTTTGTCGGGGGATATGAACTGACCGGCGAGTCACTGTCATTCAGCCAGATGGGCGCGACGCTGATGGCCTGTCCCGAGGCGCTGATGACGCAGGAGCGCCGCATGATGGATGCGTTGGAACAGGTGCGGCGTTTCGATTTCGACGAGACCGGCGCGCTGTTGCTGATCGGCGGCCCCGAGGACGCCACGCTGCTGACAGCGCGGCGGATGATGTAAGCGATGTGGGCGGCCCGCGATGGCGGGCCTGCCCTGTGGCTCGGGGCGTGATCAGTTCACGCATTCCGCATCGACAACATCCTTGTCGCGCGACGTGCCAGCGCCGCTTGCGATCTCGATGCGGCGCGGTTTGAGCGCCTCGGGCACTTCGCGCACCAGGTCGATATGCAGCATCCCGTCGGCATGGGACGCGCCGGTGACCTTGACGTGATCGGCCAGCTGGAACTTGCGTTCAAAGGCACGGGTGGCGATGCCGCGATGCAGGAAGCTGCGCGCGGAATCGTCCTCGGCCTTGCGGGCGGATACGACAAGCGCGCCATCCTTCACCTCGACGCTGAGATCATTGTCGGCAAAACCGGCCACGGCGATCGAGATGCGATAGGCATCATCGGCGGTCTTTTCGATGTTGTAGGGGGGATAGGTGGGCTGGCCCACGTCGCTGGACAGAACACGGTCCATCATGTCGGCGATCTGGTCAAAACCCACGGTGGCCCGGTAAAGGGGCGCAAGATCGAAGTTACGCATTGGTCATCCTCCTTTGAGCGATACCTCATGTGATGCCTTCCCGAAGGGACAGGCACAGATTGCACGGCCCGCAACGCGGCGCCGGGCAGCTATGATTTGGGATGCGCGCGCGGCGCTTTCAAGACCCGTGCGCGCTGTCAGGGCCGCGCGAAACGCGCACCCGAGGCCCGGTGCCCCTCGCCCACCTGCACGCGAAGAAAACCGCCATTTGCAGGCTGTGCCGGTGTGGCGGCGCGCAGATCGCGCTTGAGTGTATCGACCAGCGCGGGAAGCTCCATGCCATAGGCGACGGGGCCGCCCGCATCACGCGAGCCGCCGCTGACCAGCGACAGGATGCGCGCGCGGTGCCCGTCGCGGGTAAAGACCGGCGCGCCCGACGAACCGAAGGTGACGTTGCAATCGAACTGCATCAGCCCCCCGCCAAAGGCTTCGAGCCCGCAATCGCGCTGCCATGAGGGCGCGGAATCACGGTCCCGGCCATAGGAGACGACGCTGAGGCGCAGGCCCGCGCGGGGTGCGCCATGCAGCACGAAAGGATCGGCCAGCGCGGCCTGAATGGGTGTTTCCAGCTCCAGAAGCGCCGCATCGTTGCGCAGGTTCTGCGCTGTCATGCCTGCCAGCGGGTCATAGGCCTTGGGCGCGACATGGCGGGCGACGCCGCGTTCAGCGATGGTCTTGCCGTCGCGCAGCCCGGCGCGGAAGCGCATGGTATCTGGGGCGATTCTGTCGCCCTGCCGGTCAAAGACGCAATGGGCGGCGGTCAGCACCAGATGCGGTGCGATCAGAACGCCCGTGCAATAGCCCGACGCGCCCAGCTCGACTCGGCCAACGGCCTCCCATCCGAAAAGGTCGTCACGCTCGGTCAAGCGGGTGAGGCCGCTGTTCTGGGATACCGCAGGCCCCGTCAGGAGGGCAGCGAACAGCCCCGCGCCCAGCATATGCCGCCAGCCCATCATGGCTTGGCGAATTTGGCACCGGTGTCGCGCTTGTCGCCGGTGGTGAACATGCGCCGCGGCTGAGGCGCGGCGCTGTTCTCGTCGAGCATCGACAAGAGCTCGGATAGCGGGCCATCAAGCTGCGTGCCAAGCGAGACCTTGCGCCCGTCCATCTCGGCCATGGCCGAAACGACCGAGACCACGCGCGGCGCGCCGCCCTCAAAGGAAAAGATCGGCGCGCCCGAGGCACCGAAATCCACATCACATGACGTGATCAGCACCCCCTGGCGGCGCAGCATCACGTCGCAGACCTCCTGAAGCGAAGGTGCATCCGAGCGCCCGCGCGCATAGCTCACGACGCCGATGCGCTGGCCCTTGCGGGGGCGGATATCGGTCTCGAAGGGGATGACGCTGGTGTTGCGGATCGGGTGGTGCAGTTCCAGCAACGCGATGTCGTTGCGCACCCGGTTGCCCGGATCAGTTTCCGCGAAATCATAGCTGGGATGGATCACCGCCCGGCGCACCCAGCGATAGGCCGAGGCCCGCCCGTTGCGCCAACCGGCCAGGAACTCGATTCCGGTGGCGTCGATCCGCTTGCCGCTGGCCTTGTCGAACAGGCAATGGGCGGCCGTCAGCACGATCTGCGGCGCGATCAGCGCGCCGGTGCAGAACCCGAGCCCGTCGATATCAAGCCGACCCACGGCCTCCCAGCCGCGCCCGTCATCGCCGGTATCGAGCCGCTCGAGGCGGCTGCTGTCCTGCGCAGCCGCGCCCCCCGCCAGCAAGACGGCGATGGTGATGATCACATGTCTGAGCATGGCCCCTCCGGCAATACTGGCCGTTTGGCTAGCAACGGTTTGGGGCTAAATTAGGGCGCGCCGCGCAGGTTGGGCACCTGTGGCCCAGCGTTGTGGCCGGGGCGCATCGCGGGGGGCAGCGGCCCGCCCGTGGCCCAATCCAGCAGTTCAACGGTATGGACCACCGGCACCCCCGCGCCCGAGCCGATCTGCATCATGCAGCCGATATTCCCGGCAGCGATCACCTCGGGCTGGCAGGCGTCAAGCGTGCGCAGCTTGCGCTCTTTCAACTGGCCCGAAATCTTGGGCTGCATCAGGTTATAGGTGCCGGCGCTGCCACAGCACAGATGGCTGTCGGCAGGTTCCACCACGCTGAACCCGGCGCGCTTGAGCAAGTCCTTGGGATAGCTCTTGATCTTCTGGCCATGCTGAAGCGAACAGGCCGCGTGATAAGCGACCCTGAGCCCTTGGCCGGCACCTTCGGGCAGATCGAGCTGCATCAGCAACTCGCTGATATCCATCGAAATTTCCGAAACGGCTGCGGCATCATCCGCCAGCTTCTCGCCCCGGAACATATGGCCGTAATCCTTGACGGTCGTGCCACAGCCCGAGGTGTTGATGACCACCGCATCCAGCCCCTCGCCGCGCATCTCGCGGCTCCAGGCGCGGATGTTTTTGGCCGCCGTGCGATGGCTTTCTTCGGTCTTGCCCATGTGATGGGTCAGCGCCCCGCAACAGCCCGCGCCTTCGGCCACAACCACCTCGCAGCCCAGCCGGGTCAGAAGGCGGATGGTGGCATCGTTGATATCGGTATTGAGCGCACGCTGCGCGCAGCCGGTCATCAGTGCCACGCGCTTGCGCCGCTCGCCCTTGGGAGCAAAGCTCTGAGGATCGTCGTTGCGGCTGACCGGCGGCACCTGCTTGGGCGCCATCTCGAGCATCGCCCTGAGCCGCGCATCGGGCATGAGGAACGCGAAGGGCCGCCCGATCTTCGCGCCCAGAAGCGCCAGCCGGAACCGCCCCGGATATGGCAGGATCCGCGCCAGTATCCATCGCAGGGCGCGATCACCGAAGGGCCGCTTGTAATTGCGCTCGATATAGTCGCGCGCATGATCGACCAGATGCATGTAATGCACCCCCGAAGGGCAGGTCGTCATGCAGGCCAGACAGCTCAGGCAGCGGTCGATATGCTTGACGGTCTTCGCATCGGGCACCCGCTCGTTCTCGAGCATGTCCTTGATCAGGTAAATCCGCCCACGCGGGCTGTCGAGCTCATCGCCAAGCACCTGATAGGTCGGGCAGGTGGCGGTGCAGAACCCGCAATGCACACAGGCGCGCAGGATCTCGTTAGAGCGCGCGATGCCCGGATCGCGAAGCTGCTCCTCTGTGAATTCCGTCTTCATTCAGTCGCTCGCCATTTGGGCCGGGCTGTCCATCAGACCGGGGTTGAGCAGTCCGCGCGGGTCGAACTTGCGGCGCAACCCTTCCTGCAAGGCCGCCACCGGCGCGGGAAGTGGATGAAAGGTACCCTCTCCCGATTCGCCGCGGATACGCGTGGCATGACCACCCGCCGCAGCGAGCGGCGCGCGGACCGTCGCAGGCGCAGTGCCGCGCGGCACCAGCAACCACACAAGCCCGCCGCCCCAATCATAGATCGCTTCGGCACCGGGCAACGCGGCCACGATACCGGGCGCATCCGAGGGCTTCACGGAAAGTCGCCAGACATCGCCCTCGCGCCCGTGAAACGGTTTCAGATCGCGCAGGTCGCGCCACAATCCGGCGACCGCGTCACCGTCATGATCAAAACCGACCTCGCCGAACCGCGCCAGCGCCTCCTGCAACAGACCCGCACGATAGGCAACCGAGGCCTGCGACCCCTCAAGCCGGATCAGCGTGCGGGCCGTGCCATCTCTGCCCGCCGGCAGATGCGCCGCGCCGCTCACCTCGCAGGGCGAGGCCAATGCCCGCGACAGCGCCGCGATGGCGCTTGCATCATCGAGCCCCGCAATCTCGACCGTGCCCGCGCTTTTCGCGCCCGGCAACACCTTGAAGGACAATTCGGTCAACACCCCGAGCGTGCCGAAACTGCCCGCCATCAGCTTGACAAGGTCATAGCCGGTCACATTCTTCATCACCCGCCCGCCATTGCTGATGACCTGCCCGCGCCCGTCCACAAAACGCACACCCAGCAGGAAATCGCGTGCCGCCCCAGCCTGGATGCGCCGCGGCCCCGAAACATTGGCGGCGAACACTCCGCCGATGGTGGGTTCCCCCGTGGTCCCGAGCACCCCGCGATGATCCATCGGCTCGAAGGCCAGCCGCTGCCCCTCGGCGGCAAGCGTCGCCTCGATCTCGGCCAGCGGCGTGCCAGCGCGCGCCACCATGGTCAGCGCGCCCGGCTCGTAAAGCGTGATACCGTTGAGGCCCCGCGTCGCCAGCGCCGCGCCATCCCACGCGCCGCCGATCGGGCGCGTCCCGCCGCCCTGCACCCGGAACGGCGCGTCAGCCCCGGCCAGGATGGTCGCCAGCTCGGCCTCGCTTTCAGGTTCCATTGTCTTCATCTTGCCAAAAATACTCCGGGGGAGTCGCCGCTTGCGGCGACGGGGGCAGCGCCCCCTTTCATGCGGCGGCGTCCCTGTGGGCTGCGCTCGATTGCAGCGGAAACACCTTGGCCGGGTTCAAGAGCCAGCCGGGATCGAACACATCCTTCACCGCCATCTGGATTTCAAGATCCTCCGGCGCATATTGGTCGATCATCAGGTCGCGTTTCTCGATCCCCACGCCATGTTCGCCGGTCAGGCAGCCGCCGACTTCGACACAGAGTTTCAGGATCGCCGCGCCAAACGCCTCGCAGCGTTCCAGATCGCCCGGCTTGTTGGCGTCGAACAAGATCAGCGGGTGCATGTTGCCATCGCCCGCGTGAAACACATTCGCCACATCAAGCCCGAATTCGCCCGACATCTCTCCGATGCGCTTGAGCACATGGGGCAGTTGGCTGACCGGGATGGTGCCGTCGAGGCACATGTAATCGTTGATCTGCCCCATCGCCCCGAAGGCGGATTTGCGGCCCAGCCAGATGCGCGCGCTTTCCTCGGGCGAGGTGCTCTGGCGCAGCTCGACAGGGTCATGGGCGCGGGCGATTTCGATAATGGTTTCAAGCTGTTCATCGATCTCGGCGTCCGAACCTTCGACCTCGACGATCAGCAGCGCCTCGCAATCGGGATAGCCCGCACCGGCAAAGGCCTCGCAGGCGCGAATGCAAGGGCGGTCCATGAATTCGATCGCGACCGGCAAGACCCCGGCCTTGATGATATCGCTGACGCAGTGACCCGCGACCTCGTTCGAATCAAAGCCGATCAGGACCGGGCGCGCGCCTTCGGGCTTGTGCAGGATGCGCAGGGTGGCTTCGGTCACGACGCCAAGCTGGCCCTCGGAGCCGCAGATCAGCCCCAGAAGGTCATAGCCCGCCGCATCGAGATGCGCGCCCCCCAGTTCGACCACGGTGCCATCCATCAGCACCATCGTGACGCCCATCAGGTTATTGGTGGTGACGCCGTATTTCAGGCAATGCGCCCCGCCCGAATTCATCGCGATATTGCCCGCGATGGCGCAGGCGAGCTGGCTTGACGGGTCTGGCGCATAGAAGAACCCCTCGGTCTCGACGGCGCCGGTGACCGACAGGTTGGTGCGCCCGCTCTGCACGCGGATGAAGCGGTTTTCGTAATCCGTTTCAAGCACTTCGGTCAATCGCGCCACACCGAGGATCACGCTGTCCGCGCTTGGCAGGGCCCCGCCGGCCAGCGAGGTCCCGGCTCCGCGCGGCACAACCGGAACGCCCATCTCGTGACAGATGCGCAAGGCCGCGGCCACCTCTTGCGTGGAGCCGGGCAATACCACCGCGAGCGGCGGGCATTTATAGGCGGTCAGCGCGTCGCATTCATAGGCGCGGGTTTCGGCCGGGTCCGAGATCACCGCAGCGTCGGGGAGCACCCGGTTCAGGCTGGCGACAAGTTCGGCCTTGCGCGCCAGAATGGCCGGGTTGGGCGGGGGCATGTCCATGTGAGCGTCTCCTATTGGTAATAAAATATAACCAATCCTGTAGGGCTGGCAAGTTGTTCTTTGTCGCGATATCCTGTCGAAATGGAGTGGACAGATCGGCTCAGCCTGTTCTCGCCGCTTGATTACGGGGCGGTCGGCCTGCTGTTCGGCAGCTGGATTATAATTGGCTACCTCATTGAAAATCCACCGAAAAACCGCCCATCCGTATCTGTCCTGATGGCACAGTACCGGCGCGACTGGATGGTCGAGATGATCACCCGCCAGCCACGCATTTTCGACGCGCAGATACTTGCGACGCTGCGGCAGGGCACGTCGTTCTTTGCGTCGGCGACGATGATCGCGATTGGTGGCTGCCTGGCGCTGTTCGGCAATATGGAGCGGTTCATCGGGGTCGCCGAAGACCTGACGATGGGGGCCGATCCCAACATCGTTTGGGAGGTCAAGATATTGGTTTTACTTGTCTTTCTGGCGAATGGGTTCCTCAAATTCGTCTGGTCGAACCGGCTGTTCGGGTATTGCGCGGTTTTGATGGCGGCGGTGCCCAATGAGCCTGATAATGCGCTGTGCCGAAAACGGGCTGCCAAGGCGGGAGAGATCAACATCACCGCCGCGAGAAGTTTCAACCGCGGCTTGAGATCGGTGTATTTCGCTTTGGCATCAACGGTTTGGCTGCTTGGCGCCGAGGCATTGATCGCGGCGGGAGCGTTCACCTGCCTTGTGCTGTTGCGACGCGAATTCGCCTCGCAATCACGCGCGGTGCTGATCCAGGAAGAGTAGAAAACCTGTACGGAACGTCCGTTTTGTACAGTGGTTTCGTACCAAACCCGCGCGCCGCCTTTCGGGGGCCAAGGCCGGGGGGCCAGCCCCCCGGACCCCCCGAGGTATTTGAGGCCAGATGAAGGGACAAGCGCGGGCCTAACGGCGGCCTTCGCGCAGCCAACCGCCGATGACCAGCGACGCGATGAGGAGCAGCACGGCCCATGCCGGGAGGAGGGCGGTTTGCGTGACCGAGGCGGTCTCGAAGGCGCCGCGGGGGGTGAGGCCGATCCAGCCGCGCCCGGCGGCGGGGCGGCCGGGGCGCACGTCGCGGATACGGGGCAGGCCGTCTTCGAGGGCGAGCGCGCCGCCGCCGGTGCGTTCAAGCATGGGAGCGAGGGGACCGGCGCTGGCGATGGTCTGTTCGAATTCGACCGGGGCGGCAGGGCCGAGGCCGATCACCGCGCTCTGGTCATCGTTTTCGAGCCTGTATAGCCCGATCTCGGGGCCGTCGAACTGGGTTTCGAAACGGCCCGGACTGACCTCTTTGAGGGAACGCCCGAAGGTCTCGCCGGAGGGGGTGGTGATGGTCACGTCGCCCACATCCCCCGAAAGCGAGCGGCGGATGATGCGCATGCGCTGGCCGGTGGCTTCGGCCCAGAGGGCCTCTTCTTCGAGTTCGGGTTCCTTCATCATCCAATGCGCGAGGCGGCGCAGCAGTTCGAGCTGCGGCCCGCCGCCTTCGTAGCCGCGATTCCAGAGCCAGGCGTGATCCGAGGCCAGCAGTGCGATGCGCCCTTCGCCGACGCGGTCCAGCACCAGGAGGGGGCGGTCGTCCTTGCCGGTCATGACCACGTCGCCGGCGGTCTGTTCGACCTCGATCTGGCGCATCCAGCGGCCCCACTCGCCATCGAATTCCTGTGTCAGGCCGGCGGTGACCGGGTGACGCTGCCCCAGTTCGCTGACCTCGGGGCGGTAGCGTTCCTCGAGCACGCGGGCGGTGGGGCGCGCGGGCACGATGGGTTCGATCGGTGTGCGATAGAGGCTGTCGGCGCTGGCGAAATCAGGCCCCGCCGCGATCAGCACCGCGCCGCCCTTTTCGACATAGTTGCGCACGTTTTCGAGGTAGATCGCGGGCAGGATGCCACGCCGCTTGTAGCGGTCAAAGATGATCAGGTCGAAATCGTCGATCTTTTCGAGGAACAGTTCGCGCGTGGGAAAGGCGATCAGCGACAATTCCCGCACCGGCACGCCGTCCTGTTTCTCGGGTGGGCGCAGGATGGTGAAATGCACGAGATCCACCGAGCTGTCGGATTTCAGAAGGTTGCGCCATGTACGCCCGCCCGCATGGGGCTCGCCCGATACCAGCAGCACGGAGAGCCGGTCACGCACGCCGTTGATCTGCACGAGGGCGGTATTGTTGCGGTCGGTCAATTCGCCATCGGCGTAGGGCGTCGTGAATTGCAGCACGTTGCGCCCGCCATGCGGCAGGCTGAGGGGCAGTTCGATTTCACGCCCCAGCGGCACGTTGAAACGCTGGGGTTCCTCGCCGTCGATCGAGATGTCGAGCGGCACGTTCTCGATGCCTTCGGGGGCGGCGCCTTCGTCGGTGATGGTGAGGGTCATGCTGACCTCTTCGCCGAGGATCGCGAAGGCGGGGGCGTTGTCGATGCGAAGGCGGCGATCCCAGTCATCGGCGCGCCCGGTATGCAGAAGGTGCAGCGGCGCGGGCATGTCGGGGGCGCGGTCCATGTCGTGGATGCGGCCATCCGAGAGGAGGATCGCCCCGGCGATGCGGCCACGGGGTTCTTCGGCCAGGGCCTCGGACAGGGCGGTCATGGCCTCGGTTCCGGCATTGTCGGTGCCGTCGGGCACGGTGATGCGGCGCAGTTCCGTATTGTCGCGCGCCGCGATCCGGGCGGCCAGGGTTTCGGCGGCGCTGGCGGTGGTTTCGCCCCGTTCGGCGAGGCGCTGGCTGGCGCTTTCGTCTTCGAGCAGGAGCACGATATCGGTGAGCGGCTTGCGGTCTTCCTGCTGGTAGACGGGGCCGGTGAGCGCGGCCAGGATCACCAGACCGGCCAGCGCCCGCAGCGGCCAGCCCGAGAGGCCCCGCAAGAGAGCAAGCGCGATCCCGGAGGCCGTGAGCAGCGCGAGAAGCGCGATCAGCCACCAGGGCAGGAGCGGGTCGAAGACGATGGTCGAGGTCATGGTGTCATTGCCCCAGCCTGTCGAGAAGTGCGGGCACATGCACCTGGTCGGATTTGTAATTGCCGGTCAGCACATGCATCACGAGGTTGACCCCGAAGCGATAGGCCAGTTCGCGCTGGCGTTCCCCGGCATAGCCGCGGCCCACCGGCAGTATCGGGTTGCCACGCGAATCCACCGCCCAGGCCGAGGCCCAGTCATTGCCGCCGATCACCACCGGTGTCACGTTGTCGTTAAGATTGCGAAATGGCATGCCTTCGATCTTTTCGGCGTCGGGCGGGGCGGCTTCGACCCAGACCGAGCGGCCCGAGTGGCGGCCCGGGAAATCCTGCAAGAGGTAAAAGGCACGGGTCAGCACATGATCGTCGGGGACCGGTTCGAGCGGCGGGATGTCGAGCGGTTCGGCGAGGCGTTGGAGCATCTGCCCGTTGGGAGAGGACGCGCCGAAGCCCGCGACATTGGCGTCGCGCGTGTCAAAGAGGATCATGCCCCCCGTGCGCAGATAGGTGTTGAGCCGGGCATAGGCCTCTTGCGAGGGGAGCGGCTGAGCGGGGGTGACGGGCCAGTAGAGCAGCGGGTAAAGCGCCAGATCGTCGGTTTCGAGATCGACCCCGATCGGGGTGGCGGGTTCGACCGAGGTGCGGAAGAACAGCGTTTCGGACAGCCCTTCGAGCCCGGCGCGGGCGGTATCGTCAAGCGTGGCATCGCCGGTCAGCACATGCGCCAGCACCACTTCGGAGGCCGCGCGCAGCTCCTTGTCGCTGGCGGGGGGCGTCGCCTGGGCCAGCGCGCCCTGTGGCAGGATCAGAGCCCCCGTGAGAAACGCACCGGCAAGCGCGGCGGCCGCGCGGGAGGCACGGGCGGGCATCAGCCGCCCCGAAAGCGCCAGCGACGCGATGATGTCAGCAATCAACAGCAGCGCCGCAAGCCCCAGCAGCCACCCCCCGAGCGGCGTTTCGGGCGCACGCGCCAGCCCTTCGACGGGGATGCGCGCGGGCCACGCGGTCGGCGCAAGCGTATCGCCCGCCTGCATCACGTTGCGCGCCAGCCGCCGGTCCGGCCCCTCATAGAGGCCGGGGGGCAGGTCGGGGCCGAGCGCGTCGGAAATGAGGCGTTCGCCCGCGATCCCCGGCAGGGTGCCGGCATCGTCAAGCTGGCCGAAGCCGTCAAGCACCTGAATCGGCTGCCATGTGGTGCCCTCCATTTCCGCAAGGTCGGGCAAGGCCACCGCCGACGAGACCGCGAGCCGTTCGAGCATCTGCACGAAGAGGCCCGAAAGCGGCAGGCTGGACCATTCGGCATTGGCGGTGACGTGGAACAGCACCACCTGCCCCGCGCCGATCCGTTTGCGGGTGACGAGCGGCGTGCCGTCCGAGAGCTGGGCGATGACCCGCTCGGCCAGAACCGGATCGGGCTGGGCCATGACCTGCGCCGATACGGTCACATCCGGGGGCACATCGAGCCCGGCGAAGGGGCTGTCTTCGGGGAAGGGCGCGAGGCTCTTGGGCTCGCCCCAGCTCATGGCGCCGCCGACGCTGCGGCCACCGGCGCGAAGGCGCACCGGCATCAGGGGGTTTTCGCTGTCGCGCGACACGTCCGAGGCGGCAAGGCGCGGCCCCGCAAAGCGCAGCAGGAGACCGCCTTCGTCCATCCAGTCAAGCAGCGCGGATTCCTCGCCCGGCGCAAGGGTGGCGACATCGGCCAGCACGATCACGTCGGGATTGGCGGGCAGGATATCAAGGAGCGCGCCGTCAAGGAGTTCGGCGGAGGGCTGAAGCGCCTGTTCAAGGTAATGCAGCGGCGAAAGGAGTTCGAGCCCCTCGCGGTCCTCGCGCCCGGCGATCAGCGCCACTTCGCGGCGCTTGAGGCTGTCATCGGCCAGGGTAACGGCGCCGGCGGTGCCCTGCCCGGCGATCTGGAACCGGGTGATGCGGGCGCGCAGTTCGGCGGGCAGGGAAAGCGCGCCTTCGGCAATGGTGGCATCGCCCTCGAAGCTGATCGGCAGGGTCGCCAGAAGGCGGGCATTGCCCTGCGGGTCGCGGCCATGGGCCTCGACGGTGATGTCGCGCACGGCGCCGGTTCGGGCGCGATGGGCGGTCAGTTGC
The DNA here is from genome assembly GCA_964570675.1 of uncultured Roseovarius sp. Lineage (GTDB taxonomy): Bacteria > Pseudomonadota > Alphaproteobacteria > Rhodobacterales > Rhodobacteraceae > Roseovarius. Next base: position 11,133 of record CAZMZS010000033.1, on the reverse strand, counting down.
ACGGTGCCCTCCTCGATCATGGCGGGGGCAAGAGCGATCACGGGCGCGGGGCTTTCATGCACGGTGACGGGGCCGAGGCGTTCAAGGGCGGCAAGCAAGGCATCGCGGCCTGGCCGCGCGAGGCCGTCCGAGAACCAGCGGGTTTCAAGCCCGCCTGCGTCAAGCGCTTCGCCCAGCCCGCCGTCAAGCGCGGTTTCAAGCGCGGCAAGGGCGGAGTCATTCATGTCCGGGGTGGGCGACCATGGCGCGGGTTCAAGCCCGGTGAGGCGGCTGCGCCAATCCTCGGGGGCGCGAAGGACGGGCGGTTCGGGCTGCGACAGGCGCAGGAACGCCACCGGGCGCGAGGCGCGACCGGCCTCCGCCAGAAGGGAATCGAGCAGGCCGGTCTGGGCGGGCCAGTCGCGCGCGCTGGCCCAGCTGGCATCCTGCACGATCAGCATGGGGCCGCGGGGCGATTGCGCCCCGTCAGCGCGCGGATTGAGCACCGGACCGGCCAGCCCGACGATCACAGCCGCCACCGCCAGCATCCGCAAGAGGAGCAGCCACCACGGCGTGCGGTCGGTCACGCTGTCGTCGTCGCGCAGCCCCAGAAGCAAAGCGACACCGGGAAAGCGCCGCCGGATCGGCGCGGGCGGCACCGCACGCAGCAGAATCCACAGCACGGGCAGCGCCGCGAGCGCCAGCAAAAGCCAAGGGGTGGTAAAGCCGATCGCGCCCAGCATCATCGCCCGCCCCCGCCGTCAAACGCGCCATAAAGCCAAAGCAGCGCCGATTGGGCGCTGTCGGATGTATGGTGCAGCCCGTATTGCCAGCCGGTCACGGCGCAAAGCGATTGCAGCTCGGATTTGCGCGCGGCGAGGCGTTCGAGGTAACGGTCGCGCAGCTCGGAGGCCTTGAGCGTTTCATGCGCCATCGAGCCGCCCATGCTTTCGAAGATGGTGCGGCCGCGATAGGGAAAGGATTCCTCGGCCGGGTCAAGAACATGCAGCATCGCGCCCTGCACGCCACGGTCGGCGGCGCGGGTCAGCGCCTTTTGCACGCCATCGAGCGGACCAAGGAAATCCGACACGAACAGCGCGCGGCCATGCGCCAGAAGTCCGCGCAGATCGGGCGTGCCGTAATCGGCATCGCTGTCCTGGGTCAGCGCCTCGGCCAGACGGGCGATCTGCGCCTGCCCGCGCCGGGGCGGCAGCGCGTGGCCGGTGAGGCCGACACGTTCGCCCGCGCGATCCAGCAGGATCGCCACCGCCAGCGACAACAGCCGCGCGCGGTCGGATTTGCGCGGCAGGTTGTCATCAGAGGCAAAGCGCATCGAGGCCGCGTCATCGACCCAGATCATCACGCTCTGGGCGATCTGCCATTCGCGCTGGCGCACGAATTCGGCATCCGACTTGGCCGAGCGCCGCCAGTCGATATCGCGCCGCGCGTCGCCATGCATCACCGGGCGGTATTGCCAGAAATCATCGCCCATCCCCGAGCGCCTGCGGCCATGTTCGCCCAGAAGGACGGTCCCCGCCAGTTGCTCGGCCCGCGCCAGAAGTGGCGGCAGCGAGGCGGCTTCGGTCTCGGACCGGGCGCGAAGACGGGCGGCTTGGGTCACGCGGCGGCCTCAGTGCGGGTGATCTGGGTGACGGTCTCGTCGATCAGCCCCTCGAGGCTTTCGCCTCGCGCCCGCGCCGCGAAATTAAGCGCCATGCGATGCACCAGCACGGGCTGCGCCATCGCGGCCACGTCGCCGATATCGGGCGCAAGGCGGCCCTGCAACATGGCGCGCGCCCGCACCGTCAGCATCAGCGCCTGTGCGGCACGCGGGCCGGGCCCCCAGGCGACGTCCTTTTGCACCGCTTCGGAGGCGGACGCATCTTCGGGGCGGAAGGCGCGCACAAGGTCGAGGATGGTTTCCACAACCGAATCCCCAACCGGCATCCGGCGCAGCAGCGTTTGCGCGTCGATCAGCTCCTCGGCGGTGAAGACCTGGAAGGATTCGGTTTCCTCGGCGCCGGTGGTGGCCAGAAGGATGCCGCGCTCGGTGTCGCGGTCGGGATAGGGCACGTCGATCTGCACGAGGAAGCGGTCAAGCTGCGCCTCGGGAAGGGGGTATGTGCCCTCCTGTTCGATCGGGTTCTGGGTGGCAAGCACGTGAAAGGGCGGCCTGAGCGGGCGGTTTTCGCCCGCGACGGTGACCTGGCGTTCCTGCATCGCCTGCAGCAGCGCCGATTGTGTGCGCGGGCTGGCGCGGTTGATCTCGTCGGCCATCAGGAGCTGACAGAAGATCGGACCGGGGATGAACTTGAAGGCGCGCCCGCCATCGGCGCCGGTTTCCAGCACCTCGGAGCCCAGAATATCGGCGGGCATCAGGTCGGGCGTGAACTGGACGCGGTTGGCATCAAGCCCCATGACGGTGCTGAGCGTTTCGACCAGCCGGGTCTTGCCAAGGCCGGGAAGGCCGATCAGCAGCCCGTGCCCGCCGCATAAAAGCGCCGAAAGCGACAGGTCCACCACCCGTTCCTGGCCGATGAAGCGCCGGGTGATCGAATTGCGGGCCTTGGCCAGCTTGTCTTCGAGGGCCTCGATCCCGGCAAGCAAATCGGCGTCATCGGTCATGGCAAAACTCCTGTCGAGATTATATCTTATTGTATGAGTGTATCGCGCATGACCGAAATGGCAAAAGCAATGAGCAATGACATGATCACGAGCCCGTCAGCGGAAAGCCTGGCGGACGCCGTGCGCGCCGCGCAGGGCAAGGGTTTGCCCCCCGTTCACAAGTGGAACCCGGCCTTCAGCGGCGATCTGGACATGCGGATTGCGGCGGACGGGAGGTGGTTCTATCAGGGCACGCCGATCAACCGCTTCGAGATGGCACGGCTGTTTTCCACCATTCTGCGCCGCGAGGGCGACAGCTATTTCCTGGTGACGCCGGTCGAGAAGGTGGGAATCACCGTCGATGATGCGCCTTTCGTGGCGGTGGATGTCGAGGCCGAGGGCAAAGGCGAGGCGCAAGAGCTGATCTTCGAGACGAATATGGGCGAGCGCGTGGTCGCCGGCCCCGACAACCCGATCCGTGTCGAGCGCGACGACGAAACCGGAGAGCCGCGCCCCTATGTGATGGTGCGCGACGGGCTGGAGGCGCTGATCGACCGCAAGAGCTTTTACCGGCTGGCCGGGATCGGCACGCAGAAGGATGACTGGTTCGGGCTGTGGTCGGGCGGTGCGTTCTTTCGCATGATTCCGCAGGCGGATCTTCCCGAGGGCTGACCGGCCCGCGCCATTGTGGCAGAATGGGCCATGCCCAGGTTCGCCGCCAATATCACCATGCTGTTTCAGGAACTGCCCCTCTGCGCGCGCCCGATGGCCGCGCGCAAGGCCGGGTTCGAGGCGGTCGAGCTGTTGTTTCCCTATGATGAGCCGGTCTATCGCATCCGCGAGGGGTTGGCGCAGGCGGGCTTGCCATTGGTGCTGATCAACACGCCGCTGGGGCGTGACGCGGCCGCGCGGCGGGGCCTTGCGGCGGTGCCGGGGGCAGAGGATGATTTCGCAGAGGCGTTTCGGCGCGCGCTGCGCGTCGCCAAGGTGTTGGGGGCGGGACATATTCACATCATGGCCGGACTGGCCGAAGGGCCGGAGGCGCGCGACAGGTTCATTCGCAATCTGGCCTGGGCCACCGCCACAGCGCCCGACCAGTCGTTGACCATCGAGCCGATCAACCCGCATGACATGCCGGGCTATTTCCTCAATGATTTCGATTTGGCCGCAGAGGTGCTGGATACCGTGGGCGCCCCGAACCTGGCGCTGCAATTCGATGCCTACCACGCCCAGCGCATCACCGGAGACGTTGCGGGCACTTGGGCAGCGCATGGGCATCGCGCCGCGCATGTGCAGGTCGCAGGCTATCCGGGGCGCCACGAGCCCGAGGGCGGCGAGATCGACTATCCGGCGTTTTTCGCGCAGCTTGAATCCGAAGGCTATGCCGGGTTCGTCAGTGGCGAATACAATCCGGCGGGGCGCACCGATGACGGGCTTGGCTGGCTGGCGTGACGCTTACGACCCGATCAGGCTGGGCGTGTCGCAGGTGGTTCCGTCGGGCTCCATTTCAAGCGTGCTGTGCTGGATGGCGAACCGCGTGGCCAGCATATCCTTGATCCGCGCGCGCAGGGCAATGGCATCGGTATCAGGTTCCATCGCCACATGACCCTGAAAGGCGGTTTCATGTTCCTGCACCCGCCACAGATGCACCGCATGCACGTCGCGCACGCCCTCGATGTCGCCAAGCGCCGCCACCAGATCGCCGAGTGCGGGGTCATCGGGGCTGCCCAGCATCAGCACATGGATCGTGGGGCGGATGCCCTGGCTGGCGTGCCAAAGGATGTAGCCCGCGATCAGGAAGGTCACCAGAGGGTCCACCAGCCGCCAGTCGTAAAGCAGGATCAGCGTGCCCGCGACGATCACCGCGACCGAGCCCATCGCATCGGCGACGTTATGCAGAAAGGCCGCACGGATGTTCATGCTGTCCTTTGACATGCCGTGGATCAGCCATGCGGTCAGACTGTCGATCACCAGCGCCACCCCGGCGACGACGACCACGATCCAGCCATCCACCCCCACCGGGTTCAGCACCCGCTGGACGCCTTCGGCCACGAGATAAAGCGCAATGACGATCAGGGTGGTGTAGTTGATCAGCGCGGCGACGACCTCGGCGCGGCGATAGCCGAAGGTCATGCGTGCATCGGCGGGCCTGCGCCCGATACGGCGCGCGGCGAAGGCGATGACCAGCGACAGCGCGTCGCTGAGGTTATGCACCGCGTCCGCGATCAGCGCGAGGCTGCCCGAGATCACCCCCGCCACCATCTGCACCAGCGTCAGCGCGATATTGACCCCGACCGCCCAGGCGACACGGCGATCGCCGCCAAGGTCGGCGGTGTGATGGTGGTGGTGGTGATCGTGCGCCATGGCAGAGGCCCTTTGAACTGTGACCCATGCAATCTAATCTCTCGAGTGACTAGAGGTTCAAGGGGGAATGCGATGTTTTCCATCGGCGAGATATCACGGCGCACCGGGGTCAAGGTGGCGACGATCCGCTATTACGAGGGGATGGGCCTGATTGTCCCGCAGGCGCGCACCGAAGGCAACCAGAGGCGCTATGACCGGGCCGGGCTGAAACGCCTGGGGTTCATCCGCCATGCCCGCGATCTTGGCCTGCCGCTCGAAACGATCCGGGAGCTGGCCGCGCTGGAGGATCGCGACCCCGCGGCGCATGATGAAATCCACGCCATCGCCCATGACCACCTGAAAGGCATACGCGACCGGATCAAGCGGTTGCGGCGTCTGGAGGCGGAATTACAGCGGATCGCCGATGCCTGTGACGCGCGAGAGGGCGCGCCGTGCCGTATCCTGCATGCCTTTGGCGATCACGACCAATGCGGCGGGGCACATTGACGCGCGCCCGCCAAGACCGGGCCGATCAGTTGCGCACCACGTAGACCGAGCATTCGGCGTGGGTGACGACATGGCTGGAGGTGGTGCCAAGAAGGTAATCCTTGACCTTGGGGTTGGCCGATTCCATCACGATGACATCGACGCCACGCTCATCCGCCAGCTTGACGATCTGGCGATGCACCGCGCCCTTGCGCACGACGGTTTCCACATCGACGCCGGTGGCGGGATGGGCGGCGATGAATTTCTTGAGCTCATCGCCCCAATACTTGTCGGAATCATAGATATTGAGATTGCGCTCGATCTCGGGGGCGACGGTGGCCACGATCAGCTTGGCGTCGCGCCGCTGGGCCATCTCGACGGCCTCTTGGTAGGCGTTGTATTCCAGTTTGACGTGGCGGAGATTGACGGGGCAGAGGATCAGCTTGGTTTCGCGGGCCATGGGAGCATCTTTCAACAGGAACAGGTTGCGCGGATGAATGCCCCTACCTGATTCGCGCCTATGCTGCGTTGCAGAAACGGCAGGGCTTCGCCTGTAAGCGGCATCATGCAAACAGTGCATGACACCCCTGTCACCATAGCACAATGCACCGCGTTATTCTTCCCTGAGCGCGCAATTATTGTGCCATCCTGTTACAAAATGTGCATATTTCATGCGCTGACCATGGAGCCGGCACGAAAGCGGGTCATGGCGCAGCCCGGCGCGATAATTTCGATCAAGCATTGATCGTGAAAGGCTGAACCATGAGCGAAACACCTTATTTCGACGAGATGTGGGGGCATGACGAGACCCTGCGCCAGCCCTATCAGCAGTTTCACGACTGGCTTCACCGCGAGAACCCCGCCGACCTGCGCGCCAAGCAGCGCGAGGCCGAGGAACTGTTCCGCCTGACCGGCATCACCTTCAACGTCTATGGACGCACCGAGGCCGAAGAGCGCCTGATCCCCTTCGACATCATCCCGCGGATCATTTCGGGCGCGGAATGGACCAAGCTGTCGCGCGGCATCGAACAGCGGGTGCGCGCGATCAATGCCTTTCTGCACGACATCTATCACCGTCAGGAGATCATCCGCGCCGGGCGCATCCCCAAGGAGATGATCAGCCGCAACGAAGCCTTCCTGCCGCATATGATCGGGGTCGAGCCGCCGGGCGGCATCTATACCCATATCGTCGGCATCGACCTGGTGCGCACGGGGCCGGGCGAATTCTATGTTCTCGAGGACAATGCGCGCACGCCGTCGGGCGTCAGCTACATGCTGGAGAACCGCGAGACGATGCTTCAGATGTTCCCCGAGCTGTTCAGCCAGAACCGGGTGCAGCCGGTGCAGAACTATCCCACCGATCTGTGCCGCTCGCTGGCGGCTTGTGCGCCCAGAGGGGCGGGATCGCAGCCGGTGGTCGCGGTGCTGACGCCGGGGATCTACAATTCGGCCTATTTCGAGCACGCCTTTCTGGCCGACCAGATGGGCGTCGAACTGGTCGAAGGGCATGACCTGCGGGTCGTGGACGGGCGCGTGGCGATGCGCACGACACAAGGTTACAAGCCGGTGGATGTGCTTTACCGGCGGGTGGATGACGAGTTTCTCGATCCGATGAATTTCAACCCCGACAGCCAGTTGGGCGTGCCGGGGATCATGGATGTCTACCGCGCCGGGGGCATCACCATCGCCAATGCGCCGGGCACGGGTATCGCCGATGACAAGGCGATCTATTCCTACATGCCCGAGATCGTCGAGTTCTACACCGGCGAGCGGCCCTTGTTGCAGAACGTGCCGACATGGCGCTGCTCGGACCCTGACGATCTGGCGCATGTGCTGGAGAACCTGGGCGAGCTAGTGGTCAAGGAAGTGCATGGCTCGGGCGGTTACGGGATGCTGATCGGGCCGACCGCGACCAAGACCGAGATCGCCAAATTCCGCAAGAAGCTGAGCGCGCGACCGGCAAACTACATCGCGCAGCCGACGCTGAGCCTGTCCACCGTGCCGATATTCTCGCGCCAGGGGCTGGCGCCGCGCCATGTGGATTTGCGCCCCTTCGTGCTGGTCAGCCCCGAGGGCATCCGGGTGACACCGGGGGGATTGACGCGGGTGGCGCTTAAGAAAGGTTCTCTGGTGGTCAATTCCTCGCAAGGGGGCGGCACCAAGGACACCTGGGTTCTGGGGGACTGAACGGAATGCTGGGAAAAACCGCCAATGGCCTGTTCTGGATGTATCGCTACCTTGAGCGGGCGGAAAACACCGCGCGGCTGATCGAGGCGGGACAGCGCATCGCGCTGACCCGGCTGGAGGCGCGCGACGAGGAATGGGTCTCGGTGCTGCAATCGGCCGGGGTGCTGGATGCGTTCCAGGCCCAGAACGAGGCCGTCACCAAGGAGGCGGCGATCGACTGGTTGCTGCGCTCACGCGCCAACAGCAGTTCGGTGCTGTCCTGCGTCGAGGCGGCGCGCCAGAACGCGCGCATGGTGCGCACCGCGCTGACCGGCGAGGTCTGGGAGGCGATCAATGCCACCTATATGCGCACCCGCAGCACGCTGGCGCGCAAGGTATCGGAACGTGATCTGCCCAAGGTGCTGGGAGCGATCCGCCAGCATACCGCGCTGGTGCGCGGCATGACCCACGGCACGATGCTGCGCAACGAGATATACGATTTCGCACGGATCGGCACCTTTCTGGAGCGCGCGGACAATACCGCGCGGATTCTGGACGTGAAATATTACGTGCTGCTGCCCTCGGCCAGCGCGGTCGGCACGTCGCTGGACAATGTGCAGTGGGAAACCATCCTGCGGTCGGTTTCGGCAAGGGGCGGGTTTCGCATGGCGCATGGCGCGGGCGCTGGCCCTGCCGAGATCACCGAGTTCCTGGTCCTCGACAAGCGGATGCCGCGCAGTCTGGCGTTTTGTGTGGACAAGCTGCATTGCAATCTGCGCTACTTGCACAAGGGCAAGCGCAAGCCGCTGCCGTCGCTGCGCCAGGTCGATCAGCTGGAACGTATGTATCTGGTGCATGAGATCGGCGCGGTGTTTGAATTCGGCCTGCATGAATTCATCCAGCAGATGCTGACGCAACTGGCCGGGATCGCGCGGCAGATCGAAATAGATTTCCGCTTCTACGAGTGAGGGGCCATGCGACTGAAAATCCAGCACAGCACGCTTTACCGTTTCGATACGCCGGTGAAATACGGCCTTCAGCAATTGCGCAAGACGCCGAAATCCTCGCCTCAGCAACAGATCATCAGGTGGCGCACAAGGGTCAAGAATGGCCGCAAGGAGCTGGAATTCGAAGATTATCACAACAACACCACCGAATTGATAAGCTTTGCGCCAGACACCACGGAGCTGAGTGTGATCAGCGAGGGCGAGGTCGCGCTGAGCGACACGCATGGTGTGCTTGGCGCGCATCGCGGGCCCGCGCCGCTGTGGCTTTACCAGCGCGAGACCGAGCGCACCCGCGCCAGAACCGGGGTGCGCGCGCTGTTGCGCGGCATCGAGGCAGCGGCCCCCACGCTGGAGGGGCTGCACGCGCTGGCGGCGGGCATCCGCGCGGCGGTACCCTATGAGATCGGCGCGTCCTATCCCGACTGGGGCGCCGAGGAGGCGCTCGAGGCGGGGCGCGGCGTGTGCCAGGATCACACCCATATCTTCCTGGCCTGCGCCCGCGAGCTGGGGGCACCTGCGCGCTATGTCTCGGGGTATCTCATGCTGGACGACAAGACCGTTCAGGAGGCGATGCACGCCTGGGCCGAGGTGCATATCGAGGGGCTGGGCTGGGTCGGGTTCGACGTGTCGAACGGTATCTCGCCCGATACCCGCTATGTGCGGGTTGCGACCGGGCTGGACTATGGCGACGCTTCTCCGGTATCGGGAACGCGGGTCGGGGGCACGGGCGAGACGCTCGAGGTCCAGATCGACGTGGCGCAGCAATAAGAGCAAAGGCCCCGGCATGACATATTGCGTGGGAATGATTCTGGACGAGGGGCTGGTTTTCATGTCCGACACGCGGACGAATGCCGGGCTCGACAATATCTCGACCTTCCGCAAGATGACGCTTTGGGAACAGCCCGGAGAGCGGGTCATCACCCTGATGGCGGCGGGCAACCTGGCCACGACGCAGGCGGTGGTGAGCCTGCTGGACGAGCGCAGTAAATCCCCCGAAGAAAGAAAGCCGTCGCTGCTGCAGGTGCCGTCGCTGTTTCAGGCCGCGCGGGTCGTCGCCGAAACCCTGCGCGAGGTCATAGAGCAGCATGGCGAGGGCGGGCTGCAATCGGACAGCCCGTTTGGCGCGACGCTGATCATCGGCGGGCAGATCGCCGGCAGCCCGCCGCGCCTGTTCATGATCTATCCCGAGGGCAATTTCATCGAAGCGGGCGAGGACACACCGTTCTTTCAGATCGGCGAGACCAAATATGGCCGGCCCATCCTGGTGCGCGCCTATGACCGGGGGCTGGGGTTCGAGGCGGCGATGAAACTGCTGCTGGTGAGTTTCGATTCCACCGTGAAGGCCAATCTGACCGTGGGCGCGCCCTTCGATTACCATTTCTATCCCACCGACAGCCTGCAAGCGGGGCCGCGCGGGCGCATCGCGCTGGACGATCCCTATTTCCAGGTGATCTCGAAAGGTTGGGGCGACGCGCTGAAAGACGCGCTGGACAGCCTGCCGGACTATCACTTCGAGGGATAAGGCAGGCGCGGCGTCAGGCCGTTTCGCTTAATGCGCCTGCGCCCAGTTCGCCCCCTGCCCCGCATCCACGACCAGCGGCACATCGATCCTGACCGCCGGATCGGCGGCGCCCTGCATGACCTCGCGCGCGGTGGCGATGAGGGTGTCGGCGGCGTCTTCGGCGACCTCGAAGATCAGTTCGTCATGCACCTGAAGCAGCATTTTCGCGGGCTGCCCCGCGATGGCGGCGGGCATGCGGATCATGGCGCGGCGGATGATATCGGCCGCGGCCCCCTGAATCGGCGCGTTGATCGCGGCGCGGCGTGCGAAACCGGCGCGCGGCCCCTTGGCGGCGATCTCGGGCGTGTGGATCTTGCGCCCGAACAAGGTCTGCACGAAGCCGTGTTCCTTGGCGAAGGCGACGGTGTCGTCCATATAGGCCTTGATGCCGGGGAAGCGTTCGAAATAGCGGTCGATGAAGCCCTGCGCGTCGGCGCGCGGAATGCGCAGGTTGCGCGCCAGCCCGAAGCCGGAAATCCCGTAGATCACGCCGAAATTGATCGCTTTGGCCTGACGGCGGATTTCGGGCGTCATGGCGTCCAGCGGCACGTCGAACATTTCGGATGCGGTCATGGCGTGGATGTCCAGGCCGTCGCGGAACGCCTGTTTGAGCGCGTCGATATCGGCGACATGGGCGAGGATGCGCAGCTCGATCTGGGAATAGTCGAGGCTGACCAGCAGATTGCCCGGCTCGGCGACGAAGGCTTCACGGATGCGGCGGCCTTCCTCGCTGCGCACGGGGATGTTCTGAAGGTTGGGGTCGGTCGAGGCCAGACGCCCGGTATTGGCGCCGGTCTGCACATAGGAGGTGTGGACCCGCCCGGTGGCCGGATCAATGTGATCCTGAAGCGCGTCGGTATAGGTCGATTTCAGCTTGCTGAGCGCGCGCCAGTCCAGCACCCGTGCCGGAAGGTCATGTTCGGTGGCCAGATCCTCGAGCACGTCGGCGCCGGTGGCATAGGCGCCGGTCTTGCCCTTCTTGCCGCC
>CAZMZS010000032.1:5709-23883 GCA_964570675.1 uncultured Roseovarius sp. | reverse complement strand
GCATGACCCGTTTCGCTGCCCCTATCGCCCAATCCATCTGGGACATGAAATACCGCCTCAAGGAGGCCGATGGCACGCCGATCGACGAAACCGTCGAGGCCACGTGGCGGCGAATCGCACGGGCGCTGGCCGCGGTCGAGGCCGAACCGGCCCATTGGGAAGAGCGTTTCTATGCCGCGCTGGAGGATTTTCGTTACCTGCCCGCCGGGCGGATCACCGCCGGGGCGGGCACCGGGCGCAGCGTGACGCTGTTCAACTGTTTTGTCATGGGCACGATCCCCGACGACATGGGCGGCATTTTCGAGATGCTGAAAGAGGCCGCGCTGACCATGCAGCAGGGTGGCGGGATCGGCTATGATTTCAGCACCATCCGCCCGCGAGGCGCCGAGGTGAAAAGTGTGGCCGCCGATGCCAGCGGGCCGCTGTCCTTCATGGATGTGTGGGATGCGATGTGCCGCACCATCATGAGCGCCGGGTCGCGCCGGGGCGCGATGATGGCGACGATGCGCTGCGATCACCCCGATATCGAGGATTTCATCGGCGCCAAGTCGGATTCCGCGCGTCTGAGGATGTTCAACCTGTCGGTGCTGGTCAGCGACGCCTTCATGGAGGCGGTCAAGGCCGATGGCGCATGGGATCTGGAATTCGAGGGCAAGGTCTATCGCACGGTGCAGGCGCGCGACCTGTGGAACCGGATCATGCGGGCGACCTATGATTATGCCGAGCCGGGGGTGATCTTCATTGACCGGATCAACGCGGCCAATAACCTGAATTACTGCGAGACGATTTCGGCCACCAACCCTTGCGGCGAACAGCCCTTGCCGCCTTATGGTGCGTGTCTGTTGGGGTCGATCAACATGGCGCGGCTGGTCAGCGACCCGTTCGGCAAGGATGCGGCGCTTGATCCCGAGGCGCTGGACGAGCTGGTGGCGAGTGCGGTCAGGATGATGGACAACGTGGTCGATGCCAGCCGTTTCCCGCTGGAGTCGCAGGCGCGAGAGGCCGCCGCCAAGCGCCGCATCGGGCTGGGTGTCACCGGGCTTGCGGATGCGCTGTTGATGCTGGGTCTGCGCTATGGCAGCGACGAGGCGGCGGCGCAGACCGAAAGCTGGCTCAGGCAGATCGCGCGCGCGGCCTATCTGGCAAGCGTTGATCTGGCGCGCGAAAAGGGGCCGTTTCCGTTGTTTGACCGGGATGCGTTCCTGGCGTCGGGCAACATGATGAACATGGATGACGACGTGCGCGAGGCGATCGCGAAGCACGGCATTCGCAACGCGCTGCTGACCAGTATCGCGCCGACCGGGACGATCAGCCTTTATGCGGGCAATGTGAGTTCGGGGATCGAGCCGGTCTTTGCCTATTCCTATACCCGCAAGGTGTTGCAGAAGGATGGCAGCCGCACCGAGGAAGAGGTGGTGGATTACGCCGTGCAGATGTGGCGCGAAAAGTTCGGAGATGCCGAGCTGCCCGCGCATTTCGTCAATGCCCAGACGCTGGACCCCGAGGATCACGTCAAGATGCAGGCGGCCGCGCAGCGCTGGGTGGACAGCTCGATTTCCAAGACGATCAACTGCCCGGCGGATATTTCATTCGAGGCGTTCAAGAATGTCTACATGCAGGCCTATGAGACGGGCTGCAAGGGCTGCACCACCTACCGCCCCAATGACGTGACCGGCAGCGTGCTGAGCGTGTCGGAAAGCACCGACGAGGCGCCGGGCGAGGGCGGCGCGCCGGTGCCCCAGGAGGGCGGCGAGATCGTCTATATGTCCGAGCCGCTGGACCGGCCCACGGAACTGGAGGGCGCGACCTACAAGCTGAAATGGCCCGACAGCAACCACGCGATCTATATCACCGTCAACGATATCGTGCTGAACGGGCACCGGCGGCCCTTCGAGGTGTTCATCAACTCCAAGAACATGGAGCATTTCGCCTGGACCGTGGCGCTGACGCGGATGATCTCGGCGGTGTTCCGGCGCGGGGGCGATGTGAGTTTCGTGGTCGAGGAGCTGAAAGCGGTGTTCGACCCGCGCGGCGGCGCCTGGATGCAGGGCAAGTATATCCCCTCGATCCTGGCGGCGATCGGCGGCATCCTCGAGCAGCACATGATCTCGATCGGTTTCCTTGAAGGCGAGGGGCTGGGCCTCAAGACCGACCCGACGCAATCGGTCGTCAATCTGGATGCGCCGCGCGGCCCGTCCTGCCCGGCCTGCGGCAGCTACGAGATGCGAATGATCGAGGGCTGCATGACCTGCGCGAATTGCGGTCACTCGAAATGCGGGTGAGGGGGATGGGGCGTTGTTTCCGAAAAAGGCGATGATCGGGATCAGGTAGACAAAGGCCGGCAGGGTTTGCGTCAGGTCCAGCACCGGCTTGGCGGTGGCAGAGGCCCGGTGTGATTTGCCGAAACAGATGCCCGGCGGAATGCCGATCACGACGCAAAGCAGTACCGAGACCCCTCACAAGTGCGACGGTTTCCATCGCCACCGCCCATTGGACTTGAACCAACGGCGCCTCAATGGGCTTGACGCCAAGCGACTGGCGCAGGTGGTCGATACACCGGCGACGGAAAGCAACGTCCCGATGGACCAGAAGCTCTCGGTTCATTAACAACTAAAGCTGACCACCCGATGGGGGCACACCACTAAGACCTTCGATTTATTATAAAGTGCCCCCAGACAATAAGCGGGTGGTAAAGGAAAGATGCCTCGTTTCGATTTGGAAGCGGATATTAATTGACAAAAAAAGTAAGGTAATTTAGCGGGTGCCCATAGATTAACACTCATCGACGAGGGACAAGGTGGACTGGATTTCTGACATGACTGGCATGGTCGCCTCTTCGAGGCTTGAAGCCGTCCTTGAGTTCATTCGCCTCGGCGGCCCGGCGATCTGGGCGATTTCGGCGCTGTCGATGATCGCGCTGGCGCTTATCCTCTGGAAGGCGTGGCGCTTGATGCTGATGGGCGCATGGACCGGCGGGCGGCGCGCGCGCAAGGCTGTGGCGCTTTGGTCCGAGGGAAATGAGGGTGAAGCCCTTAAGCTCCTGCAAAACCGCAAGACCTGCCGCGCCGCTCTGATCCGGGCCGCGATGACCGCGCGGCAGGATGACACGTTGGATGATGATGCCGCCAAAGCGGAAACCGGACGGGTTGCGCGCAACCTGATCGCACGTGCCCGGGGCGGGTTGCGTCCGCTTGAGTTGATTGCGACGATTGCGCCGCTTCTGGGTCTGTTGGGCACAGTGCTTGGCATGATCGCCGCCTTCCAGGCCTTGCAGGACGCGGGCAGCCGCGCGGATCCGGCGACGCTTGCAGGGGGTATCTGGGAGGCGCTGCTGACCACGGCCGCGGGCATGGCGGTGGCAATCCCGGCCGCGATGGCGCTGACCTGGTTCGAAAGCGTGGTCGATCGGTTGCGCCTGGAAATGGAGGATGCGGCAACGCGTATCTTCCTGCGCCCGCTGGAGCAGGGCGAGACGGCATCAATGGTCCAGGCAGCCGAGTGAGATGTTTGCCTTCGACGAGCCGAGACCGGGCCGCAAGCCCAGCCTGACGCCGATGATCGACGTGGTCTTTCTGCTGCTTGTCTTCTTCATGCTGGCGTCGCGTTTCGGGGTCGATACGCATCTGCCGCTGAATGCGGCGGGGCAGGCGGGTGATGACGCCTATTCCGGGCCGCCGCGTCTGATCGACATTCTGCCAAAGGGGGTGCGGCTCAACGGGCAGGTGGTCGAGGGCACGCAACTTGCCGCAGATGTGCTGGACTTGACGGAGGCGCCGTCGGACACGGTTATCCTGCGGGCAAGGGACGGCGCCGGGTTGCAGCGCGTGGTCGATGTGATGCAGCGCCTGAGCGATGCCGGGTTGAGCGCGCTGGTTCTGGTGGAGTAGGGCGCATGCAATTCCCCGATCCGCCCCGCCGCCGACCACCCGAAAGCATCGTTCCGATGATCAACGTGGTCTTTCTGTTGCTGATTTTCTTCTTGATGACGGCGCAGATCGCCCCGCCTGAACCCTTCGAGGTCACGCCCCCTGAAGTCAGCGGCGAAGGCGTTGAGGCCGAAGGCGCGTTCACGCTTTATCTTGGGCCGGATGGCGCGCTGGCCTATCTGGACGCCATGGGCGAGGACGAGGCGCTTGCGGCGCTGGAGGTGGCGAAGGAAGCCTATTGCGCGGCCGGTGGCTGTTCCGAGGATGTGCCGCCGCCGCCCTTGATCCTGAGAGCGGATGCGGGCGTGGAGGGCGCGCGGCTGGCGCGGCTTATGCCGCGGATCGCGCAGGCGGGCTTTGCCGAGATCCGGCTGGTCACGGTCGCGCAATGAAACGTGTGGGGGAGTTCACTGTCTTTGTCGCCATCGCCGTGGGCGCGCATCTGGCGGTCGCGTCTTACGCGCCGAGCCGCGAAGGGGCGCAGGCGGCGGGAAACGAGGGAGCGGCCGCAGTATCGCTGCAAGCCGCCAGCGCCAGCGTTGCCGATATGGTCGAGCGATGGGAGACACCGCCTGATGTCCCTGCTGCGCCGGATGTGCCGTCTGCGCCGCAAGTGGAGATGCCCGCGCCGCAGATGCCGCAGTCGCAGGCCGATTCCTCGCCGGTGGCCAAAGCCCCGGACGCGCCGGGGCTTGCCATGCCGCAGCCGGAAAGGTTGCCGGATCAGAGCGCGATGGTCAGTCCTGCGCCGCCGCCAGAGGCGCCCAAGCCCGAGCCCGAGGTGAACGAGGATACCGCCAAGCTTGCGGATACGCGTCCTGCCGCGCGACCGAAACCACCTGCGCCGCGCAAGACGCCACAGAAACCGGCGACCACATCAAATTCAAGGTCGAGCGCGGCGCAAAAGGCCAGCGGGCAAGGCGGTGGGGCCGATGCAGGCGCGACGCGCGCACAACGCGCCGCGACCCTGTCGGCCAGCCAAAGGCAGAGCCTGACCGCACAATGGGGCGCGCAAGTGCGCCGCAAAATCGAACGCGGCAAGCGCTATCCGGGCGGCGCGCGCGGCGCATCGGGCACCGTGCGTGTGCGTATCACCGTGGGCCGGGACGGCAGCTTGCGCGGCGTGTCCCTTGCAGGTTCGTCCGGGCATCGTGCGCTGGACGAGGCCGCGCTGCGCGCGGTGCGGGCCGCCGGCCACTTTCCCAACGCGCCGCGCGGGCTGAGCAAGCCGACCTACACATTCACACTGCCGATGAGATTCAGCGGCTGATTTTTACCGGGCCGCCAGACGCCGACGCCGTCCAGCCACCCTTTCGTAAACACACCCGTCGGTGACGGGAAGAAAGGAGCTGACATGACGGCACGAACCACACATGCACGTCTTCAGATTGGGGCGCCTGCGCACCTGATGGAGCACATCCGTGCCGAGCTTGCGGCCCAGGACCTGCACGCCGAGGAAAGCGACGCCGGGCTGACCTGGGATAGCGGAATCGGAATCGTCCGATTGGTCAAGGCGAAGGGCGCGGTCGATATCCGGATCGATAGCGACAGTCTGTCAAATCTGCACATGTTGCGTGAGGGGGTGAGGGACCGGATCGAACGCCATGCAGCCGAGGCCGCGAGGTCACTGGAATGGCGCGGCAGCCCCGTGAATGGCCCGTATCCCCCGAATTTCCGGGTGACGAGGGTCGTGTCGAGCCGACGGATCGCGCCACGGTTCCAGCGGCTTGAACTCGAAGCGAAGGACCTGGGCGATTTTGCCCGCTCGGGGCTGCATGTGCGCCTGGTGATTCCGCCCGAGGGGCGCGAACCGGTTTGGCCCCGGCTGAACGAGAAGGGCCGCACGATCTGGCCGACGGGCGCCGATGCGCCACATATGCCCGCCTATACGATACGCGACATCAACCCCGACGCCGGTCGGGTCTGGGTCGATATCCTGCTGCATGGCAGGGGGCTGACCTGCAAATGGGCGCAGTCTGTCGTGCCGGATGCGCTGATCGGACTGACAGGGCCGGGGGGTGGTTGGTATCCGCTGGCGGACCGGGTTCTTCTGGCAGGAGACGAGACCGCGCTCCCGGCCATGCTGCGGACACTTGAGAACGCGCCCGACGATATGCGCGGAGACGTTCTGATAGAGGTGGAGAGCGATGCGGATCGGATGCCTTTGCGGCATCCGCCGGGGCTGTGTGTTCGCTGGCTGATCCGCCAAGGCGGCG
Organism: uncultured Roseovarius sp.; assembly: GCA_964570675.1. Classification (GTDB taxonomy): domain Bacteria; phylum Pseudomonadota; class Alphaproteobacteria; order Rhodobacterales; family Rhodobacteraceae; genus Roseovarius. The sequence goes on along the minus strand of CAZMZS010000032.1, from coordinate 17,741 downwards.
ACCCGGATCTCAACACGGCGCTGGAGTCGATGGCGTTGCCGACGGGCGAAGGTGCTCTTGTCTGGTTCGCCGCGGAAAAGCAGCAGGCGGCGCGTGCGCGAGAGTATCTTCGCAACGCGCCGGGGCTGACGCGCAAACATATCCGGGTCGCGGGCTACTGGCGTGACGAAAGATAGTTGACAATAATACTAAGAAATTTTACGCCCCGATCAGGACCCAGCCCCGCGCCAGGCAGAAAACAAAAAAACAAAGCGGAGATGGGACATGCGACTTCGGCGCACAGCCATATCACTCTGCGCTCTGGTGGCGGCGATGCCGGCGATGGCGCAGGACATTCAACTTGACCCGATCATGGTGGAAGGCGAGGGCGAGGACGGCTTTTTCGGGCCAAGCGTCTCGTTGGACACCGGCACGGTGGTCAAGACCGGAACCGATATCGTCGAGACCCCGCGCGCGGTAAATGTGGTCACGGCGCAGCAGATCGCGGAACGCGGTGCGCAGAACGTGGAAGAAACCCTACAATATTCAGCCGGTGTCGCCGCCGGGCAGTGGGGGCTCGACAACCGCTCGAACTGGTACAAGGTGCGCGGCTTCGATCCGACGACCTTTCATGACGGGCTGATCTCGCGCTACGGTTATTACAACGACACGACCCCCGAGCCGTTCATGCTCAACAGCGTCGAGGTGCTGCGCGGGCCGGCCTCGGGTCTTTATGGCAGCGGCGCGGTGGGCGGTGTGGTCAACACGACGTCCAAGACCGCCGCGCAGGATGCGCCCAACATTCTTCAGCTTCAATACGGATCGCATGACCGCAAGCAGCTTGGCGTCGATGTCAGCGGTGATCTGAACGAAAGCGGCACGTTGCGCTACAGGTTTGTCGGGCTGCTGCGCGATGCCGAGACGCAGGTCGATTTCTCGAAGGATGACGCCTTTGCGCTGGCGCCCTCGATCACCTGGCAGCCGAGTGAGGACACCAGTCTGACCGTTCTTCTGAATCACCAAAAGAATGACGGCAGCCCGCTGATCCAGTTCGCGTCGATCTACGGCACGCTTTATCCGGGGCCGGGGGGACGATACCTTGATGACAGCCTGTTCGTCGGCGAGCCCGGTTTCGACCGGTTCGACACCGAACAGACGGCGGTCACTGCCATGTTCGAGCATCGGTTCAACTCGGTCTGGAGCATGAAGGCCAATGCGCGCTACGTGGAAGGGGAGGCCGATTACCGGCATGCATGGTGGGCCTATGCCAACTATCCGACGCGCTACCGGGCCGACGGGACGATCGACCGCACAGTCTATCGCGCCGATAACAGTCTGGAGACATTTGCGGCGGATGTGAATGCGACGGCGCAATACAATCTGGGGGCGGTCGACATGACGACCCTGATCGGTGCCAGCTATGCGCGCGGCCTTTATGACAGCGATACCGGCTATGGCGCGCAGAACGGTCCGATTGACCCGTTCGCGCCTGTCTACACGGGCGTCACCCCCGTGACGATCATCGACACGCCCGCGAACACGGTCGAGGAATGGGGGGTCTATGTCCAGAATCGCGCGACGTGGAATGACCGGCTCCATCTGGATCTGGGGCTGCGCTATGGTTCGGTCGAGACAGGTCAGACCAATGACAGCTTCGGATCGGCCACGATCGACACGGATGACGACGCATGGACGATGAACGCGGCATTGATGTACCGCTTTGAAAATGGCCTTGCACCCTATGTCAGCTACTCTGAGAGTTTCCGGCAGGAGGTCGTGGGAAGTGACGCGGCGGGCAACCCGTTCAAGCCCACCGAAGGCGAGCAATACGAGATCGGTTTGAAATACCAGCCGGTCGGCACGAACATGTTGTTCACCGTATCGGCCTTTGATCTGACCAAGTCCAACCTGACCGAGGCGGACCCGGCGAATCCCGGCTTCCAGGTTCAGACTGGCGAAGCGTCGACGCGCGGTCTTGAGCTGGAGGCCAAGACGCGGATCGGGGATGTGACGATCGATGCGGCTTACACGTTTCTCGACACCGAAAACGTCGCAGGCAACACCTTTGCCAATGTGCCCGAGCGTTTCGGATCGCTCTGGGTGAACTACCAGCCGTCCGCGGGCGCGTTGCAGGGTTGGCGCATAGGCGGCGGCGTGCGGCATATCGGAACGAAATGGGATGGCACGGATACGCAGGCCACGCCGTCCTACACGCTTTATGATGCCGCGATTGGCTATACCCGCGACAACTGGGACGTGGCACTGAACGTGCAGAATCTGACCGATGAGGATCATGTGTCGTTCTGCGGTGTCTCGGCCTGTTACCTTGGTGAAGGCCGCAGCGTGGCGCTGACCGTCTCTTCGCGGTTCTGAGGCAAGGGTGGCGTCATGTTCCTCCTGGAGGATATCGAGCGTCGCCATGATGGCCGTCCCGTTCTGCGGGTCGGCCATCTGGCCTTGGGCGAGTATGGTCTGACGGCCGTGCTGGGCCATAACGGGTCGGGAAAATCCACGCTGATGTCGCTGCTTGCGCGGCAGGACCGGCCCGACAGGGGGCGCATTCTGCTGGATGGTCGCGATCTGGGTGGGCTTTCGCAAAAGTCGCTCGCGCGTCAGGTCGCATATCTGCCGCAGCGCCTGCCGCCGGTCGCGGGTCTGACCGTGCGTGAACTGGTTGCCCTTGGGCGATTTGCGTGGCGCGGGGCGCTGGGGCGCTGGACCGAGGCGGATCATGGTGCCGTCGACAGGGCCATGGATGAAACCGGGTGCGCGGGTTTTGCCGGGCAACTGGCCGATACCGCTTCAGGTGGTGAACGCCAGCGCGCATGGATCGCCATGCTGCTGGCGCAGGAGTCGCCTTGTCTGTTGCTGGACGAACCGACCGCGGCGCTTGACCTCGCGCATGCGCATGAGGTCATGCAACTGCTGCAACGCATCAGCCGGGCAGGCGGGCGCAGGGTGGTCGTGATCTTGCACGATATCAATCTCGCTACGCGTTTTGCGGACCGGATCATCGCGCTGCATGGTGGCGAGATGCATTTTGACGGCACGCCTGCAGAGCTTCTGAATCCGGGAATCCTGCGCGATCTCTACGGTATCGAAATGTCACTGCTTGCGCGGCCCGGCAATGATCTGCCTCTCGCCGCCGTTCGTTGAGGAAGGGAGTTTCGGGATGCGAGCCTGCCTTTTGCCGCTTTTGTGCTTGCTGATCGCCAGCGTTCCCCTGCGCGCAGAAGAGGCTGCGCCACAACGGGTCGTTTCGCTGAGTTGGGCCCTGACCGAGTTGCTGATCGAACTGGATGCGCCGCCTGTTGGCGCGGCTGATGTGGAGGGATACAGGCAATGGGTCGCAGAACCCGCCGTGCCGGATTCCGTTGCCGATGTCGGCCTGAGGAACGAGCCGAATTTCGAGCGGATCGCCGCACTGGCGCCGGACCTCATTCTCGCATCGGACCAGCAAGCCGACCTTGTGCCGCTGCTGGAGCGGATCGCGCCCGTCTTCCATGTCGAGTCCTTCGATTCCGGGCAGGACAACGCGGCGGTCAGCCGCCAGACCTTTTTGCAACTGGCGGATCGTCTGGGACGCCGCGAAGCCGCGCTTGCGCGCCTTGACCAACTCGACGCGCGTATCCGGGCGGCGGGCGAGCGCGTGGATGACCATTTTGGCGAAAATGTTCCCTTTGTGCTGCCGATCCGGCTGCTGACGCCGACCACCTTGCGGCTACATGGGGAAAATTCGATGGCCAAGGCCGCGCTGGACGCAATGGGGCTTGTCCACCCGGCACCTGGCGAGGCCACGGATTGGGGCTTTGTCCAACGCCGGGTCGAGGAACTGGCGACGTTTGAAGATGTGATCGTTCTTCAGATCGGTCCCTTCGCGCAAAAGCATGCGCTCGAAGAGACGTCGATGTGGCGGTTCATGCCTTTCGTCCAAGAGGGCCGTTTCGCCCAAACCCGTCGCGTCTGGACATTCGGAGGCGTCTTTTCCCTTGGCTATCTCGCCGATGCATTCGCCGAAGCCCTGCTTGAGATTGAACCGGAGGATGGGCAATGAAGCTGCTGATGGCCGGCCTTTTTTGTCTTTTCGCGCTGCCGGTCGTGGCCGATGGTATCACGGTCAATGATCGCCGCGGTGCGCAGCATTTCGACGCCGCGCCGCAGCGCATCGCTGTGTTGACATGGGCGCTGGCCGAGCAGGTGCTTGATCTTGGCGTCGCGCCCGTCGCGGTGCCTGAAACCGGGCTTTACCGGACCTGGGTGGTATCGCCGCCATTGCCCGAGAGTGTCGTTGATATCGGCCTGCGTGACAGTCCCAATCTTGAGCGTTTGTCGTCGCTCGGACCGGATGTGATCCTGGCGTCTGACATTCCGGCCAAGGATGTGGCCAGGCTCGAGAGGATCGCGCCCGTGCTGGTGTTTGATACCTTCAGTGCAGAGCATGACAATATCGCCGCATCCCATGATATTTTCATGTCTCTGGCGCGCCTTCTTGAGCGCGAGCGCATGGCCGCGCGCAAGCTGGCCGAGATGGATGACAATATCGACGCCATGGCCGCGCAACTGAAGGATGCCTTGGGTGGAACGATCCGTTCGGCAGCCGTGATCCGGCTCAACGACGGGGCCACGATGTGGGCTTACGGCGAGAATTCCTTTCCGCAAGAAGCGCTGAATCGCCTCGGCCTGTCCAACGCGCTGGCGGTCACTGCGTCCCGCTGGGGTGTGGCGCAGCGCCCGGTGGATGATCTCGCCAAGGTCGAAGCCGGCGCGGTGTTGGCGATCCGGCCGCATCTGGCGGGGGATGCGGTGTTCGAAACGGCGCTGTGGCAATTCCTGCCAGCGGTCAAGAATGGCCGGTTTGCTGAAACTCGGCCCGTCTGGAGCTATGGCGGGATTCTGTCGCTGGAACGCCATGCACGAGCGTTTCACGACGCGCTGCTGGAGCTTGAGCCGTGAGAGCCACCGCCTTGCCGTCAGTGGCGCTGACCTTTGTGCTTGCATCCGGTCTCGTGATGCTGGCGGCGGGCCATGTCCTGCCGGTCAGTGACCTGCCGCTCGCGCGGATGGCGGCCCTTTCGACAGGGGCCGAACCCGAGGTGTTCGAGGATATCCGTTTCACCCATGCGATCCTTCCGCGCATCGTAATGGCAATTCTGTGCGGCGCGGCACTTGGTGTTTCGGGCAGCCTGTTTCAGCAGGTGACGCAAAATCGCCTTGCCTCACCATTGACGTTGGGGGCGGCGTCGGGCGCCTGGCTGGCAATGGTCCTGGCGACCCTGCTGGTCCCGGCGCTGGCGGCGGCGCATGGCGAATGGATCAGCCTGACCGGCGCTGCGCTGGCATTCGGCCTCGTGGTGGCCATTGCCGGGTTGCGCGGACTGGCTGGCCTCAATGCGATCCTTGCCGGGATGGCTGTGAACCTGCTGATGGGCGCGATCGCCTCCGCGATCGTGCTGTTGCAAAGCCCCTATTTCGGACATCTTTTCGTCTGGGGGGCGGGTGATCTGGGCCAGTCGGGCTGGGAGCGGGCGAACTGGCTTTTGCCCCGTCTTCTGCCCGCGCTTTGCGTTGTCTTGCTGCTTACGCGCGGGCTGTCGCTCATGCGCGCAGGATCAGCGGTGGCGGAAGCGCGTGGCCTGTCGCTTGTGCCTTTCTTCGTCGCGGCTGTGGGGCTGGCACTCTATCTGACATCGTTGAACATCGCGGCGGTCGGCATGATCGGCTTCGTGGGCTTGATCGCCCCCAATATCGCCCATCTTGCAGGCGCGCGCACGCCCCTGGCGGAGCTTTGCCTCAGCGCGGCGCTTGGCGCCTTGCTTCTTCTGGGGACCGACCTGATCGCCGTTCTGGCCAGCGCCTGGACGCGCGATATCGTGCCAAGCGGGGCGGCTGCCGCACTGGTCGGCGCCCCGGCGCTGATCTGGCTGATGCGGCGGCGCATGGGCGCGGCGGATCATTCGCTCTATCAACTGCCGCCGGGGCCCGCGCGGCTGTCATGGGGGCGTGCGGCGTTCTTGCTGGCGGCGGTTTTGGGTTCGGTTCTTGCGGGGCTCTTTATTGCTCGTGTGGATGCGGGCTGGCAGGTGGCCTCTCCTGATGCTTTGACGCTCTCGCTGCGCTGGCCAAGGGTGCTGGCGGCAGCCGGGGCGGGATTGGGCATGGCGCTCTCGGGCGTTATTCTTCAGCGGCTCATTCGCAATCCGCTGGCCAGCCCCGACATCCTGGGTATGTCCTCGGGGGCGGCGTTCGCATTGATCGCGGTCACGCTTTGGTCTGGCGGGTCCATCCATCAGGCGGGCACGGGCGCTGCGATCCTTGGCAGCCTGGTGGTGCTGGCGCTTCTGCTGGCGATCGGGCGACGGCACGGCCATGCCCCGGCGATGACCGCGCTTGTGGGTATCTCGCTTGGCGCGCTTCTTGATGCGTTGATCCGTTTCGCGCTGGCATCCGGGAGCAATGACAGTTTCGCGATTATTGGCTGGCTTGGAGGATCGACCTATCGTGTGGCGCCGCCTGATGCTGTTGCGCTTGCAGCGGTGGCCTGTGCCGCGCTGGTGGTTCTGTTGTTGTTGCGACAATGGCTCACACTTTTATCGGCGGGCGATAATGTGGCCTTGGCGCGTGGGCTGTCACTTCGCGTTGCCAGGCCCGCAAGCCTGACATTGGCTGCGGCGTTGGCTGCAGTGGTCACCGCGTGGCTTGGTCCGGTCACTTTCGTCGGATTGCTGGCCCCGCATGCCGCGGTGATGCTGGGCGCGCGCCGGGCTGGCGCACAAACTGTGGCCGCCGGGGGGATCGGCGTCGCGCTCATGGTTCTTTCCGACTGGATCGGGCGAACGGTATTGTTCCCGATGCAACTTCCGGCCGGGATGGTCGCCTCGCTGATCGGCGGGGCGTACTTCCTCTTTCTCTTGCTCCGACGAAAGGTGCTTTGAGCTCGCCAGCAAGGCAAGACGAATGTTTGTGGTCCGACCCCGAACCTTCTACCGCCCCTGGCGAGAGTTTTCCGGCTTCGATCAGGGTGACAGGCTGGTGATGCCCCCCAATTTCGTCAGCGCGACCATCCCGTGGGGGAGGCGACCATCATTGCGCAGCCGACACGATTTTGTCGTCTCGTTTTGCGACCGGTGGCGTGTTGTCCGCCAAGTGTGCGCCAAGACGCTCGCGACGCAGATAGGTATGATAAATCGCAGGGACACCGACCAGCGTCAGCACCGAGGCAAAGCCGAGACCGGCCATGATGGCGACGGCCATCGAGGCAAAGAACCCGTCCGATAGCAGTGGCAACATGCCGAGGATCGTGGTCGCGGCGGCAAGCAGAACAGGCCGCATCCGGCTGACAGACGCGGTCACGATCGCATCCTCCTGCGCCAGCCCCTCTTCGTCTTTCAGGGCATCGATTTCCTCGACCAGAACAATGGCGTTCTTGATCAACATGCCCGACAGGCTCAGAAGGCCGAGAAGCGCGGTAAAGCTGAAGGGCATGCCCGTCCAAAGCAGGCCAAAGCCCACGCCCGTCAGCGCCATCGGCACCACCGTCCAGATGACGAAGGTCTGCCGCAACTTGCCAAAAAGCAGCACCGTGATCAGAAACATGCCCCCGAACGCGAGCGGAAGCTGTTGCCCAAGGCTTTCCTGTGCGGTGGCCGAACTCTCGAACTCGCCGCCCCATTCCAGATCGTAGCCCTGCGGCAGAACCATCGCTTCGATGGCATCGCGCACCTCGGCAAAGGCTTCGGGCGCCAGCACGCCCGGCACGGTAAAGGCCTGCACGCTGATCGTCGGCACACGGTTGCGGCGCTGGACCAGCGTGTCACGCGCGATGACGTCGAAACCATCCACGACCTGGCTGAGGCTGATGGAGTCGCCCGTGACCGGCGAATAGAGTGGCTGATCGTAGATTTCCGCACCCTCCACCTGTTCGCTGCGCGCCGTGCGGACGATCACGGGTATCAGCTGTTCGGCCTCACGAACCACACCCGCCTGCACCCCGTCTGTTGCCAGCGCAATCGCCTGCGCGACGTCTGCTCTCGTGATGCCCAGAGCCTCGGCGCGGTCCGTCGCAAGGATCGGCTGTGTCACCAGTTCCCGCTCGCGCCAGTCGGTGCGCTCAACCATCAGCAACTCTGTCTCGGTTTCGAAAATCTGCCGCGCCTCGGCCGCAAGTTCGCGCAGAACGGTCGCGTCCGGTCCGCTCAACCGGACCTCGACATCAGCCCCGACAGGAGGCCCGAAAAACGTCTGTTGCACGCGGGTCTCGGCCCAGGGCTTTGCTTGTGACGCGAAAGGTGCAAGCGCGTTTCTCACAGCAGGTATCTGCGCGTCGTCGGTGACGCGGATGACCAGTTGCGCGTAGGCCGGGTTGGCGTCATCCGGTGTGTAGGTCAGCATGAAGCGCGTCATAGGCCCGCCAACCGTCGTTGTGACATCCGTCACTTCCGGCCGGTCAAGAAGCCAGTCCTCGATCTCGGCGAGATCTTCTGAAACGGCATTGATCGAGGTGCCCTGCGCCGCCATGTAGTTCAGATAGACCAATGGCGTCGTCGCAGGCGGAAAGAACTCCTGCCGCACCATGCTCATGGCACCGACACCGCCAACGAATGCGCCCACAAGGCCGACCAGGACCAGCCAGCGCACACGCAACACCCGGCGCACAAGATGCCCATAGCTGCGGAAGAAGACCGTATCATAGGGGTCTTTTGCATCCGCATTCGTCTCGGTCCTGAACAGGTAACTGGCCAGCAGCGGCGTAACCGTTACGGCCAGCAGCCAGGAGAGCATCAGGGATATCCCGATCACCGCGAACAGCGTAAACAGGAATTCACCCGAACTGTCGGGGCTGAGGCCGATACCGGAAAACGCGAGAATGCCGATGACAGTCGCCCCCAAGAGCGGGATCTGCGTGCGTCTGGCCGCTTCGGCCGCGGCGTCGACCGCCTTGCGCCCGCGGTTCATTTGCACCTGCATGCCTTCGGCGATGACAATGGCGTTGTCGACCAGCATGCCCATTGCGATAATCAGCGCGCCAAGGCTGATGCGTTCGACCTTGATGTCGAACAGGTTCATGAAGAAAAAGGTGAAGGTCACGTTCAAAAGCAGCGTGCCGCCCACGATCAACGCCGCCCGCCAGCCCATGAAAAGCGCCAGAACCGCGATCACCACACCGACCGACATCGCAAGATTGATGACAAACGCGGTGTTGGAATCCGAAACGACACGGTGCTGTTCATAGATCGGGTCGATCGTGACGCCAGCCGGAAGGAACGGCATGAGTTCGGCAAGTTGCGCTTCAACCGCCGTGCCCACTGCAATGATGTTCTCGGAACTCAGCGCCGCGATACCGAGGGTAAAGGCCTCGACACCATTGTGCCGGATGATCTCGGACGGGTTGTCCACTCGTCCGCGACTCACCGAGGCGATATCCGAAAGATAGAGCACTTCGCCACCAAAGCCGAAGGTCAGGGCACCGATCTCGGAAACACTGTCATCGGCGATGGGCGCCTCGATGCGCAGTCGGGCATGGCCGAGCCCGAGCGCCCCGGTCTGAGTGATCTGGTCGGCAGCGGCCACCGCGCCGAAGATCGCGTCAGGTGGGACACCCAGCTCGACCAGTGCGGCGTTGGAGGGTTCGACGAAGAAGGCCTCTTGCGGCAACCCGCGCAGTTCAGCATTGGCCACCCCCGGCACCGTCAGCAATTCGCGGCGCAGGAAACGCGCGATTTCTCGAATGTCGGCGTCAGAGTAGCCGGGTGCCGATACCGCGTAGAGCAGGCCGAAGACATCTCCGAAACTGTCGTTCACGATGGGCTGCCGGGCGCCGGGCGGCAGATCGGAGGTGGCATCCGTGACGCGGTCGCGCAGATCGTCCCAGATCTGCGGTAGATCACCACCATCGAAGGTGTCGCGCACCTCGACCTCGATGACCGAAACGCCCGGACGGTTCGATGAGGTAATGGTCGCCACCTCGCCCATCTGCTGCAATTCCGTCTCGAGCACCTCCGATACTTCGGTGGCGACCTCATCCGCCGTTGCACCGGGATAGGGCGTGATGACGAGCGCGGATTTCAACGTGAAGACCGGATCCTCGAGCTTGCCGACGCCAACATAGCCGGCGATGCCGCCAAACAGGCAGAACAAGATCAGAATCCAGGTGTACAGGGGCCGCTCAATGGCAAGGCGCGCGATCTGCATCCCTCTATTCCGAGCGGCTGGCAAGACCCGCATAGCGGGCAAGCGTTGCGCCGTCGGTGACGGCATGCGCCCCTACGGCAACGATTTCCGTTCCGGGTGGGAGGCCTTTGGCGCGAAGTGCGCTGCCGGTCGGCGCGGTCACATCCACAGCCACATGTCGCGCAACCATCGTGTCACCGGATGTTTCTACGATGACAACAAAGGTCTGACCGTCCGGGGCTGTTGCGATTGCGCCGGGCGGTAGGGCCAGACTTGTTTCCGGGTTTTGCACAGAGGCGCGAACGATGATCGCCTGACCCGGCAAGAGACGCGGCGCGGTGTTGCCGGTAACGGCCAGAGACTGGGTGTAGCTTTGCCCCACGGGCCCGGTCTCGACCCGGAATTCGCGGAATACCAGTGGAATGGGCTGGTCGTCGCCCGGCAAGAGCGCCACGAAATCGACCTCGTCGGGATCGCCCACCTGGCGGACGAGGCGTTCGGGCAGGTCAAACTCGACACGAAGTTCAGACATGTCATGCAATCGGACGATGGGTTGACCGGGTTCGATGATGGTGTCCTGCGAGGCAATGCGATCAGCGATCAACGCGTCGAATGGAGCGACGATACGGGCATCTGCAAGCGCCGCCTGCGCGTCGCGCAGCGCCACTTCCGCCAGATCGCGGGCTGTCTGTGCATTCTGTGCATCGACGACCGAAACAATGTTGCGATCTACCAGGGTCCGTGCGCGCTGCAGGTCGCGCTCGGACTGCAACAGCGATAGCTTGGCGCTTTCAACAGCGCGCTCGAACATCCCTTGATCAAGCGCAGCAATGGGTGTGCCCTTCGCAATCGTACGTCCTTCGATGGCATCAAGCAAATCAAGCCGACCGCCGACTTCGAACGCGAGGCTGACAGTGTCAACCGCCGCAACGCGGCCAAAAAACTGCCGGGTCAGCTTCGGCTCGGGTTCCGAGACAACCATCGTTTGCACATAGAGCGGCGTTGCTTCACCCGCCATCTGCGCGCCTGCGCCAGCAGAAGCCAGCAGAAGCCAGCATAAGGGCGAGCACAGATACGGCTCTGGATATTTGCACTTGAAACGTCATAAATTCAGCCACATCTGTTGGTTGGATCGAACCTGCCGACCGGTCGGTAGGGAAATAGGGGAGAGCGATGCGGGTTTCAACTGAAAAAACCAAGAAAAACCGCCAGAACGACCGAAGGGCCGAAATTATTGGCATCGCGAAGCACCTGTTTGTGGAAAACGGCTTTGCTGCGACGTCGATGTCATCTGTCGCAAACGCAGTCGGCCTGACGAAGGCGTCGCTCTACCATCACTTCCCGGGAAAGGACGATCTCTTTGCCGCCTGCGTCACCGAGGGCCTTTCTGATGAACTCCTGGCCCTGCGGAAAATCGCGGAAGACTCTGAGACAGATCCAAAGACCAGAATGCGCGCTGTGCTTGAAGCGCTTTACGAGACATTCATTTTCTCGCCCGCAGGACGAATGTCTCCGCTGATTGCCGAGGTCTCGCGTTCGTTTCCAACCGTCGCCCGAGCCTTCCATGACGATTACATGGCGCCGCAACATGAGATTTTGGTTCAATTGCTAGACGAAGGGGTCGCCAGCGGGCGTTTTGCTGATATCGAGCGAAAAGTGTATCTTCACATGGTTTTCGGGCCGATTGTCACGCTGTCGCTAACGCGCGAGATGTTTGCAACCTTCGAAGATCTGGACCAGATTTTTCCGGTCGAAACCCTGCGTGATGGTCATATCGAGAATATGCTGAAACTGATCGGTTCGTCACAGACTTGATGATTTGCAGACCGGATCGTTCATGCACATGCACCTGAAGCAACAGAGCAGGGTTTTCAGGTGTTGGCGAA
>CAZMZS010000032.1:0-5609 GCA_964570675.1 uncultured Roseovarius sp. | reverse complement strand
TCATTGGGATACTGCCAAGCGAAACACCAGCTCAGCCGGCTTCAAACCTGTCGAACGACCGGGTGAAAGCCACTATCCAACTCTTTGCCGATGAAGGATTCGCCGTGACCTGCCCTCCCATGCGGCGGCCTCGGATTGAATGGCATTGCTCGGCCGCCTTGCCAGGAGACCAGCCACCCGAAGATTGAGATAAGCATCGTGTTTTCCGTGAGTGCTGCATGAATCGCCGGAAGTCATCAACGTCATTTGTATGTCGAGGGCAGGCTCTGGCGGACTTGCGCCGGCGCGGTGGGCCTGACGGTCAGAGTATCTGATCCGACGTCGTTTCCGGCTCTGAGCCGGCATTGTTTGCGTTTATGCGACAGGCAGCTTTGCGCTTGTTGCAGACACACAGCAATCGGCGAATCCCGCACGCCGCAATCTTTTCGACCAACTCAATGCAGGAAAAAGGCCTGTCTGGGCAGCACGATCCGCCTTTGTTTTCAGAATGGCTTGGGGCCTGAACGCATGCGCGGGCTTCAAGACAAGAGCGCGGAATCGACATTTTGTTCAAAAAGATACTGGACCAGGGGGTTCGGAAATCGGCGCCGCAGCGTGATTGCGAAAAAGGTTTCCTTGATCCGGGGATGCTCTCTGGCTTCCCTGAGCAGTCCGGAATTCAGTTCGTCTTTCACGACGATCGGTGCAACAAGCGCAAGCCCGACATCTTCTCGTGTCAATAGGCGCATCATCGCCATGTCATCCACCTCGGCGGCCACTTGCGGGCGCACGGATAACCGGCTGGCCATGGCATCGAAAGCTGTCCGCACGCTGTTGTCCGTCGTGGGCAGGATAAATGGCTGATCGAGGAGCAGTTCCCTGATCGGACGGTCCGGGTCGAGACGCTTGGGGGATCCGACAATGCGGACGTCCTGCTCTGCGATCTGGTGCGTTTCGTAAGGTGTCAGACTGTCATCGGGTGGCGGGCGGTTCATGAGCACCAGGTCGAAGTTGTGGGTTCCCAATCCTTCTAGCAGTTCGGTCGGGCTTCCTGATCGCAAGATCAACTCGACATCCATGCGTGACAGAAGCGGCTTCAGAAAACCGATCTGAAAGTTGCGGGACAGGGTGGCGAGCGCGCCCACCCGCAGCGCCTTGCGGCTTTGTACGGTGCTTGTGAGGGTGGCGATAAGCTCCTGTCCGGTCGCGAAAATCGCATCCGCGTGGTCCAGCGCGATACGTCCGGCCTCGGTCAGGTGAAGTTGCCGCCCGCGCCGTTCGAAAAGCGCATGGCCCAGGCGGTCTTCCAACTGTTTTATCTGAACCGACAGGGCCGACTGTGACAGGTTCAGCCGCTGTGCCGTGCGCGTCAGGTTCCCGTCATGCGCAACGGCCCAGAAATATCGGAGGTGATGGTAGTTCAGCGGCATATCGTTCTATTTAGTAGAACGAAAACTAAACGACAATATATTTTTAATGACAGGGCAATTGTCATATCCGGTCTCGAAAGGCCTTTGGCCGCGTAAACCGAGGAACCCCGATCATGGCGTATTTCATGTTGCCCCTTATCAGTCCGATCATCCTTCTTGTCGTGGCGCTTCATGCCGCGCGCCATCCGGGGAAGCGTCCTCACGGGGTGCCCCGGCTTGCAGAGGCGGCCGCATTCGTCGCCTTCGCTTTCGCGGCATTGTCTGCAGTGCTCCTTGTGGTCAAGGGCCCGGGCAGTTCGGCGCTGATCGGAATTTTCGGCATCGGCCTGTCGGTGCGGCTCGATGCGGTCAGTGCGGTGATGCTGGTTCTTGTCAGCTTTATCGGCTGGATCGTGTTGCGCTACTCCAGGACCTACATGGACGGAGAGGCGCGGCAGGGCGCGTTTACAAGCTGGATGGCGGCCACGCTGGCCGCGGTTCTTCTGCTTGTGATGTCCGGCAATCTTTTCCAGCTTTTCGCGGCCTGGACCCTCACCAGCCTGTCATTGAACCGGCTGCTGCTGTTCTATCCCGAACGCGTCACGGCCCGTCGCGCCGCCCACAAGAAAGCCATTGTCGCGCGCGCCAGCGAGGTCGCCCTGGCGGGGGCTGTCGTCCTTCTGATCGCGGCTACCGGAACCACCGACATCGCAACCATCCTGGCCACGGCAGAGGCCAATTGGATGACGATGGTCGCGGCCTTGCTGATCGCCATTGCGGCCGTGCTGGCATCCGCGCAGTTCCCTGCACATGGCTGGCTGACCGAGGTGATGGAAGCCCCGACGCCAGTATCCGCCCTTCTGCATGCCGGTGTCATCAACGCGGGTGGGTTCCTGCTGATCCGGTTCGCCGACGTGATGCTGCTTGCACCGGGGGTGATGGCGCTTCTGGTGATGCTCGGAGGGTTCACGGCGCTGTTTGGTGGCCTCGTGATGCTGACCCAGCCTGCGGTCAAGACCTCGCTGGCGTGGTCGACCATCGCGCAGATGGCCTTCATGGTCATGCAATGCGGCCTGGCGCTTTTCCCGCTGGCCTTGCTTCATATCGTGGCACACTCGCTTTACAAGGCGCATGCCTTCCTGAGCGCTGGCGAGGCCGTGCGAAATATCGCGGCAATCCATCGCCCCGGACCGATCGCGGTGCCAAGTGCCCGCAATGTCTTGCAGGCCTTCGCCGTTGCCATCCCGATCTACGGTCTTGTCGGCGCCGTTATCGGATTTGATGGAAAATCAATCCAGGCCATAGCCTTGGGCGTGATCCTGATCTTCGGCGTCGCCTACCTGCTGGCGCAGGGCTTTGCCGATGCCGCGCCGCGCGCGCTGATGCAGCGCACAGCAACCTATGCCCTGGTGACCTCGGTCAGTTACTTTGCGCTTCAGGTCGTCGCGCAGTCAGTCACCGCCGGCAGCCTGCCCCCGACCCCGGCCCCCGGTCCGTTGGAATGGGCTCTGATCATCCTCGCCCTCGCAAGCTTTGGCTTTGTCGCCGTGGCGCAGGCGACATTCCCGCTCTGGGCATCGCATCCGGCGGCAGCCGGGCTGCGTGTTCACCTGACCAACGGCCTCTATGCCAATGCGATCTTCGACAAGCTTCTGGACGGATGGTCCAAGCGCTCAGCAAGCTGAAAGGAACAGAACTCATGTTTGCAAAACTCGAGACCTTCCCCGCCGCCCTTCTGGAGCTTGTCTCAGCGGCCAACGGTGCCGCAAAGGCGATCCCACCCCTTTTCCCGCTCTCGGCGAATGTCGCGGTGAACCCGTTTCTTGGCCAGAGCGGCGAACACCTTGCCGTCACCGCCGCGCGCTTGGAGCGGGTCGCGGGCACAAGGGTTACGCCAACGCGCGGACACTGGGCCAAGAAACTGGACATTGGCGATTTAACGGACGCGGACTTGATGGATGCACTGGCTGCTCTTGAAGGGCCGTTTGATGTGCCGAGCCTGCAGGATGTCAAAACCGCCTTGGAAAATACCCCTCCAGCGCCCAAAGCCCTTCCCACCGTAGCCGAGCTTGCTGCGGATGTTTCAGGCATTGACTGGCCGGGCCTGATCGAAGACCGCATCGGGGCATGGGCCGCAGGCCATTTCGACCAGGGACAGGCGCTCTGGCAGCAAGCCAAGACCGGCGGCGCCTTCAGCGCATGGCGGGATTTCGCCTCGCGCGATCTGACGCCCGAGATTCAGGGTCTCAGGGGCTTTTGCGCCTTTGTCGCCGACACGAACCGGTCGCATTGGCGCTGTATCGGTCGCGCGTCGGAAAAGCTTGGCGTGACCCCCGCGGCCGCGCCAACCGCGTTCCACCTTTGGCTGATGACGCTGGGCGGATGGGCGCAATACGGGCGCTACCTTCTTTGGCAGGCCGAACTGAATGGCGAGCAGGAAAATACCGTAACCGAGCTTCTGGCGATCCGCATGGTATTCGACGAAGCGCTGTTCGAACTTTACGAGGACCAGATCGCCGACCGCTGGGCGCAGGCTGTCGCCGCTCACGAGTCATCTGTCATTCCGTCACGGGACCTTGTCATCGACGCGGTGCTTCAGGACGCGGCAGAAAGGGCCGAGCAGCGTGCTCTTGGCGACAGGTTGCTGCAGGGCAAGCCGCGCAAGGCCGAGGGGCGTTCTGATGTTCAGGCGGCCTTCTGTATTGATGTTCGCTCCGAAGTCTTCCGCCGCGCGCTGGAGGCACAGGATAAAAACATCGAGACAATCGGTTTTGCCGGGTTCTTCGGGCTGGCCAGCGCCCACAGGGCTGCCGGATCGGATGTGACGGAACTGCGCGGTCCCGTGCTTTTGCAACCCGGCCTGACGTCACATGCAACGGAACCCGAGACGGCCGATCTCAACCGCCGTTACATAGCGCGCGCCAGGCGTGCGTGGGGCCGGTTCAAGCTGGCAGCTGTCTCGTCTTTCGCCTTTGTGGAAGCGACAGGTCCGCTTTATGCGGGGAAACTCGTGCGGGAGTCACTGGGTTTGGGCGGTGGGGTCAAAACCGATCCACTGCCCAGGATGGACCCGGCGATCGACCTGGAAACGCGGGTTGAAATGGCTCGGTCAGTGCTGACAGCCATGTCGCTTACGGATAATTTCGCGCGGATCATACTGCTGGCGGGTCACGGCGCCGACGTCGCCAACAACCCGCATGAAAGCGCGCTGCAATGTGGCGCCTGTGGCGGATATGCGGGGGACGTGAATGCGCGGCTTCTTGCGGGCCTGTTGAATGATCGTGAGGTGCAGCTTGGGTTGCGTGAAGAGGGGATCGAGATCCCTGCCGATACGGTCTTCCTGCCCGCCATGCACCACACGACGACCGACGAGGTGACCCTTTTCGAGCAAGATGTGCCGCAGGAGAAACAGCCGGGCGGGCTGGCTCAGCTGCGCAAGTGGCTGGCTGCTGCGGGGCGCCTTGCGCGTGCGGAGCGTGTGCAGCGTCTGCCGCGCGCGGACCAAGCAGCGAATGTCCCATACCGGGCGAGGGACTGGGCCGAGACCCGTCCCGAATGGGGACTGGCCGGATGCCGCGCCTTTGTCGCCGCGCCGCGCCACCGCACGGACGGAGCGGACTTGTCGGGGCAGGTCTTTCTGCACAATTACGACTGGCGGCGCGATGACGGGTTTGGCGTTCTCGAATTGATCATGACCGCGCCAGTCGTCGTCGCAAGCTGGATCAGCCTGCAATATTACGGCTCGACCGTGGCGCCCGGACTGTTCGGTGGTGGCAACAAGTTGTTGCACAATGTGGTCGGTGGCATCGGCGTTCTCGAAGGCAACAATGGCGCCCCGCGTCCCGGTTTGCCGTGGCAGTCAGTCCATGACGGTGACGGATTTCAACACGATCCCCTGCGCTTGTCAGTGATCGTTGAAGCTCCACGCGAAGCAATGACCGACATTCTCAGGCGCCATCCGGCTGTTTGCGAATTGTTCGACAATGGCTGGCTTCACCTGATCGCCATGGATGACAACGGCGATCTGGCTTGGCGATATCGTGGAAACCTGACCTGGACATCCTTCAGGGGGGAGACTGACGTCACAAGCGTAGTCGCGGCTGAATAATCCGTCTTTGCACATGCCGGATATGAGATTGGAGCGGCGTCATTTCTGTTTCAAGCAGACATGGCGCCGCCACGCTTGCTTTGTCTTGGTGTTTCAAGTGACTCGCAAAGTGT
>CAZMZS010000031.1:0-24060 GCA_964570675.1 uncultured Roseovarius sp. | reverse complement strand
GCGGTGACGGCGACGGCCTCGTTCCGCTTTGCCAAGTGGCTGCCGGAATGGATGGCAAAGACCGGCGCGCGGCTGATCATCGGCAAGGGCGGCATGTCGTCGAAGGACTACAAGGAATACTTCGTGCCCAATGGCGCGGTGTACCTCTCGACTGTGGGCTATGGCACCGGCGCGCTGCTGGGCCGGGGCGTCGAGAATGTCGAGGCCGTCCACTGGCACGAGGAACTGGGCCTTGCGCAGGCCATGTGGGTCATCAAATGCAACAAGATGGGACCGTTCATCGTGGCCTCGGACATGGAAGGCAACTGCCTGTTCGAGCGCGAGAACGCGCGCATCGCCGAGAACCTCTCGCGGGTCTATGAGGGTACCAAGCCGGCCGTCCTGAAACGGTTCGGCGAAACCGATGACCGCAACGACGAACTGATCGGCTGAACCCGGGCGCGCGTTCAGCCCTTCGCTGTCTCTTGTGAAAAGGTGCGGTAACGCGCGATCTCTTCGGGCAGGGTCTCGATCCCCAGACCCGGCTTTGCGGGGATGGCGAAACCGCCCCTCGCGGCTGGACCTTGCGTAAAGAACGCATCGCGCAGCGGGTTGTCATTGGCGTCAAGCTCCAGCATCCCTTGCCCGCCCGCCGCCGCCAGCAGATGCGCCGAGGCCGCAAGGCCGATCCCCCCGCCAAGGAAATGCGGGCAATAGTTCAGCCCCGCCTGCAGCGCCTCGCGCGCCACACTCAGACATCCGCTGACACCGCCCCATTTGGCCACATCCGGCTGCACCACGGCCAGCGCGCGCGCCTTAACGGCGCTGGTGAAATCGGCATGTCCGACGATGTTCTCCCCGGCGGCCAACGGGATCGCTGACGCCTGCGCCAGTGCATGCCACTCATCCGCCGGGGCATCCGCGCCGATGGGCTCTTCCAGCCAGCCAAGGCCCAGATCGCCCGCCGCTTCGGCAAAGCGCAGCGCCTCTCTCAACGTCCAGGCCTGATTGGCATCCGCCATCAGCCGCTCGCCTTCGCGCAGATCGTCGCACAGCATGCGCAGATCCGCCATGTCGCGCGCCGCATCGAACCCGATCTTGACCTTGAAGGCGCGAATGCCTGCATCCCGCGCAACGGCGATACTGTCTTGCGCCGCCGACACGTGCAGCCCGCTGGCATAGACCGGCACCGCCTCCGCCGCCCCGCCCGGCGCCAGCATCTCTGCCAGCGGCACGCCAGCACGCCGCGCCAGCAGATCATGCGCAGCCGTGTCCAGCCCGGCGATCACCTGCCGGAACGGCCCCCATTCGCCACATTGCAGCGCGCGCACATGGGTTTGCCGCGTCAGGTCGGACCAAAGCTCGCCGGGCGCGCCGACACCGCGCCCCAGCACCAGATCGGCCATGTCCTCGATCAAGAGCCTTGCGCGATGCTCTGCGCCTGCCGAGGGCCAGTTGGCGAAAATCTCGCCCCAGCCAAAGGCGCCGTCGCTCTCCTCGATGCGCACAAACACTGCCGGGCGGTCGCGCATCACGCCGAATGACGTGGCCACCGGCCGTGTCACCGGCGCGCGAAACACATCGACATTGATCCTTTCGATCATCATATCAGCTCCCTTGCCATCAGAATGAGCCCCGACAGGAAACACATGCCGATCAGCATCCGCCGGAACAGGTCGTCGCGCAGGCGGCGAAAGACCGCGATTCCGATCTGCGCGGCGATCAGCGTCGCCGGGATCGCCACCGCCAGGTAGATCAACGTCTGCGTCGTATAGACGCCCTGAAGCCACAGCATCCCGGTCGTGATGCCCAGAATCGCGACGTTGAAGGGCTGCAGGACCGCGCGGGTGGCGTCCTTGGTCCAGGGGCGCATGGAACACCACATGGTCGGCAAGGCCCCCGACAAACCCGCCGCGCCCCCGAGGATACCGCCCAGAAAGCCGACACCCGAATCCGTCAGCGGCGTGGGCCGCTCGAAACGCGGCAAGGAGCGGCGCAGGCTGAAGAAACCACCATAAAGCAGCAGGAACCCCGCGATCACCAGCTTCAGCGTGCCCGCATCAATGACCGACAACGCCATCACCCCCAGCGGAATGCCCAACAGCCCCGGCAGCAGGAACCGCATGAGGCGGCGCGGCTGATCCCAGATCGCGCCGCGCACGACCCACAGGCCCTGCAAGCCGCTCAGCACCGACAGCACCACCACCAGCGCCACCGCCTGCGGCGGCGACATGACATTGAGAAAGAACCCGAGCGCGAACAGCGCCGTGCCAAAGCCCGCCAGCCCGTTGATGAAACCTCCGGCGGCGCCCCCGGCAAGCACAAGGACAATCTCCTGCGTGGTCATGCCTGCGCGCTCCCGCTGTCGCTTTCGCTTACCGCCTTGTCTGCGCTCTCGGCGCCCGGTTTGAACTCGCCGATCCGCACACCCTCCAGCAATGCCGCCTCCATGCCCTCCATCACCCGGCTGCGCGGGTTGTCACGCCGATAGATCAGCCCCAGATGCCGCGTCGGCGCGCCTTCTCCCAGCGACAGCCGCCTCAGGGGCAGCGGATTGCAGGTGCGCACACAGCTTTCCGGCACGATCGACACGCCCAGATTGGCCAGCACCATGCTGGAAATCGCCTCCAGCCCCTCCAGTTCCATGGATTCATGCACCCGGATTCGTTCCTTTTGCAGCCAGGATTCGATCTGGTGCCCGACAACCGCATCCCGGTTGAACCGGATGAAGGGGCGCGTTGACAACAGCGCGCGCGCATCGTCGCTCTTGATGTCTTCCGACACCAGCAGGCGCAACGGTTCCTCGGCGATCTCGCGATAGGTCAGATCGGGCGACACCACCATCGGGCGCGACACCAGCGCCGCGTCGATCGCGCCACGCTCCACCTGCGAAACAAGATGCGCCGTCAGGCCGGGAAACAGCCGCACATGCAGCTTGGGATAGCCCGCCTTGAGCAGCGAAATCGCCAGCGGCGCCAGCCCGATCAGCGTGGTCGGCACCGCCCCCAGCATCACCTCGCCCTCAAGGCTCTCGCCGCTGATGACCGAGGGGACGATATTATCATAGGCGCGCACCACCTCTCGGGCGCGTGCCACGATGGCGCGACCGGTCGGGGTCAGTTCAGGAGTGCGCTTGGAGCGGTCGAACAGCGTGACCTGCCAATCGTCCTCCAGCGCACGCATCTGCTGGCTGACCGCCGCATGGGTGACATGCACCGCATCCGCAGCAGCGCTGAAGGTCTTGTTCTCGTCGACCGCGATCAAAGTGCGAAGCATTCGAATTGACATGGATGCGCGCGCCCTTGTCGTTTAACATGGTTGCTCGTTAGTTTTTATAACGGTTTATGTAATAGTTTATTTCTTTTATTAAGTTCACCTTATAGATATGCGAAGTCAAGGGCTATGGAAATTCGTGCTAGCATATGCCCAAGTCATAAGAATCCAGGGAGGAGCAACATGACACTCAAGACCATACTCACAATGGGCGCATTCGCGACCGGTCTCACGGCCACCGCAGCTTTGGCGGAATATCCCGAACGGCCCATCAACATGATCATTCCATACGGCGCGGGCGGCGCGACGGACATTTCCGCGCGCACGATCGCCGAACCGCTGGGCGAGGCCGTCGGCAAGCCGCTGGTGATGGCCAATGTCACCGGCGCGGGCGGCGCGACCGGCTCGGTCGCGGTGCAGAACGCCGACCCCGACGGCTACACCATGCTGTTCGCGCGTGTCGGCTCGCATTCGGTGAGCCCGGCGATGAAGGCCACGCTGCCCTACACGCTTGACGATTTCCGCTTCGTGACCGTCTACGAGATCAACCCGGTCGCCTGCGCCGTGAACCCCTCCTCGGGAATCGAATCGATGGAAGACCTGGTCGCCAAGGTCGAAGAGGGTGGCGTTACCTACAGCTCCTCGGGTGTCGGCTCGCTGCTGCACCTTGCCGGGGCCATGGTGCTGCGCGAATTCGGCGTCGAGGACCCGCTCGAGGCGGCGACCCATATCCCGCTCAAGGGCGGCGGCGCTGCGGCCACGGCGGTCCTGAACGGCACCGCGACCTTCATCTGCACGAACTCCTCGGCGCTTGCCAGCTTCGTGGCGAACGAGCAGCTTAATCCGATTCTCGTGACAACCGCCGAACCGGTCCCCGGTTTCGACGCCCCCACATCGGCCGATGTGGGCAAACCCCAGCTCGAGCAGCTTGTCGGCTGGACGGGCATCGCAGGGCCGGCGGGTCTGCCCGATGACGTGGCCGCGAAGTGGGGCGACTGGATGGCGACCGCCACCCAGGACGAGAACTTCCTCACAAAGATGACCGAGCGCGGCTCGGTGATCGAACTGATGAGCCCCGAAGACGCCAACGAATTCATCGAGACCCAGTACAACACCTTCCGCAAGCTGGTGGATGAACTCGGAATGCGTGTCGAGGGCTGAGGCCCCGACATCCCAAAGCCAAGTCCACGCCGGGCCGTCAGCGGTCCGGCGTGATCTCGCCAGGGAGGACGGCGTGACCAACAGGAGCGTTCAACTGCAATTGGGAATCGGGGCCTGCATCGCGTCCCTGTTCCTGATTTTCGTGGCCATTCCGGGCTGGGTGGCATCGCCCAGCAATGTGCGCAACATCATCTTGTCGCCACTGTTTTGGCCCTATGTGCTGGCCGGGCTGACCGGACTTACCGGGCTTGGCCTGCTGGCCGTCGGCTGGTTCAGCGAGGAAGACGGCGTGCCGCTCAATGATGCGGCCGAGAACCCCCGCGCGGCTTGGCTGCGCCTTCTGGGGCTGGCCGCGATCATGGTGGTGACGATGCTGCTTCTGCCCCGGATCGGGATGGTCTGGACCAGCATGCTGGCCTTTGTCGCCACCGCCTTCACGGTGCGCACCCGCCATCCCATCGCGGCGGTGATCTGCGCCATCGTGATCCCGCTCGTCCTTTATGCCTTCTTCGCGCATGTCGCCGGTGTGGCGATTCCCCAGGGTAATTTCGTGAGACTGCCATGAGCTTTTTCGACAGCCTTCTTGCCGGCCTCCACCTTGTTGCCAGCATCGAAGCCTTCCTGGCGCTTGGCGCAGGGGTGGCGATCGGCGTGGTCGGCGGGGCCATTCCGGGCATGTCCGCCACCATGGCCGTGGCGCTGACCCTGCCCTTCACATTCGCCATGCAGCCGATCACCGGCATCCTTTTGTTGCTGGGGGTCTACAAGGGCGGCATCTTCGGCGGCTCGATCCCTGCGATCCTGATCAAGACGCCGGGCACCCCGGCCTCCTCGGCCACGATCCTCGACGGCTACCCGATGGCCGAACGCGGCGAGGCGGGGCGCGCGTTGGGCATGGCGCTCTGGGCCTCCTGCACGGCCGATCTCATCTCGAACCTGGCGCTGATCGTGTTTGCGGGCTGGCTGGCGTCCTTCGCTCTCAATTTCGGCCCGCCCGAATTCTTCACCCTGATCCTGTTCTCGCTGACCATCATCGCGGGCGTGTCGGGCGACAGCCTGCTGCGCGGCGCGCTCTCGGCGGTGCTGGGCCTGTTGCTGGCCACGATCGGGCTCGATCTGGTCTATGGCACAAACCGCTTCACCTTCGGCAGTCCCGACATGATGGGCGGGCTCAATTTCATCGCCGTTCTGATCGGCCTCTTCGCCATCCCCGAAATCCTGGCGATGGCCTGGAACCCGACGGCGCATCTGGGCAAGACCCGCTCGCTTGGCAGCAAATGGGTCACCTTCGCCGACTACCGCAAAAGCTTCCGCTCGATCGTGCGCGGCAGCCTGATCGGCGTGTTCCTGGGGTCGATCCCCGGCATCGGCGCGGCGCCCTCGGCCTTCCTCAGCTACTCCGAGGCGCGGCGCAAATCCAAGAACAAGGCCAATTTCGGCAAGGGCGAGGTCGAAGGCGTCGCCGCCTCCGAGGCTGGCAATAACGGCGTCGCGGGGGCCACGCTGATCCCGTTGCTGGCGCTGGGCGTGCCGGGCGACGTGATCACCGCGATCATCATCGGCGCCTTCATGGTCCATGGCCTGCAACCGGGGCCGATGATGTTCATCCTCAATGTGGATATCATCTACGGGCTGTTCATCGGGCTGATCGTCAGCTCGGTGTTCCTGTTCTTCATCGGCACCGCCGCGATCCGGGGCTTCAAATATGTCGCCGACATCCCCAAGCGGCTGCTGATCCCATCAGTGCTGGTGCTGTGCATCTATGGCGTCTTCGCGGTGAACAACAATATCTTCGACGTGGGTGTCATGTTCGCCATGGGCTGGGTCGGCTATGTGATGATGCGCTATCACATCCCGGCGGCGCCTTTCCTGATCGCCTTCATCCTCGGCCCGCTGCTCGAAGACAATTTCCGCCAATCCATGCTGATGTCCGGCAATGACTGGATGGTGCTGTTCCGTGGCCCGATCACATGGTTCTTCTGGACCGTGACCATCATCACCGTCGTCGCGATCATCCGCGCGGGCTACCGCGCGGCCAAGAACATCGGCGCAAATCGCTTGAAGGGCTGACATGACAGAGACACGCGGCGCAGACATCCTCGTCCGGGCACTGGCCGAGACCGGAACCGACACGATCTTCGCGCTTTCGGGCAATCAGATCATGCCGGTCTTCGACGCCTGCATCGACGCCGGTCTGCGGATCGTCCACACCCGCCACGAGGCCGCCGCCGTCTTCATGGCCGAAGCCCATGCCCAGCTGACCGGCCAGATCGGCGTGGCGCTCGTCACCGCCGGCGGCGGGCTCGCCAATACCGGCGGCGCATTGTTCTCGGCCTCGGAATCCGAAACCCCGGTGCTGCTTCTCTCGGGCGACAGCCCGGTCGCACAGGACGGGCGCGGCGCTTTCCAGGAGATGGACCAGCTGGGTGTGACATCCGCTCTCACCCGCCTGTCCATTCGCGCGACGCGCAGCGATGCGCTGGCCGATAACGTGGCGCGCGCCTTGGATGCTGCCTCTGGCGGGCGGCCCGGCCCTGTCCACATGGCGCTGCCCTTCGACGTGCTGAACGACCCTGCCCCCGGCGACGCCACCGGCACCCGCCCGCGAATCGCTCAGGATGCGCCCGCTCAGGACGATGTCGCCAAGGTGGCTGGCTCCCTCGCAAGGGCCAAGCGCCCGCTGGTGATCCTCGGCCCCGCGCTCAACGCGACCCGCGCGCCCGGCCTTGCCGCGCGCCTGCGCGCGCAGACCGGCGCGCCGGTCCTCGCCATGGAAAGTCCACGCGGCCTCAAGGACCCCGCACTGGGCCACCTGAGCGAACTCATTCCCGATAGTGACCTGATCGTCACCATCGGCAAGCGGGTGGATTTCACCCTTGGTTTCGGTGCGGGCGACATGGGCTGGATCTGCGTGCAGGCCGACTCCGACGAGGCTGCGCGTGCCGCGCTGAACCTCAAGGATCGCCTGCAACTCGCGGTGCAGGCCTGCCCGCGCGCCTTTGCCGAGGCGCTGGCCGCCTATGACCACGCCCCGACCGCGCGCGCCCAATGGTGCGGCAGCGTCGATGACCTCATCGAAGAGCGCCTCTCCGGCCCGCCCGAGGATGCCGATGGGCGGATCACATCCGCTGGCCTTTGCATGGCCGTGCAGGCCGCGCTTGCGGCCCGCGCGCCCGCCGAAACGGTGGCGATCTGCGACGGCGGCGAATTCGGCCAATGGGCGCAAGCCATCCTGCGCCCCGGCGCGCGCGTCATCAACGGCCCCTCGGGCGCCATCGGCGGCGGCCTGCCCTATGCGCTGGGCGCCCGCGCCGCGCGCCCCGACGCCACCATCGTCGCCATGATGGGCGACGGCACCGTCGGCTTTCACCTGCCGGAATTCGAAACCGCCATGCGTGAATCCCTGCCCTTCGTGGCGGTGATCGGCAATGACCGGCGCTGGAACGCCGAGCATCAGATCCAGCTTCGCAATTACGGCGCCGAGCGGCTGGTGGGCTGCGATCTGAGCGGCGCGCGCTACGATCTGGCCGCCGCCGCGCTGGGCGCGCATGGCGAATACGTGACCCGTCCCGCCGACCTTCCGGCAGCGCTCGAACGCGCCTTCGCCGCGGGCAAACCCGCCTGCGTCAATGTCGAGATCGCCGGCCTGCCCGCGCCCTCCGGCCACTAGATCGCGCGCCGATCAGGCGAAGATCTGCGCGGCGTGCTCCTCAAGGTAGATGCGCAGCCAGGGCGTGAACCGCTCCGGCGCCTGTTTCACCCGCGCCGCCAGATCGCTCAGCTCGACCCAATCGGTGTCCATCACCTCGTCGGGGTTGGGCGCGACCGCGATGCGCTCGCACAGGCGGGCCACGAAAATATCGACCAACTCATGTTCGATCATCCCGTTGCCCACATCGGCGCGGTATTCCACCTGATCGCGGTGATCCAGCTCCAGCCCGGTGATGCCCAACTCCTCCCCCAGACGGCGCGCCGCGCAAACCTCTGCCGCCTCGCCCCAATGGGGATGCGTGCAGCAGGTATTCGCCCAAAGGCCCGGCGTGTGATACTTGCCCAGCGCCCGGCGCTGGATCAGCAACGCGGACCCATGCAGGACAAAGACCGACACCGCCTTGTGCCGCAGCCCCCGACGATGGGTCTCAAGTTTGCCCACCGGCATCAGCGCATCATCGACCCAGGCCGGAATCGCATCGCTGTCTTGGGGGGCTGGCGTTGCAGTGGTCTCGGGGCTCATCGGGTGTCTCTCGGCTTTGATCACGCGTTTATACCGATCCATCGGCCTCAAGGCCAGCACCCCGCCCGCTCTGGACGCGCGCGGGCGTCTGCCCTAAAATTAAGCTGAACCCGATGTTTCACCCCCGGAATGCAGGATGACTGAAGTTGGCGATCAAACTCGAAATGCTGCGCTGTTTTCGCACTGTCGCCGAGGAAGGCAGCCTTGCCGACGCCGCCGAGGTGCTGGGGCGGACCCCTTCGGCCGTGTCGATGATGCTGCGCCAGTTCGAGGACCATATCGGCGCGCCGCTCTTTGAAAGCGCGCGCAAGTCGCGCCTCACGCCGCTGGGCGAGTTGATCTTCTCCGAGGCCCGCCGCGAACTCGCGCATTTTGATCGCACCATCGCCGCCATCGAGGGCATCTCGCGTGCCGAGGCGGGACATGTCCGGCTGGCGGTCACACCCTCGGTCGGGCAGGTTATCATGCCGCCGATCCTGCGCGCCTACATGGGCGCCCATCCCGGCGTGCATATCGACATGCGCGACGCCGACTCCGCGTCGGTACAGGATGAACTGAGCGCCGGGCGCGCCGATATCGGGCTTGCCACGCTGGGGCCGCTGCCCGGATTCGAACGCAGCCTGATTTTCACCGACCGTTTCGGCGTGGTCTGCCCCGCCGGTCATCCGCTGGTCGAGAACTGGTCGCACCTCACCTGGGCCGATATGGACGGGGCCGATTTCATCACCAACGGGCTTTGCCAGCACATCACTGACGAAAGCGTCGCCCCGATCCTCGACGCCGCGCGCCTGCATGTGGCCAATACCGCATCGCTTCTCAGCATGGTGCGCGCGGGCGCGGGCGTGACACTTCTGCCCGAACTCGCCTTGCAGCAAAGCGAAGGCGGGCTTGTGTTCCTGCCTCTTCTCGACAGCAGCGCGCGGCGCGAGGTCTGGATGCTGACGCCGCCCGACGATCTCATGACCCCCGCCGTCAAGGCGCTGGCCCGCGCCATAAAAGGCGCCGATCTGCCCGGCCCCTCCGCACTGCCCCTGCCCTGAATTCAGGCATATTGAATTTATCTTCAACTCTTTGCGTTTGCCTGAAATCCTATGACATGTCCTTCTGTCGCGCAGCAAGATGAATGCACGACTCAGGACAAGGGCAGACCATGACCGAGACGAAACTCAACCATATCGCGGGCGAATGGGTCGCCGGCGGCAGCGAGATCGAAAACCGTAACCCCTCCGATCTGAGCGACCTTGTCGGCCGCTTCGCGCAGGCCACGCCCGCGCAGCTTGACACGGCGCTCGACGCCGCCCGAGCAGCACAGGCCGAATGGGCCGCCTACGGGCTCGAGCGCAAACAGGCCGTGCTGATGGCGATTGGCACCGAAATGATGGCCCGCGCCGAGGAACTTGGCACGCTTCTGAGCCGCGAAGAGGGCAAACCGCTTGCCGAAGGCAAGGGCGAGGTCTACCGCGCCGGGCAGTTCTTTACCTATTACGCCAACGAAGTCCTGCGCCAGCTGGGCGAAAACGCCGACAGCGTGCGCCCCGGCATCGAAGTGGACATCCGCCGCGATCCCGTCGGCACCGTCGCCGTCATAAGCCCCTGGAACTTCCCCACCGCCACCGCCAGCTGGAAAATCGCGCCCGCCTTGGCCTTCGGCAACGCGGTGATCTGGAAACCCGCAAACCTCACGCCCGCATCGGCCCATGCCCTGACCGAGATCATCACCCGTCAGGACATCCCCAAGGGTCTCTTTCAACTGGTCATGGGCGCCGGGCGCGACGTAGGCCAGCGCCTCGTGGAAAGCCCCAAGGTCGATGCGATCTCCTTCACCGGTTCGGTGCCCGTGGGCAAGGACATCGCCGCTGCGGCCATCCCCAACCTGACGCGCGTGCAGATGGAGATGGGCTCCAAGAATGCGCTGGCGGTGATGGACGACGCCGATCTCGATCTTGCCGTGACGCTGGCGCTTGGCGGCGCCTTCGGCGGCAGCGGGCAGAAATGCACCGCCTCCTCGCGCCTGATCGTGCATGATGCAATCCACGACGCCTTCGTCGACAAGCTGGTCGCGGGCGCACAGGCGATGAAGGTCGGCCACGCGCTGGCCGAAGGCACCCAGATCGGCCCCGTCGTCAGCGAGCAGCAGCTTGGCGAGAACCTCGCCTATGTCGAACTGGGCAAATCCGAAGGCGCCGAACTGGCCTGTGGCGGCGTGCGCCTCACGATGGAGACCGAAGGCTATTTCATGTCGCCGGGCGTGTTCCTCAACACCACCAACCAGATGCGCATCAACCGCGAGGAAATGTTCGCGCCGCTTGCGGCCGTCATCAAGGTCGGCTCCTATGACGAGGCGCTCGCCACCGTCAACGACACCGATTTCGGGCTGGTCTCGGGAATCGTCACCCGCAACCTGGCGCGCGCCACCGATTTCCGCCGCAAGGCGCAGACCGGCGTCGTCACCGTCAACCTGCCCACCGCGGGCACCGACTACCACGTCCCCTTCGGCGGGCGCGGCCTCAGCTCCTATGGCCCGCGTGAACAGGGCACCTATGCGCGCGAATTCTACACCAGCGTCAAGACATCCTACATCGCCGCCGGAACCCCGGAGTAAATCGCATGACCTGCCGTATAGACTGCCTGCAATATGCCAATTGGTCCGAAAAGATCTTTCGCCAGATGCGCGAGGGCGGCGTGGACGCGGTGCATGTCACCATCGCCTATCACGAGAATTTCCGCGAAACGATCCTCAATATCGAACGCTGGAACCGCTGGTTCGAACAATATCCCGACCTGATCTTTCACGGCGAATGGGCGGGCGATATCGACTCCGCCCGCGCCACCGGCCGCACCGCGATCTTCTTTGGCGCGCAGAACCCCTCGCCCATCGAGGACGATATCGGCCTCGTCGAGGTGCTGCACAAGCTGGGCCTGCGCTTCATGCAGCTCAGCTACAACAACCAGTCGCTGCTGGCGACCGGCTGCTACGAGGCCGAAGACCCCGGCATCACCCGCATGGGCCGCCAGGTCATCAAGGAAATGAACCGCGTCGGGCTGGTGGTGGACATGAGCCATTCCGCCGACCGCTCCACCATCGAGGCCGCCGAAATCTCGGAGCGCCCCATCACCATCACCCATGCCAACCTGCATTCCTGGCAGCCCGCCTTGCGCAACAAGCGCGACGACGTGCTGCGCGCCGTGGTGGAAAATGGCGGGATGATGGGCTTTTCGCTCTATCCCCACCACCTGCGCGGCAAATCCGACTGCACGGTGGATGATTTCTGCGCCATGGTCGCCACCGCCGCCGAACGCTTCGGCGCCGAGCATTTCGGCATCGGCAGCGATCTTTGCCAGGACCAGCCCGACAGCGTCGTCGAATGGATGCGCGTTGGCCGCTGGAGCAAGGAAATCGACTATGGCGAAGGCTCCGCCAGCGCGCCGGGCTTCCCGCCACAGCCCGCATGGTTCCGCGATAACCGCGACTTCGGGAATATCGAAAGCGGGCTGCTCAAGACCGGGTTCAGCGAATCCGAGGTGGCCGACCTCATGGGCGGCAACTGGCGTCGCTTCTTCGAGAAGAACTTCATCCCGGCAAAACCAACGCCGGACACGTAAGGGCCAACGCGCCCACCACGGTCATTCGCAGGGAGGAAAGAATGTCCGAAACCACCCCAACCGACGCCAGCCGCCAAAACGGCCTGCACCATATCAACAAGCCGCTTTTCGCCGTGACCGGCGGCTTTATCGCGCTGTTCTGCCTGATCGCGCTTTATGACCTCGACGTGCTGTCCTCGATGGTCGACTCCAGCTTCGCCTTTTCGGCCCGGTTTTTCGGCCTCTACTGGCAACTCCTGCTGCTGGGTACTTTCCTGATGGGGCTCGTGCTGGTGGTGCTGCCGGGCAGCAAGGCCATCATGGGCGGGCGCGACACGCCCGAATTCCCGCTCTTTCAGTGGGGCGCGATGATCATGTGTACATTGCTGGCCGGGGGCGGCGTGTTCTGGGCCGCAGGCGAGCCGATGGCGCATTTCCTCTATAACCCGCCCTATTTCGGCGGCGACGGCCCCACGCAAGAGGCGGTCAATCCCGCGCTCGCGCAAAGCTTCATGCATTGGGGCTTCCTTGCCTGGGCGATCCTCGGGGCTCTGACCACGGTGATGCTGATGCATTACCACTATGAAAAGGGCCTGCCGCTCTCGCCGCGCACTCTGCTGTATCCGGTCTTCGGGGATCGCGCGATCAAAGGCCCCATCGGCCTCATCGCCGATGCGTCCTGCATCATCGCCGTGGTGGCGGGCACCGTGGGGCCGATCGGCTTTCTGGGGCTACAGGTCAGCTATGGTCTGAACGCGCTCTTCGGCATCCCCGATGCATTCGGCACGCAGATGGTCGTGATCCTCGCACTGGTGTCGCTCTATACGATCTCGGCGATGACGGGCCTCTCCAAGGGCATCCAGATTCTCAGCCGCTTCAACGTGATCCTGGCGGCGCTCTTGCTGCTGTTCATGCTGGTGGCCGGGCCGACCATGTTCATCATCAAGGGCTTCTTCGGCGGGTTCACCACCTATCTGGGCGATTTCTTCGGCATGGCGCTTTATCGCGGCGAGGCCGGGCTTTTCGGCGATCCGGGCTGGCTTGGCTGGTGGACAGTGTTCTTCTGGGGCTGGTTCCTCGGCTACGGGCCACTGATGGCGATGTTCATCGCGCGGGTGTCGCGCGGGCGCTCGATCCGCTCGATCATCATCATGCTCTCGATCGTAGCACCCATCGTCACCGCCTTCTGGTTCACCATCGTCGGCGGCACCGGCATCGCCCAGGAGCTGTCCAATCCCGGCTCGGTCTCGACCGCCTTCGAGGGCTTCAACCTGCCCGCCGCCCTGCTGGCCATCACCCAGCAATTGCCGATGGGCTTCCTCGTGTCGGTGCTGTTCCTGATCCTGACGACGGTCTTCGTCGCCACCACCGGGGACTCGATGACCTATGTGATCTCGGTCGCCATGTCGAACGAGGACAAACCCGCCCTGCCCGTGCGCCTGTTCTGGGGCGCGGCGATGGGCGTGATGGCGCTGATCCTGATCTACACAGGCTCGGGCGGCGTGGGCAAACTGCAAAGCTTCATCGTCGTCACCGCCGTACCGGTGTCGCTGGTGCTGCTGCCCTCGCTCTGGGACGCGCTGCGCATCACCCTTGCCAAAGGCCGCGAGGCCGGGAACTGACACCGAAAAACAGGGCGGCCCTTTCGCGGGCCGCCCTATATGTTTCACAATGGGATCAAGAAAGGGAGGAAACCGCATGGAACAGCACCAGGGCCTGACCGTGCCGCCCCGCGATCCCGATCATGTGATGCGCCTCTCGCGGCTCGGATCGTTCCACCAATCCCGGCTCAGCTTCATGCGCATCCTTCTGCGCCGCCTGGAATCCGAAGCCTGGCGCTTTGATCGCCCCGTCTTCGATATCGACGCGGCGGGCACCGGGCGCGCGGTCTATTCCGCCCACGGGCCGGATCACAGCTATTCGCTGGTGGCCTTTGCCAATGACCTGCCCCCCGAACAACGCTCCGACCGGGTGATCGCCACCGCCTGGGACGCCACATTCACGCTGTTCGACGGCGTGCCGACCACGGCCGATCTCGACCGCCTGGAACAGAACGTCCCCCGCCAGGAGGCCGGTCGCGTGTCTGAACGCGAATTGTCGCTCAGCCGCGCCAACCGCTCGGTGCGGCTCTGGGATCATGTGGTGGACCGGCTGGCCGCCGGGCAACAACCCGACCGCGCCACCGTCGAAAAGGTGGGCTATCTCATGCGCACCACCGCCGTTTACGGCTCGGGCAAATTCGGCGCGGCGGATCGTGAAATGACCGCCGCGCGCCCCGAATTCCAGCCCCCCTTCCAGATCGAGATGCTGTCGGTCTACCTCACCCGCGCCTTCGTCATGGACCTCGTGGAACACATGGCGGCGATGCGCGCGCCCGACACCGCCACCACGCTCGATCCCGACCTGCGCCGCCGCTTCGGCATCGGCAATTCCACCGGCCTCGGAATGGCGCCGTTCCTCGTGACGCACCCGGCCCTTCTCAACAACTGGATCGGCGCGCGCGAAGAGGCGCTGTCGCGCATCCGCTCGCTGCCTTCCGCCAGCACCACCGAGGCCGAAAGCCTGCGCAGCTTCGTGCGCCGCGCCGCCGCGCATGTGGGCGAATGGCACTCCGACCACCCCGCCCAGATCGCCAAGCTCGATGCTCTGGGTGCGGATATGCATGCGCTGCTGGCGCATCTCGACAGCGCCGACCTGTGCAGTGACCACCCCTGGGACCGGCTCTGGCTCTGGGGCGAAACGGCGCTTTCGCTCGAGGGGCAGGAATTGCTGGCCTCGCTTCTGCTTGAGCCCTACCCGCATCTCGTCGACGGGCTCGCCACCTGCATGGCGGCGGATGAAGCCGCCACATGGCGCATCGACGGGGCGATGTCGGTGGCGCGCCTGCGCGACCTGGTCGAGCGGATCTACGGCTGGGCGCTCGCGACCGACTGGAGCGACCCCGCCGCGCAGGCGCGGGTCTGGTATGTCTCCGAGGAAAAGCTGGAGCCGCGCCTGGGCGAACGCGCCGAGGAACCGCTCGAACCCTATGAACAGCCGCTCTGTCCGGGGCGCGACGCCGCGCGGATGCACGCCGACCTGATCGCCACGCCCGAAACCACCGTCGCCGGGTTCCTCATGCGCCACCCCGAACACCGCCACATCCTGCGCCGCGCCCAGATCGCCGCGCGCCTGCCCTATGCCGAGATCCGCGACAACACCATCGACGCATCGGTGCTGCCCATCGACATGCTGCGCATGAAACTCAGCTTTTTCGGGGCCAGCCATTTCGACCCCCGCTCGGACCGCTGGGTGCGGATCAACATGTATCAGCACGCCCCTTTCCCGCATGAACTGGGGCTGCGCTCGGGCGATGACTGGGCCTATCCCTTTCTCGCCGGGGCGGCCTCGTGACCTGGTCGCTCAATGAAATCGAGACGCTCTCGCGCAAGGCGGCGCGCGGCGCCGGGCTCAGCTGGGGCCTCGCCGAAGAGGCCGGCAAGGCTGCGCGCTGGCTTGCCGCCACCGGTCTGCCGGGGCCGCAGGTTCTGGCCGATCTGCTGACGCGCAATGACGGGCGCGATTACGAAACGCTCTGCCCGCACGAAGAACACGAAGGCAGCTGGATCGCGCGCGGCGGCACGCTCTGCCCGCTGATTTCCGGCGCAGCACTTTCGGATCACGCCGAGCGGCTGGCGCAGGGCGGCGCGCTCAGCCTGGGGCGCACGGCCTCGCCGATGCTGCTGCTCCCCTATCTCGACGCCGCCGCGCGGCTCTCCGGGCGCGACATCACCGTCAGCTGGGATGGTGTCACCGTGACCTGCGGCCCTGCCGCGCGGCCTGATCCCGGCGCAGACGCGGTGCTTGGCGTCGCCATCGTGGACAGCGTGACGATCCAATGCGTCAGCCCGTCCGATACCGCCACACCCCGGCCTACCGAGAGCCGCGCCGACATCCCCCCCGAAACCGCGGCCCGGCTCGATGCCTTCGCGCGCCGCACCTATGCGCCCGAAACCCCCGAAAGCCGCATTTCCGGCGCGGGCGCGGGGCTGACGGACAACGACTGACCTCTGGTCCCGAAATCGTGACCCCACAGAATTCTGAGGCGTGTTACCATCATGTTCTCGCGGGTCTCCCGCCGCTGCCCGAGTCCCGCCCAAATCGCCCGGCGCGCAGATCGCGCCCGAATGAGCAGAATTGGAGGGCAACATGGTCAAGACAATCGGAAATCCATTCACCTGGGCCGCACAGGGCGTGTCGCATATGGGACATGCCGCGCGCGACGCCACCGCCGCCCTTGGCAGCGAAGTCACCGAACCGCCCAAGGTCAACGCGATCACGCCGCGCGACCTCGGGATCGCCCTGCGCAAGGGCTATCGCGATTTCATCCGCTTTCGCAGCGACGTGATGTTCGTCGTGCTGCTCTACCCGATCATCGGCCTCTGCCTTGGAGTGCTGGCCTTTCAGGGGGCGCTCTTGCCGATGCTGTTCCCGCTTGGCGCGGGCTTCCTGCTGCTTGGCCCCATCGCCGCCATCGGCCTTTACGAGATGAGCCGCCAGGGCGAAGACCGCGACGATGTCGGCTGGGGCGCGGCGCTCTCGGTGCTCAGGGCCTATAATATCGGCCCCGTTCTGGTGATGACGTTCTATCTTCTGGCGCTGTTCGCGCTCTGGATGGCGGCGGCCATGCAGATTCACGCCTGGACACTCGGCCCCGACGCGCCTGCCGGCGTCGCCGCCTTCGCGGTGCAGGTCTTCACCACGCAGGCAGGCTGGACGATGATCGCGCTTGGCATGGGGGTCGGCTTTGTCTTTGCCGCCATCGTGCTGGTAATCAGCCTCACGGCCCTGCCAATGCTGATCGACCGGCATGTGGGCCTGCCGGTGGCCGTGACCACCTCGGTCAACGTGGCGCGCAGAAACCCGTTCACCGTGGCTGGCTGGGGCCTTGTGGTGGCTCTGGGGATGCTATTGGGAACGCTGCCGTTCTTTCTGGGGCTGATCGTGGTGTTGCCGATCCTTGGCCACGCCACCTGGCATATCTACCGCGCCGCGGTGCCGCGCAGCTGACCCATGGCGCAGGCCGGAACATGCGGCGCGCCGGAATCCACCGGCGCGCCCTCGTCTTGTCAAGCCGTCAGAACTGCCAGAGCGCGGGCACGAAGCGATAGATATCGCCGTCGCGCTGCACATGGCCGACCCCGGGAAACGGGAAATGATAGCCCAGAATCGCGATCCGGTCCTCGGCGGCCATGTCCAGCAGCCGCTTGCGCGTCGCCACCGTCTGCTCGCCGTCACTGTCGAAATTGTTGTACCACTCGGGATGCGCGAAATTCGTATAGGCGTGGGTCATCGCGTCGCCCAGCGCGATCAGCGATTGATCCCCGCTATCGACCCGCAGGCTCATATGTCCCGGCGTGTGGCCCGGCGTGTCGATCATGGTCAGCCCCGGCACCACCTCGTGCCCGCCCTGCACCAAGGTCCATTCCGCGCCATCCACCTCGATCGAGTTGACCGCCCCCAGCACGAATTGCTGGTCCTCGGCGGGCACCCGGTCGACCAGACCGTCCTGCATCCAGTAATCATGCTCGGCCTCGCCCATCAGGTATTGTGCATCCGGGATGATCGCCTCGTCGAACCCGTCGCGGATGCCCCAGATATGATCGGGATGGGCATGGGTAATGACCACATGGGTAATCCCGTAGGGGTCGATCCCCGCCGCCTCCAGGTTGCCCATGAGCTTGCCGGTATTCTCCATGAACCGGTTGCCCGAGCCGACATCGACCAGCACCCTGGCATCGCCGATTTCCACGAACAGGTGGTTGGTGTGCGAATAGCCCAGATCGGGCGACAGGAAATGGCGCTTGAGGAACGCCTGGACGTCCTCGGGGTCGGCATTCACGCCCAGACCGTCGGTCGGCAGGCGAAAATACCCGTCCGACACGATCGTCACCCGCGCATCCCCCACCGAAAAGCGGAAATGCGCCGGGTTGGCGCCCTCCGGCGCGCCCAGTTCGGCGCGCACGGCAGCGGGCATCGCGAATGCGGGCGCAGCAGCGGCCATTTTCAGAAGATCGCGGCGCGTGGGTTTGAGCAACGTCATGAAAAACCTCCCTTGATTTCGGCCCAAGGATAATGCCCGCTCGTATTTACGCAATGGATTTCATGAATATGAATCCAATGCGCCGCCACGCGTGCCCTCAAAGGCGAAACCGCCCCTGAAACGCCACACTCGTTCCCCTTACCTGCCGCATAGCCCTGCCACGCACGGCCCCGACACCACGCCAGCGGGAGAGCCCGATGCATGATGCCACAGCCTGTCCCTCGCGCCCCGGAACGGCGACGCGAGGCTGCACGCGCAACACGATCCTGCTTGGATTGGTGCTCTGCCAACTTGCACTCGCACTGACGATCTCGTCCATCGCGGACGCATCCTTCAACGATTCAACCGTCACGATGCTGCTGCTTCTGGCCACCACGCTGGTGCCGCTCTTCATGATCGTGCTGATGGTCGCGCATTTTCTGCACCTGGCGATCCTGCGACGCCCAAAACGCCCGCTGCGAACCTGTATTCACGACATCCGCACCGTCGTCCTCGATCCCCGTCGCCTTGGCGCGGGGCTTGCCTCGCTGCTGCTTGTGGCGGTCTTCTCGAGCGCCTTTACCGATGCCAAGGCGAATATCGCGCAGATCCAGCCATTCGCATGGGATCCCTGGCTCGCCGGGATCGACAGGGGACTCCATTTCGGCCACGACCCCTGGGTGCTGCTGCAACCGGTCTTCGGCTCGCCGCTGGCGACAACATTTCTGAACGCCAATTACCATTTCTGGCTGTTCCTGATGTATTTCATGATCTTCATGGCCTCTTTTGATCGCCACGAACGCGCGCGAAGCGCCCGCTTCATCTTTGCGCTGCTGCTGAGCTTTGCACTTGGCGGCAACATTCTGGCGATCCTGCTCTCCTCGGCGGGGCCGGTCTATTTTCAGGCTTTCGGCTTTGGCACGGATTTCGCGCCGCTGATGCAGGGGCTGCGTGCCTCCGATCAGGTCAGCCCGGTCTGGGCGCTCGACGTGCAGCGCGCGCTGCTGAAGGGTTTTCACGATGAGACCGAGATCAGGGGTATCTCGGCGATGCCCTCGATGCATGTCGCCAGCTCGGCGATCATGACGCTTTATGCGTTTTCATGGCGGCCCTGGGCGGGATGGCTGATGGTGCTGTTCAGCGCGCTGATCATGTTCGGCTCGGTGCATCTGGGATGGCACTATGCCGTTGACGCCTATATTGCACTCCCCTTGGCAGTGCTTTGCTGGTGGCTCGCCGGGCGGCTCTGCCGCCTTCTGGCCGACCCCGCCTGACCGCTTCGCCGCAACTTGCCCCGAAAACGGCCCAATCGCGCCGGGACGCTGTCATGATCCTCGGGCAAAAGGCGCGCAGTAGGGTTCTGTTCGATGGACAAGGTCGGGTTATGGAATTTCAGGTCAACATCGCCACGCCGTGGCACAGTCTTGCTGGCCGTGCGGTCTGGCTCAATCGCTTCCTGCTCGTGCTGGCCGCGCTGCACCTTTGCGCGGCGCTGATCGTGTCCCGGGCGCTCGGGCAGCCGTTTCATTCCTCGACCGTGGCGATCCTGCTGACGCTGTTCAGCACAATGGTGCCGGCATTCGTGCTGGCCCTTGCGCTTGGGCGTCTGGGCTGGATCGCCATCGTGCAGCGTCCGGCCTATCCGCTGCGCCGATTCTTTCAGGACATCAAGGCGACGCTGCTTGACGCCGAACGCCTGCTGGGCGGCGCGGTGGCGCTGGTCACTATCGGCTTCATCGTCAGCACCGCCACCTTCCTCAAGGACATGATCCCCATGATCGTGCCCTTTTCATGGGATCCCACCTTCGCCGCGCTCGACCGGGCGCTGCATGGGGGCCAGGATGCATGGCGTCTGCTCGCGCCGCTCCTGGGTTATCCGTTGGTGACCACAATCATCAACGGGGCGTATCACATCTGGATAATGCTTCTGTATTTCCTGGTGTTCATCGCCTGTTTCGGCCGCGCCGAGGCCACCGGCCACCGCGCCTTCCTGCTCTCGATGGCCATGGCCTGGGTCTTTGCGGCGAACCTGCTGGCGACGGTGTTTTCCTCGGTCGGGCCGGTTTATTA
The DNA here is from genome assembly GCA_964570675.1 of uncultured Roseovarius sp. Lineage (GTDB taxonomy): Bacteria > Pseudomonadota > Alphaproteobacteria > Rhodobacterales > Rhodobacteraceae > Roseovarius. The sequence continues at coordinate 3,700 of CAZMZS010000031.1, read as the reverse complement.
CGCCGCCTTCGGCTTTGGCGACACGTTCGAGCCTCAGATGCAGATGCTGCGCGACCTCCACGAGGTCAGCCCGGTCTGGGCGCTGGGCGTGCAGGACATGCTGCTTGACGGCTATCGCAATGGCGGGCCGGTGCGGGGCATTTCGGCGATGCCCTCGATGCATGTGACCACCGCCGTTCTGATGGCCTTCTATGGCTTCAGCCTGTCGCGCTGGATCGGCTGGGCGCTCAGCGTCTTTGCCGCGATGATCGTGCTGGGGTCGGTGCATCTTGCCTGGCATTACGCCGTGGACAGCTACCTTGCGATCATCCTGGCCACTCTCTTCTGGACCCTGTCGCGCCGGCTTTTGTCGCGCGATCCGGTCTGACCGGCGCAACACTCCTTCAGAGCGTTTCCTGCAACCGCGCCACGTAGCGCGCCAGCGTGTCGATCTCGAGATTGACGAGGTCGCCCACCACCGCATCGCCCCAGGTGGTCGCGTCCTTGGTATGCGGGATCACGTTGATCCCGAAATCGCTTCCCTCGACCTCGTTGACCGTGAGCGACGTGCCGTTCAACGCCACCGACCCCTTGGGCGCGACGAACCGCGCCAGCGCCTCGGGCGCCTGCAGGGTGAAGCGTGTGCTGTCGCCCTCGTCGCGGATCGCCACGATCGTCGCCAGCCCGTCCACATGGCCCGACACGATATGCCCGCCCAGCTCATCGCCGACCTTGAGCGCGCGTTCCAGGTTCACCCGCCGCCCCTCGGCCCAGCCGTCAAGGTTGGTTTTCGACACGGTCTCGGCGCTGATATCCACGTCGAACCAGTCGCCGCCCTTGTCCACCACCGTCAGGCACACCCCGTCACAGGCGATGGACGCGCCGATATCGACGCCGCCCATGTCATAGCCGCTCTCGATCCGCGCCCGCAGATCGCCGCGCTTTTCAAGCGCGCGCACCTTGCCGACATCCGTGATGATCCCCGTGAACATGGCTGGCCTCCACACTTCATGCCCTTCGCACCTAGCCCCGTGCGCGCCCCATGACAAGGTATCACACGCCACCCCGATGCCCCGGAAAGGACTTATTTTCAGCGCCAAACTGCGCTAGAGGTAACAGAAGGGTAACAGGTGCGCGTTTAGGGTTTTGGCATCATGGCAGGCAGCGACCGGACATTTCTGTTTCTCCAGGGGCCACATGGCCCCTTCTTTCACAAGCTCGCAGCCATGCTGCGCCGCACCGGCGCGCGGGTCTGGCGCGTCGGGTTCAACAGCGGCGACAGGGCATTCTGGGGCGACCGCGCCAGCTATATCCCCTATCTCGGCACCATTGATGACTGGGCGGAAACGTTCCGCTCACTGCTCAGCGAAAAATCCGTCACCGACCTCGTGCTTTACGGCGATACCCGCCCGATCCATGCCGAGGCCGTCGCCATCGCCCGTGCCGCGGGCCTTCGCATTCATGTCTTCGAGGAAGGTTACCTGCGCCCCTATTGGGTCACTTACGAGCGGGGCGGCTCGAACGGCCATTCGCGCCTGATGTCGCTCGATGTCGATGACATGCGCGCCGCTCTTGAACGCTGCGACATGGACGCCCCGCCATTGCCCCCGGCCAGCTGGGGCGACACCCGTCAGCATGTATTCTACGGCGCGCTCTATCATGGCTTCGTTCTGTTCCTGAACCGCCGCTACCGGCATTTCCGCCCGCATCGCGCACTCTCGGTCGGCCAGGAATTCAGCCTCTATCTGCGCCGCCTGCTGCTCATGCCCTTTCAGGCGATCGAGCGGCGCATCGCCACGCTGCGCGTCACGCATGGCGGCTTTCCCTATCACCTGGCGCTCTTGCAGCTCGAACATGATTCCGCCTTTCAGGCCCATTCGCCCTTTTCCACCATGGGCGAATTCCTCGAAACCGTGATCACCGGCTTCGCCAGCGGCGCGCCGCGCCACCATCACCTCGTGATCAAGGCCCACCCGCTCGAGGACGGTCGCGCACCGATCCGGCAGGATGTGCGCCGCCTGGCGCGCGCGCATGATATCGCGGACCGCGTCCACTTCGTGCGCGGCGGCAAGCTCGCGCGCCTGCTCGACGAGGCCCGCAGCGCCGTCACCGTCAATTCCACCGCCGCCCAACAGGTGCTCTGGCGCGGCATTCCCCTCAAGACCTTCGGCGCCGCGGTCTATGACAAACCCGAATTCGTCTCCTCGAAATCGCTGACCGATTTCTTTGCCGGGGCCGAACGCCCCGACCGGCGCGCCTATGCCGATTACCGCCGCTTCCTGTTGGAAACCAGCCAGGTGGCGGGCGGATTCTACTCCTCTCGCGGGCGGCGCCAATTGCTGCGCCAGACCGTCGACATGATGCTCGCCCCCGAAGATCCTTACGACGCGCTGCGCTCGGGCACCGCGGCTCCACGGCAACAGTTGCGCGCCGTGACCTGAGCCAAACCGCTCAAGACTCTGGATTTAACATCGCGTTTCCGGTAGCTTGCCAAAAAAGAATAAAAAAGAAGCAGGCAAAAAAGGTCGAGGAGACCGAGCAGTGAAACCCAGAACCAGTCGCCGGGCGCAATCCGTCGCCCTTTTAATGAGTGTCGTGATGGTCTCAGCCTGCGCACTCCCTCGGGTCGGCCCCAACAAAAGCGAAATCTACGCCGGTTCGGTGCAGCGCGAAGGTGATGCCTTCATCGTCACGGTGAATGACCGCGTGACCCGCGCAACCGCCGTGCAGCCGGCGCTTGGCTTTTCTGAATCCTTCCGCAATGCCGGGCGTCTTGGCTCGGACACGATCCGCCCCGGCGACGTGCTGGGCCTGACCATCTGGGAAAACGTCGATGACGGGCTGCTTGCCGGCCAGGCCGCCAACCAGACCATCCTCGAGGAGGTCCAGGTCGATGGCTCGGGCTTCATCTTCGTGCCCTATGCCGGGCGCATCCGGGCCGCCGGCAACACGCCCGACGCGATCCGCAGGATCATCACCTCCAAGCTCGATGAACAGACCCCCGACCCCCAGGTCGAAGTGCGCCGCGTCGCCGGTGACGGCTCCACCGTGTCGCTTGTGGGCGCAATCGGCGCTCAGGGCGTCTACCCGATCGAGCGCCCGACCCGCACGCTCTCGGCCATGCTGGCCGCGGCGGGAGGCATCTCCATCGAACCCGAAATCGCCCAGATCACCGTCATCCGCGGCACCGAGCGCAGCCAGGTCTGGTTCCAGGATCTCTACAAGGATCCCAGCTACGACATCGCCCTGCGTGCCGGTGACCGGGTTCTCGTCGAAGAGGATACCCGCTCCTTCACAGCACTTGGCGCCACCGGCGCCCAGGCCCGCGTGCCCTTCGAATCCCAAAGCCTCTCGGCTGTCGAGGCCCTCGCTCAGGTCGGCGGCCTAATGGCCAGCGCCGCCGATCCGACCGGCGTCTTCGTCATGCGCAACGAACCGGCCGAAATCGCCAACCAGGTGCTTGGCCGGGGCGATCTCGTGGGCGCGCAGCGCCTCGTCTATGTGCTGGACCTCACCAAGCCGAACGGCATGTTCATGGCCCGTGACTTCGTGATCCGCGACGATGACACAATCTACGTCACCGAAGCGCCCTTCGCGCAATGGGGCAAGGTCATCTCGGCCCTGACCGGCACCCTCGGCGCGGTCGGTTCCGTGGCCTCCACGGCCAGCGCATTCAGCAGCGAGTGATGCAGGCGCCCGCCGCGCCCGATCCCGCCGCGCC
>CAZMZS010000030.1:0-24071 GCA_964570675.1 uncultured Roseovarius sp. | reverse complement strand
TTCGGCGAGAAATACGGCGACGAGGTGCGCGTGGTGTCGATGGGCACGCAGGATGGCTCGGGCAAGGGCATGGATGGGCGGACCTATTCGATCGAGCTTTGCGGCGGCACCCATGTGCGCCAGACCGGTGATATCGGGCTTTGCATCGTGACCGCAGATCAGGCGTCAAGTTCGGGTGTGCGCCGGATCGAGGCCCTGACCGGGCAGGCCGCGCTGAATTACCTGAGCGCGCAAGCCAAACGCGTTGATGCGCTGGCGGGCGAGTTGAAGACCCGGCCCGAGGATCTGGTTCCCCGTGTGAAGTCGCTGATGGACGAGCGCCGCCAGCTTGCCAATGAAGTGGCGCAACTACGCCGCGAACTGGCCATGGCCGGGGGGGCCGGTCAGAGCGGTGCCGCCGAGCCGCACGAAATTTGTGGGGTGAAGTTCCTGGCGCAAGTGCTCAGCGGCGTATCAGGCAAGGATCTTCCCGCGCTTATCGACGAGCACAAGACACGGATCGGATCGGGCGCGGTGCTGCTGATTGCCGAGGCCGATGGCAAGGCGGCCGTCGCGGCGGGTGTCACCAACGATCTGACCGACCGGATCTCGGCGGTTGATCTGGTGCGCGCGGCGACGCCCAAACTGGGCGGCAAGGGCGGGGGCGGGCGCCCGGACATGGCCCAAGGGGGCGGGCGCGATGCAAGCAATGCCGACGCCGCGATCAAGGCCGCCGAAACGGTCCTGGAGAATCAGGAGAGCGCGGAATGACCGCCTATCTGATTGCGCGGATCGACGTGACCGACCCCGAGGATTACCAGGCATATGCCAGCAAGACAGTCGCCCTGGCCGAAAAAGCGGGCGGCAAATTTCTCGTCAAGGGTGGCGAGCAAAGCTTTGTCGAAGGCGACGGGCCGGGTCGCCACGTGATCATCGCCTTTCCCAGCCGGGAACAGGCATTGGCCTGGTATCAGTCGCCCGAATATCGTGACATCCTGCCGATCGCGCTGCGCAGCTCTCAGCGTGACATCGTTATCGTGGAAGGGATTTGACCATGCCAGCACTCTGGATTGCCCATGTGACCGTCACCGACGAGGAGGCCTATGGCCGCTATGCCGCGCTGGCGGGGCCTGCCATCGCGAAGCATGGCGGGCAGTTCATTGCCCGTGGCGGGCGCTATGTTCAACTAGAGGGTAAGGAACGCGCGCGCAACGTTGTGGCGCGCTTTCCAAGCGTCGAAGCCGCCGAGACCTGCTATCACAGCCCCGAATACCAAGAGGCGCTGAGCCATGCGCGCGGCGCCTCTGAACGCGAACTGCTGATTGTCGAGACCAGCGAGTAGGCGCGGCATTTCTTAGCGTGATTCGAGAAGGCCGAATTTCCAAAGAAGAAACGATAACCTTAGTTCCGAGCGACTGTTTCTGATGGCTCGATAGACGTCGTTACGGCAACCTCGCGAATAGTGGCAAAACTGTGGCGAACAGGACACGAAACCGCCGGTCTTGCGATTTTTCTCATGTTTATCTGCCGTCAAGCCTAAAAAAAATCCGCGGTCGATGTGCGATTTTCCGCCGATGTGAGTTAACCTTAAACGTGTTAATGTAATGAGTGGAGTTAACTATGAAGAGAACGCTTTTTGCTGCCGCTGCTTTCTCCGTCGCAAGCCTTTTCAGTGTCCCTGCACTGGCTTGGGAAGGTCAAGTCGTGGAATGCTATGGCAAAGTCTGGAGTCCAGCCCAGTACGACGTCACCGAAGTTAAGGTGAAATCCTCGCGCACAGCATGGGAGCACCGGAACGGCCAAATGGTGAAGGTGTACTATGCGCCGGTCTACAAGGAAGTGAAGACCAAGACGCATGACGCCCACTGGATCATGCGCAAGGAAGCCTGTATCGCACCGAAGAACTGAGACGGCGGCCTGTCCACCGTGATCAAAGCGAAGGCCCCGGATGTTCCGGGGCCTTCTTCATTCTTCCGGGTGCCAGGTCTTAGTTGTCATTCTTTGGACCAAGCCGCGCCCTATTTGAGTCAAATCGTAATGCCATGGTTCTGCGCAGCATATCCTGCGATGTAACGAGTGGAGTAACGAGATGAAAAGAGTGTTGTTTTTGACCTGCGCCCTGATGGCGGCGGGGACGGCCCATGCCCAGGACCCCAAGCTGATCGGGTGTTTTCAAAAGGTTCATGTCCCGGCGCAGTACAGTGTCAAGAAAATCAAGATCAAGGACGCCGAGCGCAAATACGTGAAGCGCAACGGTCGGATCGAGTTGATCGAATACGCCCCCGTGTTCCGAGAGGAGAAAACGCTGCTCAAGGAAGCGTATGAGGTGATGCAGGAAATTCCCTGCGATTGACCGTGTCGTTCTGAACCTATGGCGCCCCATGACTGGACGCGGCGCATCTCTGCGCTAGGCTTGGGTGCAGGAGGGGCGTCTATGCGGCTGTTGTTGGTCATCCTTGCGCTTTCCTTGCCCTTCGAGGCAAGGTCGCAGGACATGTCCTCGCTCGACCAACCGGGCGTGGTGGCGCTGATGCGTCACGCGCTGGCGCCGGGTACCGGCGATCCGCCGGGGTTCGACCTGGCCGAGTGTTCAACGCAACGCAACCTTGATGCTCGGGGCCGCGAACAGGCGCGCCGCATCGGTCAGGCGATACGCGCGGCGGGCGTCACCTTCGATGCGCTCTGGTCAAGCCAGTGGTGCCGCGCACGCGAGACGGCGGACCTGCTTGATCTTGGTGAAATCGTGGAACAGCCCGCGCTCAACTCGTTCTTTGCAGGGCGCGGAGATCGCGCGGCGCAGACAGCTGAAACGCTGGAGTTGATCGCGGCACAAGCGCCAGACGCCCGGCTTCTGCTGGTGTCTCACCAGGTCAATATCAGCGCATTGACCGGAAACTTCGCCGGATCGGGAGAGATCATCGTCGCCCGCCGCACGGATGGCGGCGAGCTTGAGGTGATCGATCGGATAAAGATTTCGCCCTAGGCGGTTTTCGCCGCCCGTTTGCGCTCGTGCGGGTCAAGATGGCGTTTGCGCAGTCGGATGGCGTTCGGCGTGACCTCGACGAGTTCATCGTCGTCAATATAGGCGATGGCCTCTTCGAGGCTCATGGTGACCGGCGTGGTCAGGCGCACGGCATCATCGGTGCCGGAGGCGCGCACGTTGGTCAATTTCTTGCCCTTGAGCGGATTCACCTCGAGATCGTTCTCGCGGCTGTGCTCGCCGATGATCATGCCCTGATAGACCTTGGCCTGCGCGCCGATGAACATGCGCCCGCGCTCTTCGAGATTCCAGAGCGCATAGGCCACCGATTCCCCGTCTTCCATTGAAATCAGCACGCCGGCGCGACGACCGGGGATCGTTCCCTTGTAGGGTGCCCAGCCATGAAACACGCGGTTCAGAACACCGGTGCCGCGCGTATCGGTGAGGAATTCGCCCTGATAGCCGATCAGCCCGCGCGAGGGGACAAGCGCGATGATCCGGGTCTTGCCCGCACCGGCAGGTTTCATCTCGGCCAGTTCGCCCTTGCGCGTGCCGGTGATCTTTTCGATCACGGCGCCGGAATATTCATCATCGACGTCGATGGTCACTTCCTCGATCGGTTCCACCCGATTGCCGTCGGCATCCTCACGCATCAGCACCTGCGGGCGCGAGATGCTGAGTTCAAAACCCTCGCGGCGCATGTTCTCGATCAGGACCCCCATCTGGAGTTCGCCGCGGCCAGCCACCTCGAATGCCTCGCCGCCCGGCGTGTCACTCACGCGGATGGCGACATTCGATTCGGCCTCTTTCATCAGACGGTCGCGAATGACGCGCGATTGCACCTTTTTACCGTCTCGCCCGGCCAGCGGGCTGTCGTTGATGCCAAAGGTCACCGAGATGGTCGGCGGGTCAATGGGCTGCGCCTCAAGCGGCTCTTCCACCGCCAGCGCGCAGATCGTGTCGGCAACGTTGGCTTTCTGCATGCCGGCGATGCTGACGATGTCACCGGCGACGGCCTCGTCGATATCCTGCTGGCCGAGGCCGCGGAAGGCGCGGATCTTGGTGACGCGGAACTGTTCGATCTTCTGGCCGATCCGGCTGATCGACTGGACAGTCTGGCCCACCTTGAGGCGGCCGGTTTCCACCCGCCCCGTCAGGATGCGACCGACGAAGGGGTCGGCGCTGAGCGTGGTGGCAAGCATGCGGAAGTCATCATTCGCGCGGGCCTGCTGGCGCGGCGGGGGCACGTGATTCACGACCAGTTCGAACAGCGCCGAAAGATCCTTGCGCGGGCCGTCGAGCTCGGCATCGGCCCAGCCCGAGCGCCCGGAGGCATACATATGCGGGAAATCGAGCTGGTCTTCGCTGGCGTCAAGATTGGCAAAAAGATCGAAACATTCGTTCAGCGCGCGATCGGGTTCGGCATCGGGCTTGTCGACCTTGTTGAGGACGACGATCGGGCGCAGGCCAAGCGCCAGCGCCTTGGAGGTCACGAATTTGGTTTGCGGCATCGGGCCTTCGGCGGCATCGACAAGCAGGACGACCCCGTCAACCATGCTCAGGATCCGCTCGACTTCGCCGCCGAAATCCGCGTGGCCGGGGGTGTCGACGATATTGATGCGGGTCCCCTTCCACTCGACGCTGGTGGCTTTGGCAAGAATGGTGATGCCGCGCTCGCGCTCCAGGTCGTTGGAATCCATGGCGCGCTCGTCTACGGCCTGATTGGCGCGGAAGGCGCCGGATTGCTTGAGAAGTTCATCGACCAGCGTGGTTTTGCCGTGGTCGACGTGAGCGATGATCGCGATGTTGCGCAGGTCCATGTTCGTCCGTTCCCGGGAAAGTTTCACAGCGCCCTATAGGCAGAGCGACCGAAAGGCCAGAGGCAAATCGCCAGCAGCCCAAGAGCGGCGGGGAATGCGGCGCATCGGTCCCGTAACCCTTAGCATGGCAGGGCCGAGCGGGCGAGGTTTCGCGCCGCTGCCGAGCTTGAACCGGGCAAGGCCGGGCGCGCCAGATGTATCGACAAGCCCCAGGTCAAGCCGCCTGTGGCCCTGCGCCGCCAGCCAGTTCGCTGCCTCCCACAACAACAGGTTATGGGCCGAGAGCGCGCGACCCACGGGCCCCGTCCAGCCGATGTGATAGGTCGCGAAAGGAGGGTGAAGCAGGAACAGCATGAACGCAAGGGTCTGGCCGTCGTGCCGTGCAAGAAACAGCCTTGTCGCATCAGGCGCGCAGCGCGCCCAGGACAGTGCGAATTCCTGCGGCAGGGCGGCATAGCCGCGCGCGCGCCGCTGTGCGGCTTCGCGCCGCAGCAAAGGCAGGTCGCACAGCGGGTCAAACTGGCGCGAGACAATGTCAAGCCCGCCGCCTTGCGCGCGGCGGAGTCGATTGCGCCATTTCCCGTGTTGCTGGCTCAGCCTTTGGGATTGCGGGCGGGTCAGATCCATTTCTGCCATGTGTTGCGGCGTCATGACTGCGCGAAAACCTGCCGAGCGATAATGGTCACTGTCCCCGGTGCTTTCCGGGGCGGCGATCCAAATAGCCGGGGGAAGGGCGCGGAGCAGTGCGTTCAGGATCAGCGCGCGGGATCTGTCGTCGATTTCCGGCGCCCAGACGGGGCCGCGAGGAAGGTAACAGACACGCAACGGCCCGAAGCGGCGTTGCAGGATCTGTGCGCTTGCCTGCACGCGCCCTTTATCGCTGGCGTGAAAGGCGACGATCTGCCCCGCATGGGCCGCCAGCGCGCGACCATATAAGGGATGCTGCTGCAAGGCGCAGGAGCCGGGAGGCTGCGGGCGCGATCCAAAGGTGAAATCCATCCTGTCATTAACGGAATGAAAACCTAAAGCCGCGTTAATCGGCGAATGAAACAGAAGCGAAAGACCGTGCTGGGGCATTGTGCGCCGAGCGCGCGGCTGACCCTGTTGGGGGTGGCGCTTGTGGTGGGGCCCGCGTTGCTTCCGTTGCTGGCCCTAATGACGCTGCTGGTTCTGAAATGAAAAGGCCGCCCCCTGTGGAGCGGCCTGACATCGCGTCGCGTGTTGGGCGCGATCAGAACGGGATCTCGTCGTCGATATCGCGCGAAGGCCCGCCCGATGGTCCTTCCTGCGAGGGTCCGCCGCCGTAGTCGCCGCCATAGCCGCCACCCTGGCCGGTGTCGCCGCCACCGCCGCTGCCACCGCCGTCACCGCGGCCGTCAAGGAAGGTCATTTCACCCGCATAGGGGCGCAGCACGACTTCGGTGCTGTAGCGGTCCTGACCCGACTGATCCTGCCATTTGCGGGTTTCAAGCTTGCCTTCGAGATAGACCTTGGACCCCTTGCGCAGATATTGCTCTGCCAGACGCACGAGCGCCTCGTTGAAGATCGCGACACTGTGCCACTCGGTGCGTTCGCGACGCTCACCGGTGTTACGGTCCTTCCAGTTTTCGGATGTGGCGATACGCAGGTTGCAGACCTTGCCGCCGTTCTGGAATGTCCGGACCTCGGGGTCACGGCCAAGATTGCCGATGAGAATTACCTTGTTCACTGAGCCGGCCATCGTGACCTCCTTCAAGATGTGTTTTCGCGTTGCTGCAAGCGTTACACCATCACGAGGGGATGAAGGAAAGTTTAAAATTTTCCGAAAGGGCGCGGCTTTCCCGCGAAACCACCGGCGCTCAAGCGCCGAAGTGGGCCGAACTTCGGTTGAATCTGGAAATCGGACTCGTTTCAGGTATAGTGCGCCGCAACGAGAACGCTGCGGGGGACGAGAGGCGAATGCGATATTTCACGATTGCGCTTGTCGCGACGGCACTGGTCATGCCTTTGGCGGCGTCTGCGGATGTGCTGTCGACTAAGAACCGAAGCACGTTGTTCAAATCCCAGACCGGGGTTCTGGATAACCGTGCACGACAGCAATACAACAATTCCGTGCGCCTGCAGCCGCAAAAGGTGCATACCCCGACCAAGTGGGGCGACAGCCCGGCGCGGGGCTACAGCGGCGAGTATCGCGGGCATTATCTTCAGATGGCCAAGGATGCCGCCAGACGGCACGGTGTGCCTCAGGACCTGTTCCTGAAGCTGGTGCAGCAGGAATCGGCCTGGAATGACAAGGCGCTTTCACACAAGGGTGCGATCGGACTGGCACAGTTGATGCCCGGCACGGCGCGGGGGTTGCGGGTCAATCCGCATGACCCTTACGAGAACCTTGACGGCGGTGCCCGCTACCTGGCCGAGCAATACCGGACATTCCGTTCCTGGCGGCTGGCTCTGGCTGCCTATAATGCAGGGCCCAAAGCCGTGGAAAAATACGGCGGCGTACCCCCATTCGAAGAGACGCGCAATTACGTGCGGATCATCTGGGGAAGCTGACCGGACCCGCCGCCATGCGCGGCGCCAGCGTCAGGCCGCGAATCCGATCCGATAGAGATGAATTTCATTGGCCGGATGGCGCTCGGCGTTTACCAATTGCCCGTTATGGTGATTGAAAAGCGCGCGCCAGAACGGCTGAATGATAACGCCCTCCTCGCGCAGGATGGCTTCGATCCGGGCAATCACCGGGCGGCGGACCTCGGGGTCGGCCAGCGCCATCGCCTGATCGAGCAGCGCGTCGAATGACTGGTTGGCAAAACCGGTTTCATTCCAGGGCGCGCCCGAACGGTAAGCGAGGTTCAGCACCTGCACCTCCAGTGGTCGGTGGTTCCATTCGGTCAGCGAGAAGGGAAAGTCCTTCCAGTTTTCCCAGAAGCTCTTTCCGGGCAGGATCGCGCGGCGTACGGAGAGCCCCGCATCGCTCAGCTGCGCTGCAACCACATCGCCGGTGTTGCGCTGCCATTCGTCGTCGAGCGTGATCAGTTCCAGTTCGAATCCATCCATTCCAAGTTCGCGGATGTCGGATATCGCCTGCGCGGGGTCAAAGGGCGCGGGGCCGATGTCGGCGTAAGCGGGATGGATCGGGCTGACATGGTGATTGGCGGCGACGCTGCCCCCGGCCACATAGCCCAGCTCCAGGCAGATCTCGTTATTCACGGCCAGCGCCAAGGCGCGGCGAAACCGGGGATCGTCATACGGCGTCTCGCCGTTCACTTCGGCACGCGCATTGGTGCGGATAACGGCGGTGGCCGCGCTTTGCGTGCTGGTGCCGGTCCAGCCGATATCATCCATCACCTCGATGAAATCGCCCACAGTTTCATAAAGCAGATCAACCGCATCCGCCTCGGCCGCAGCCACCCAGTTGGCAGGGTCGGTGCCGAAATCGAGGAACTCGACCCGGTCTAGATAGGGGCCGCCGAACACTTCGGAACCCCACCAGTCGTGATCCGGGTGGCGTTCGAGCACACATCGCTCGCCCGGAACAAGGCTGACCGGACGAAATGGGCCGGTGCCGATCCCGTGCTCGAACGGGTCGCCGCCCGTATAGCTGGCATGCATCATCGCAGCCGGGTAATCCGACATGTTGGCGATGAGCGCGATATCCGGCTGTGAGAGCTCCAGCATCACGGTCAGATTGTCGGGCGTTTCGACCGCGCCATCGCGCAACTGCCCGGTATCGGGGTCGCTGAGGCCGGGGAACCGCCCCGACATGGAGTTTCCGGGCACAGTGGAGTCACACCAGCGCGCAATATTGCGCACGACATCCTCCGAAGTGAAGGGATCGCCGTTATTCCACTGGATACCGGGACGCAGATTGAGAACGTATCGGGTCGCGTCGTCATTCACCGACCACGACGTCAGCAGCATGCCCCGGAATGCACCGTCCCTGCCATATTCGACCAGATATTCAAGGAAACCGCGTGTCAGGTTGCCCATCTCGCTCCAGTCATAGGTGCGCGGATCGTCCAGCGCCTTGACGTTTTGCTGGATGCGCAATGTGCCGCCCTGTGCGATCCGCGTCTGCGCAAGGGCAGGGGCGGGCAGCGCCCCGAGCGTCGATGCCGCCGCGATGCTCATTCCTAGGCTGGTGGCGCGCGCCATGAATTCGCGCCGCCCCATGCGACCCGCCTTGAGGGCGCGGGCAAGACCGGGAGCTGAAGGATGCAGGAAAGATGACATGTTCAGGGCTCACTTTCGGGCTTGCGGAGGAGAAAGGACAGGGCGTCGCGCTCATTACACATAGAGCCCGACCAGATATCAACCCACACCGCGAAAGGTTGTTGTGGGCGATGCCGGTGTCTTGGCTTCGGTCGCGCCTGCGTTGCGGCGCAGTTGTGTCGGGGTCGCCCCGGTGTGATGCAGCACGAAACGTGAAAAATAGGCGGCGCTGCGGAACCCCAACATTGCGGCAATAAGGTTGAACGGACGGTCTGACTGCTCCAGCAACATGCGTGCCGCGTGAACGATACGCTGCGTCAGAAGCTGCGCTGCACTCATGCCTGCTGCTGTGCGGCAGGTTCGGGTCAGATGCGTCGGCGTGACCCCGAGCGCAGCGGCGTAATCGGCCATTGGCTTGCCGCTGGCGTGGTCGCGCTCGATCAGGGCGGCGTAGGCGCGCACCAGCCGCTCAGATGCAGGGGGTCGGGGTGGCGTCGGCGCGTCGATCATGGTGCGGCGCAACCAGACCCCCAGAAGCGCAGCATATGCGCTCATCGCCTCGTCGTGGAAATGGCGCTGCGTGTTGTCCTCTCGCTGCATCGATTCAAGGATCGTGGCCAGTTCAGCCTGTGCCTGCGCATCACGAACGCGCAATTGCTGTGCGGTATCGGGCATCGGGACGGTCGCGTCCGGCGGGATGGTGCAGACAAGGCCGAACCCCTGCTTGCCCAGATCCGTTGCGAAAAGCGTGCCGGCCGGAATCACCAGCGCGTTGTGAACGCCCACACCTCGTCGCAGCCCTTCAAGCAAGCATCGCCCCTGACCGCGAGTGATCCAGAGGAAAGCGTGGTGGTCGCGAGTGTGGGGCAGTTCCGCCTGCCAGCGCGCTGGCCCGGTCCATTGGGCCAAGGTCATGATTCTGGGATAATCTTGCACCATACGCCGACACCTGAAAAACATCATTTATGATATTATAGGTGAAAAAATACATGTATAACAGGGATGATTGTTGAAAATGTCAAAGCGTCTCTGCGCTGATCTTGTGCCAGTCCCGCATTCGGGCGCGGAACCAAGTGCGCTGGCGCTTGGCGAATCGGCGGGTGGCGATGGTGGCCGCGTCGCGGGCCGCATCCAGAGTCATGTGGCCCTGAAGATGCGCGATCAGCTCCGGCGCACCGATCGCTTTGGAGGAAAGGCGGGACGGATCCCAGTCGGCCAGGTTGGCGCGTGCCTCTTCAAGTGCGCCCTCGGCCAGCATCGCATCGAACCGGCGCGCAATGCGGGCGTTGAGCCAGTCCTTGTCCGCATCAACCAGCAGCGCGGCACAATCCCTGAGCGCCAAGGCTGGGGCTGGCGTCTCGTCCTGCCACGCCGCAAGACCGCGCCCTGTAGTGCGCTGGACCTCCCAGGCGCGCTGCACCCGCATCGGATTGCGTGTGTCTATCCGCGCCATGGTGATGGGATCGAGATCATCGAGCAGCGCGGGCAACCCGCTTTCGCGCAGCAATGCGTCGGCAGAGTCGCGGATGTCGGGCGGTGTAGGCGGGATCGGGGCAAGCCCCTCGGTCAGGGCGGTGAAGTAAAGCCCGGTGCCGCCGATAATGATCGGACGCGCGGACCCCTTGAGCAGCGGCTTGACCTCGCGCAGCCAATGGCCTGCGGAATAGTCTGCGTCCCGCGGAACATGGCCGTAAAGACGGTGCTCCGCGACGGCCTCGTCTTGCGGCGAGGGGCGTGCGGTCAGGATGCGCCAGTTCTCATAGACCTGAATCGCGTCGGCATTGACGATCACGCCGCCATCACGCCGCGCCAGGCGCAACGCAAGGGCGGATTTTCCGGACGCGGTCGGCCCAGCGATCAGGACCGGGCGGTCGCACGGGATATCGGGCAGGGTGCTCATCGCCCTGTGAGATAGGCGAATTCGCGCACCGATGCGAGAGGCAGCCATGCAAATCGCCCGCAAGACCGGTTTCGGTGATTGAACACGGCCGAGTTTTACTACATTTTGCGCGCGACCCGGAACCTGCATGGAGCCCCCCGATGTCCGACACCCCCGCCCCCGAAACCAGGTTCAATCGCGTCCTTCTGAAGATATCCGGAGAGGCGTTGATGGGGGACCAGGGTTATGGCTTGCACCCGCCGACAGTCGAACGGATCGCGCGAGAGGTGAAATCCGTGCATGATCTCGGGGTCGAGATCTGCATGGTTATCGGCGGTGGCAACGTTTTCCGGGGCCTTGCGGGCAGCGCCCAGGGGATGGAGCGCACCACGGCTGATTACATGGGAATGCTGGCGACAGTGATGAACGCGCTGGCGATGCAGAGCGCGATGGAGAAGCTGGGCGTCTTCACCCGCGTCATCAGCGCGATCCGCATGGACGAGGTGGCCGAGCCTTATATCCGCCGCCGCGCGGTGCGCCACCTTGAGAAAAAGCGCGTCTGCATCTTCGCGGCAGGCACCGGCAACCCGTATTTCACCACCGACACTGCCGCAACGCTGCGCGCCAACGAGATGGCCTGCGAGGCGATCTTCAAGGGCACCAAGGTGGATGGTGTCTATGACAAGGACCCGCTGACCAACCCCGACGCCAAGCGTTTCGAGCGCGTCACCTATGACGAGGTTCTGGCCCAGCATCTCAAGGTGATGGATGCCAGCGCCATCGCGCTTGCCCGCGACAACAACCTGCCGATCATCGTCTTCAGCCTGGATGAACCGGGGGGCTTCAAGGGGATACTCGCCGGCAACGGTACCTATACAACCGTGCATGGTTGAGGCAAAAGAGAACGACAGAACGCAAGACCCGCGAGAAGGAAGACGGAACATGGCTGATGAGTTCGAACTTGACGTGGCCGATCTGGAACGGCGAATGGAAGGCGCGATGAGCGCGTTGCGGACGGAATTCGCCTCTTTGCGGACAGGGCGCGCCTCGGCGTCGATGCTGGAGCCGGTGATGGTGGAGGCCTATGGCCAGAAAACCCCGATCAACCAGGTCGGCACCGTCAATGTGCCCGAACCCCGGATGGTAACGATCAACGTCTGGGACAAGTCGCTGGTGAACGCCACCGAGAAGGCGATCCGCGACAGCGGCCTTGGGATCAACCCGCAGCTCAACGGCACGATCATCATGCTGCCGATCCCCGAGCTGAACGAGGAGCGCCGCAAGGAACTGAGCAAGGTCGCCGCGCAATATGCCGAACATGCGCGCGTCTCTGTGCGCAATGTGCGCCGCGACGGCATGGACCGGATCAAGAAGGCCAAGGCCGATGGCATGTCGGAAGATGACCAGAAGTTCTGGGAAACCGAGGTACAGGAACTGACCGACAAGTTCACTCATCAGGTGGACGAAGCCCTTGAAGGCAAGCAGGCCGAGATCATGCAGGTCTGAAGCGCGAGGACGGCGACATGGCAAGGAAAAGCCCAGACACCTGCGGACCGCGCCATGTTGCGATCATCATGGACGGCAATGGCCGGTGGGCGCAGGCGCGCGGACGTCCGCGCCTGTTCGGCCATCACGCTGGCGCGCGCCGTGTGCGCGAAATCGTCAGTGCATGCCCGGATCTGGGCGTCGACTACCTGACGATCTTTGCTTTCTCGACCGAAAACTGGAAACGCACCCAGACCGAAGTCTCTGGTTTGATGGCGCTCTTCCGGCGCTATATCGTCAAGGAAATGCGGGAATTCGTGAAGGAAAACGTGCGCGTGCGCTTCATTGGCGACCGCACCCGGCTCGACAAACCCTTGCAGGACCTGATGGACGAAGCCGAGGAGATGACCAGCCATTGCACCCGTCTCAACCTGACGATCGCGCTGAACTACGGTGGTCGCGACGAGGTTGCCCGCGCCACACGGCGGCTGGCGCAGGATGTGGCGGATGGCACCCTCGACCCGGCCAAGGTCGATCAGGAAACGTTACCGCGCTATCTTGATACCTGCGTGCTGCCCGATCCCGATCTGGTCATCCGCACCAGCGGTGAGGCGCGGATTTCGAATTTTCTGCTCTGGCAGTCGGCCTATTCCGAATACGAATTCATCGATACGCTTTGGCCCGATTTCACCCGCGCGATCTTTACCGATGTGCTGCGCAGTTATGGCGCGCGCGAACGGCGGTTCGGAGCCGCGTCCGCATGAGTGAGCAGGCACGATGGTCCGATCTTGCACCGCGCGTGCTTTCGGGGCTTGCGATGGCTGGTGTTGGCGCTGGTGCGATCTGGGTTGGGGGCTGGCTGTTCAATGGGCTGATCTGCGCCCTTGCCGGGCTGATGATCTGGGAAGCCGCCCGCATGTCAGAGTCACCGGGCCCCGTCGCATCGGGCGTTCTCGGCGCCATAGCGCTCGCGCTCGCGCTTGTTTTGCCGGGCATCGTGGTTCTGCCCGTGCTGGCCGCCGCAGCTCTTGTCGGCACCGGGCAGGCGCCGCGCGACAAAGGACTGCATATACTTTTCGCGCTCTGGATTCTGCTGGGATGCTACGTCACGGCGCAATTGCGACAGGAGGCCGGATTCGGCTGGATGGTCTGGCTTGTGCTGGTGGTGATTGTTTCGGATGTAGCGGGATATTTTGCTGGCCGCATGATGGGGGGGCCGAAATTCTGGCCCCGCGTCAGCCCCAAGAAAACATGGTCCGGCACTCTGGCGGGCTGGGTCGGCGCTGGCCTCGTAGGCCTGCTTATGTCTGAACCGTTGATGGCAGGTGCGGGACTTGTGGTTGTATCGATGCTGGTGGGCTTCGCCGGTCAGTTGGGCGATATCGCCGAAAGCGCCATCAAGCGGCGTTGCGGGGTCAAGGACAGCTCTGACCTTATTCCGGGGCATGGCGGCGTGCTGGACCGCTTTGACGCCATGCTGGGCGCGTCCGCGATGGTGATGGTGCTGTGGCTGGCGTCGCTGATGCCGGGGCTGCCATGAGGCGGATCACGATTCTTGGTGCCACGGGGTCGATCGGGCAGAGCACGCTTGACCTGATCGCAAGAGAACCGGACCTCTTCGAGGTGGTCGCGCTGACCGGCGGGCGCAATATCGCGCAGCTTGCAAAGGATGCACGTGCCAGCGGTGCGCAGCTCGCCGTCACGGCCCATGACGATCTGCTGGACGATCTGCGTACAGCGCTTGAAGGCTCGGGTATCGAGGCCGCCGCCGGCGCGCAAGCGATCACCGAGGCCGCGGCGCGGCCTGCCGATTGGGTCATGTCGGCCATCGTGGGCGCCGCGGGCCTGCCGCCGGGGTTGAAGGCGCTCGAACAGGGCGCGACACTGGCTTTGGCCAACAAGGAGTCACTGGTCGCGGCCGGTCCGCTTATGATCGAGACCGCTGCGCGATCCGGCGCACGCATCCTGCCGGTGGACAGTGAACATTCGGCTGTGTTCCAGGCCCTTGTCGGCGAAAGCATGGACGCGGTGCGCCGCGTGATCATTACCGCCAGCGGCGGCGCCTTTCGGGACTGGCCGCGCGATCAACTGGCGTCGGTCACGGTGGAACAGGCCTCGACCCACCCGAACTGGGCCATGGGTCAGCGGATCACGATTGACAGCGCCTCGATGTTCAACAAGGCGCTCGAGATGATCGAGGCGCGCGAATTCTTCGACCTCGACCCCGAGCGGATCGAGGTGCTGATCCACCCTGAATCCCTGGTCCATGCCCTCGTCGGTTTCTGCGACGGAGCGCTGATGGCCCATGTCGGCCCGCCCGACATGCGCCACGCCATCGGCTATGCGCTGAACTGGCCCGAGCGCCGCGCGCTGCCGGTTGCCGCGCTCGACCTTGCGGCCATCGGGTCACTCAGCTTCAGCGCCCCCGATCCCGGTCGTTATCCCGCGCTGCGACTGGCGCGCGAGGTTATGGCAGAGCGTGGGCTGTCGGGCGCCGTTTTCAACGCCGCCAAGGAGCGCGCGCTTGACCATTTCATCGCCGGTCGCATCGGATTTCTGGCGATGAGCGGCGTGGTCGAAGAGGTTCTGACCCGGCTTTGTGCTCAGAAAGGCCTGGTTGATGCCGGGATCAGCCTTGATAGTGTGACCCATCTGGACCATCTGTCACGGGTATGTGCCGACAGGGTCGTCAAAGAGCAGCACAGATAGGACAACAGGCGTGGATACAATATCTTTTCTGCCGCAGTTCGGCAGCATCTTCATGACTTTGCTGGCCTTTGTGGTCGCTCTTTCCGCTATCGTGGCGGTGCATGAATACGGGCATTACATCGTCGGACGCTGGTCCGGGATCAAGGCCGAGGTCTTCTCGCTGGGGTTCGGGCCGGTTCTTTGGTCGCGCCGGGATCAACATGGCACGCAATGGCAGGTGGCGCTGCTGCCTTTCGGCGGATACGTCAAATTCAAGGGTGATGCCGACGCCGCGAGCGCACAAAGCAGCGAGAACGTGCGCGCGATGACATCCGAAGAACGGCGCGAGACAATGGCCGGAGCGCCGCTTTGGGCGCGTACCGCCACGGTTGCGGCCGGGCCAGTCTTCAATTTCGTGCTGTCGATCCTGATTTTCACGGCCGTGATGATGACCCAGGGCAAGGTCGCCGAACCGCTTGCCGTTGGCAGTCTGAACCCTTTGCCGGCTGAAGGCATCACACTTCAGGAAGGTGACGAATTGATCGCCATCGCCGGTATCGAAGTGCCCGAGTTCGGCGAATCGGATCAATTCGACCCGTTCATTGAAAAACTGCCTGCCGAGCCTCTGCTGGAATATCGCGTTCTGCGCGATGGACGTGAAGTATCCGCGCAGGGGCCGTATCCGATGCCTCCGCTGGTGGCGCAGCTGGCACCGCAATCAGCTGCTTTCGATATCAACATGCGCGCGGGCGATGTCATCACCGCGGTGGACGGCACCCCGATTCACAGCTTTGCCGAACTCAAGGAGATCGTCGAAGGTTCTGAGGGCAGGGCGCTTGAACTCAAGGTTTGGCGCGATGGCGAAACGCTTGATTTCGCCTTGGCGCCGCGCCGAATGGACGAACCCCAATCCGAAGGCGGCTTCCAAAGCCAGTGGCGCATCGGAATAGCCGGGGGGCTGGCCTTTGAACCTGCGACTGAACGCCTTGGCCCGGTTGAGGCCGTGTCACGCGGGACGGTGCAGGTGTGGCGTATCATTGAAGGGTCCATTTCGGGCCTATACCACATGATCACGGGCGCGATCAGCAGCTGCAACATGTCTGGTCCGATCGGGATCGCCGAAGTGTCCGGTGCAATGGCCAGCCAGGGCGCAGAAAGCTTCATTTGGTTCATCGCCGTCCTTTCGACCGCAGTCGGGTTGTTGAACCTGTTTCCGATCCCGGTGCTCGATGGTGGCCACCTGGCGTTCTATGCATACGAGGCCGTGAGCGGAAAACCTCCGAGCGATACAGCGCTCAGGATACTGATGACCGCAGGTCTGGCTCTGGTGCTCAGCCTGATGGGATTCGCTTTGTTCAACGATATCTTCTGCCCCTGACGGATCGGTCAGCAGCGCAGCACTGACGCAGGGTTAACCGGGGCCAAAAGGCGCGGCGGGCGCAGGGCGCGCCACGATTTTGCCTCATTTGCGCCCCGATTGTTGCCTTATTCCACGTGCACTTCTTGCGCAGACAGAACCGTCAAGGACTGATGATGCAACATATAGTAAGCGGATACCGTGGGCTGAGCCTGCTGGTGAACCTGAATTGGGACCGGATTCTCTATCTGGCAACGATTCTGGTTGCGCTTCTGGCCGGTGGTTTTATCGGGTCGTTGTGATCGTCCCTATGCGCCGTCGCATAGGTGTGAATTTTGTCCGCAATCTTGCTCCCCGCGTTTTGACAAGGCTCGACATACCGGATACTGACATCAGTAACAGGGATGTTTGACTGGGGTATTTAAGACATGGGAAATGAGCAGCACCGTCGCCTCTTGCGCGCGGGTTCCTCTCAAAGCGTATTGATCGCTGTCCGAGCGTTCTGCCTCGCTCTGCTGACGGTGGCCATCATGGGCCTTCCGGGCAACGCCAATGCCCAGTCCTATCGCTTCAACAATGTCGTCGTCGAAGGCAACCAGCGCATCGAGGCGGGCACCATCCTCAATTACGCCGGCATCGCGCGCGGCGAGACGGTTTCAGCCGCCCGGCTGAACGAGGCCTACCAGAGCATCCTTGGAAGCGGCCTTTTCGAAAGCGTCACCATCGAACCGCGTGGCGGGCAGCTCTATATCGAGGTGTCGGAATATCCCACGATCAACCGCATCGCCTTTGAAGGCAACCGGCGCATGAAGGACGAAGACATGCGCGGCTTCATTGACAGCCAGCCGCGCCAGGTTTTCAGCCCGTCCAAAGCCGAACGTGACGCAGCGACCCTGACCGAGGCCCTTGCGCAAAACGGTCGCGTCTCAGCACGTGTCAGCCCGAAGATCATCCGCCGCAGCGACAACCGCGTCGACCTCGTCTTTGAAATTTTCGAAGGCAGCAAGATCGAGGTGAAGCGGATCGGTTTCGTCGGCAATCGCACCTATTCGGATCGGCGTCTGCGCCGCGTGATCGACAGCAAGCAGGCCGGTCTTCTGCGCGCGATCATCGAGCGTGACACCTTCGTCGAGGACCGCATCCAGTTCGACCGCCAGCTTCTGACCGATTTCTATAACTCGCGCGGCTATGTCGATTTCCGTGTCACCGGCACCAACGCCGAACTGGCGCGCGGGCGTGACGGATACTTCGTGACCTTCAACATCCAGGAAGGCCAGCAGTTCCGCTTTGGCGAGATAACCACCGTCAGCGATCGTAACGATGTCGAGCCCGAGGCCTATCACAGCGTTCTCAAGGTGCGTGATGGCGCGGTCTATTCGCCCACGCTGGTCGAAGACTCGATCACGCGGATGGAGCGCCTGGCGATCAAGAACGGCGTCGACTTCCTGCGTGTGGAGCCTCGGATCACGCGCAATGATCGCGACCTGACGCTGGACGTTGAATTCGTGCTGGTGCGTGGTCCTCGTGTGTTTGTCGAGCGGATCGATATCGAGGGCAACACCACGACACTTGATCGCGTGATCCGCCGTCAGTTCGATCTGGTCGAGGGGGATCCTTTCAACCCGCGCCAGATCCGCGAAGCAGCCGAACGGATCCGGCTTCTGAGGTATTTCTCGGACGTCGATGTGAACGCGCGCGAAGGATCGCGCCCGGACCAGGTTGTCGTCGATGTGAATGTCGAGGAAACCACCACCGGCTCATTGTCTTTCGGCGCCAGCTATTCGACCAACTCGGGCGTCGGCGTCAGTGTCGGGTTCAGCGAGCGCAACTTCATGGGGCGCGGCCAGCAACTCACGGCGCAGGTCTCCGCATCCGAATCCACAGCCCAATATAACCTCAGCTTCGTGGAACCGGCATTCCTGAGCCGCAATGTCGAGTTCGGGCTGGATTTTTCGCTGATCGAGACGGATAGTGATTTCAGCCTCTATGACACGACGATTGGTGTATTCCGCCCGAGCCTGACCTTCCCAGTCAGCGAGAACGGTCGGTTTGGCGTTTTCTACAATGCCAGCTACAAGGACATGACCGACTACAGAGGCAATACCGGCACGCTGAGTGCGGAGGTCGCGCAGGGTGAAACCTGGGCCAGCGCCATAGGCTATAACTACACATTCGACTCGCGCCGCACCGGGCTTGATCGGAACTCCGGAATCCTGTTCTCGTTCGGTCAGGAATATGCCGGGCTGGGCGGCGACAGCGAATATCTCAAGACAAGCGCCCGTGTTATCGCGCAGACCACCGTTCTGAACGAGGAAGTCACCCTGCGTGCAACGGTGGAAGGTGGCGCTCTCGAGTTCATGGGCAGCAACGAAAGCCGCGCGGTGGATCGCTATACATCTCAGATCATGCGCGGGTTCGAACCCAATGGCCTTGGACCGATCGAGGGCACCGAACATCTCGGTGGCAATTACTTCGCAGTTGCGAAATTCGAGGCGGAGTTTCCGTTGGGGCTGCCGGAAGAATACGGCATCTCTGGCGGTGCGTTTTACGATGTCGGCGCGATCTGGGGCGTAGACACCTCCAATGCCCGCTTCCGTGTCCGCTCTGAAAGCTTCGAACCCAGACATGTCGTCGGTGTTTCGCTGTTCTGGGAATCTCCCTTCGGTCCGCTGCGGCTCAACTGGTCCACGGCCCTCGAAAAGCAGCCGGGCGACCTTGAACAGAATTTCGACCTGACTGTCAGAACCGAATTCTGAGGCCCTGATGCCGGCCGGGGCACTTCTTCGCGGATCACTCCTGGCGCTCTGCCTGTGCCTTGTTGGCGCGGGTCATGCTGGCGCGCAGGGCGTCGGTGTTGTTCAAAGCGATGTGCTGGTGATCAATCCCGACAAGCTGTTCGCGGAAACCCAGCTGGGTGAGACCATGAACGAAGAGCTTCAGGCAAAGCGGGACGCGCTGATCGCGCATAACCGTAAGCTCGAGGCCGAACTGGAGGCCGAGGAGAAGGCGCTGAGTGAATTGCGCGCCGAGACCAGCCCCGAAGAGTTCCGCGACCTCGCCGACGCCTTCGATGCGAAAGTCCGCAATATCCGGCAGGACAGCGACCGGCGCGCGCGCGACCTTGACCGGATACGCGCACAGGCGCCCGTGACCTTCATGCGCCTGGTGGAACCGGTTCTGGTCGAGATCATGCGCGATGCCGACGCGGCAGTCATCATGGACAGCCGCAGCGTTCTGCTGCGCGCCGAAGTGGTCGACATCACAGATATCGCCGTCTCCCGGATCGACGCTGAGATCGGCGGTGAGCTGCCCGACAGCATGGGCAGTGACACGCCCGCCAGCAATGGCCCCGATGAGCAGAGCGACGCTGACTGATCCGCGCGCTTGCCCATCCGGGGCCAAGTTGCTAGGGACATCCCAGCAATCATTGCGAAGGACCACGCCATGACAGAGCCGCTGAAAGCCGCGGATATTCACTTGATCCAACGGCTTATCCCGCATCGCTACCCGTTCCTTCTGGTGGATAAGGTGGTCGACATCGACGGCTATTCCAAGGCGCGCGGGATCAAGAACGTCACCATGAACGAACCCCATTTCCAGGGGCATTTTCCAGGTAAGCCGATCATGCCGGGCGTGACCATCGTCGAAGCGATGGCCCAGACGGCGGCGGTCATGGTCGGCACGGCTCTTGGCATGGAGGATCGCAACATGCTGGTCTATTTCATGTCGATCGACAAATGCAAGTTTCGGCGCATGGTGGTGCCGGGCGATGTGCTTGAAATGAAACTGGAAACGCTGCGCGGAAAACCCGGTGGCAAGGTCTGGAAGTTTGGCGGCATTGCCGAGGTCGAGGGTGATATGGCCGCCGAGGCCGAGTTCACCGCGATGATGGATTTGCCCAGGGAGTAAGGTCTATGTCCGACGGGGTGGAAAGCTTCGTTCATCCGACCGCGCTGGTCGAAGAGGGTGCCCGGCTTGGTGACGGCTGCCATGTCGGCCCTTTCTGTCATGTCGGCCCCGACGCAAGCCTGGGCGACGGGGTGGTCCTGAAATCGCATGTGGTGATTGCGGGCAATACCAGCATCGGCGACGAGACGGTTATCTTTCCCTTTGCCTGCATCGGTGAAGTGCCGCAGGACCTTAAATTCAAGGGCGAACGCACGCGGCTGGTGATCGGCGCACGCAACCGGATCCGAGAGCATGTGACGATGAACACCGGCACTGCCGGCGGTGGCGGCGAAACCTGCATCGGCGATGACGGGCTCTTTATGGCGGGATGTCACGTGGCCCATGACGTGCAGGTCGGGAACCGCGTGATCATCGTCAATAACGCTGCATTGGCAGGGCATTGCGTGCTTGAGGATGATGTTATCATCGGCGGATTGTCAGGGGTGCATCAGTGGGTGCGCATCGGGCAGGGCGCGATTATCGGGGCCGTCACAATGGTGACCAACGATGTGATCCCCTATGGCCTTGTGCAGGCGCCGCGAGGCGGGTTGGACGGGCTGAACCTTGTCGGGCTAAAGCGCCGGGGCGTGCCACGGGCGGATATCACCGCGCTGAGGGCCGCGTTTCAGATGCTGGCACAGGGCGAGGGCGCGTTTCAGGACCGTGCGCGGCGGCTTGGCGATGAGGCCGAGAGCGTCTATGTGCGCCAGATCGTCGAGTTCGTGACCAGTGCGAGCGATCGCTCTTTCCTGACACCGGGAGAAGGCTGAACATGGCCGGAAAGCTGGCGATACTGGCCTGTTCGGGCGCGCTTCCGGTGCGGATAGCTGCCGCGCAAGCGGATGCGATAAAAATCGGATTTCACGGCATTCCCAATGACCTGGACGGCGAAGTTGATGTGCATCGCTTCGAAAAGATGGGCACGCTTTTCGATACGCTCAAGGACCAAGGCGTGGACCGCGTGGTCTTTGCCGGATCGCTCGCGCGCCCGCCGCTGGACCCGTCGGCCTTTGATGCGACGATGCTTTCGCTGGCACCGCGGTTAATGGTTGCGATGCAAGGCGGCGATGATGCGCTTTTGAGCCAGGTGATCGAGATTTTCGAGGAGCAGGGCTTTGCCGTGATGGGCGCGCATGAGTTGGTTCCGGGGCTGACCGCCGAGGATGGCCTGCTGATCGGCACAGCACCGTCGGACGCGGATTTGAACGATGTTTCAAGGGCTTGGGACATATTGATGGCGCTGTCTCCGCTGGATGTGGGACAGGGGTGCGTGGTCGCGGGCGGCCAGTGTCTGGGCATCGAAACGGTGCAGGGCACCGATGCGCTGTTGCGCTTCGTCGCTGAGACGCCAAAGAATTTACGCCGTGATTTCAAGGGCGTGTATGTCAAAGCGGCAAAGCGGGGGCAGGATCTGCGTATCGACATGCCGGTGATCGGCCCCGCCACGATCGCGGCGGTGGCCGATGCCGGCTTGGCCGGACTGGTGATCGAGGCCGGGCGTGTCATGATCATAGATCGCGATAACACGCTGGATGCCATTGAAAAGGCAGGGCTTTTCCTGACCGCACGGGTGCTGTGATGAAAGTGTTCCTGATCGCCGGGGAAGCCTCGGGCGACAGGCTGGGTGCAGCGCTGATGGCGGGCCTGAAATCCCTGGAAAATGTTGAATTTCAAGGCGTTGGCGGCCCGTTGATGGAGGCCGAGGGGATGCGGAGCCTGTTCCCGATGGACGAGCTGAGCGTCATGGGGCTGGCCGAGATTCTGCCGAAATATCCACAGCTTAGGCGGCGCTTGCATCAGTGTGCCAATGCGGTGCTGGAAACGCGCCCCGATGTGCTGATCACCATCGACAGCCCCGATTTCTGCCTGCGTGTCGCCAAGATGGTAAAGGCGAAAAGTGACATAAGAACAGTGCATTACGTTGCGCCATCGGTCTGGGCATGGCGCGCGAAACGGGCCAAAAAGATGGCCCGGATAGTCGATCACGTATTGGCGCTTTTGCCTTTCGAGCCGCCCTATATGGAAGCCGAAGGGATGGAATGCGACTTTGTCGGCCATCCGGTGGTCAGCGAGCCGCAGGCGAATCCACAAGAAATTCAAGAGTTTAAGGCGCGCCATGGCATTGCTGGTCCGCTTTGGATGATCCTGCCAGGCTCGCGCAGGGGCGAGATCGAAGGGTTGGGAGGCCGGTTTTCGGAAGTGGTGAGGCGGGTCTTGGCGGATAAGCCCATGCTTTCGTTGGTTATTCCGACCACGGCCAATGTCGCCCCCCTGGTGCGCGAGATGGTCGGGGGCTGGCCTGTGAAACCGCTGATCCTGAGCCCGGAAGGAATGGACCCCGAGGCTTTCAAGACCGAGAAGCGCGCGGCGTTTGGTGCGGCCGATTGGGCGCTGGCGGCATCGGGCACGGTGTCTTTGGAACTGGCCGCTGCGGGCACGCCGATGGTCATTGCCTATGACCTCAAGCCATTGAGTCGTATCATTATTTCAAGAATGCTGAAGGTCGATACATTGACCCTGGTGAACCTCGTTTCACAGACGCGGGTGATCCCTGAATTCATCGGCAAGGATTGTCGCCCCGAGCTGATCGCACCCGCGGTGACGGCACTGATGGAGGCGTCGGGGGAACAGCGCGCGGCGATGGAGCTGACCATGGAGCGTCTGGGACGCGGTGGCGAGGCTCCCGGACTGCGCGCGGCAAGGGCGGTTCTGACCCGGATGAAGGCCGCCAGAGGTTAACGCCTTGCGTCAGTACAAAACGTCCGTTTTGTACGCGGGTTTTGTACCGAAATGACGAATTGCCCGCGGCGTTTTGTACAGACCGGCGTTTTCGGGTCTGTGCGCCGGATTTTTTGCGGGCCAAAGCCGGGGGGCCAGCCCCCCGGACCCCCCGAGGTATTTCAGGCCAGATGAAGAGACGGGCCGGGCCTTGGTCCGTGTGATCAGTGACCGCGCCAGATCCAGCCGCCGCCGAGGATGCGGCTGCCACCGGTTTCATAGACCACGCAGGCCTGGCCGGGACTCACGCCTTCTTCGGGGGTGAGCAGTTCGACCTCGGCCTCGGTTCTTGAGAGCGGGCGGATGATCGCCTCTTGCGGGGGGCGGGTGGAGCGCAGTTTGACCGAGACATGCCATTCGGGGTGGTCCGTGAAAGGAGTGTCGCCGAGCCAGTTGATCTCGCGCACGGGCACGGTGCGGGTGGCGAGCATTTCCTTGGGGCCGACGATCACGCGGCGGGTGTCCACATCGAGGCGCACCACGTAGAGCGGTTCACTGAGCCCGCCGATGCCAAGACCGCGGCGCTGGCCGATCGTGTAATGGATGACACCGTCATGGGTGCCCAGCACCCGGCCGTCGGCATGGACGATCTCGCCGGGTTCGGCGGCGCCGGGGCGCAGTTTCTCGATCACGCCGGCATAATTGCCGTCGGGCACGAAGCAGATATCCTGGCTGTCGGGCTTGTCGGCCACTTGCAGCCCGTAGCGCGCCGCCAGTTCGCGGGTGGCGTGTTTGGAGGGCAGGTGGCCCAAGGGGAAGCGCAGGAAGGCGAGCTGTTCGGGGGTGGTCGAAAACAGGAAATAGCTTTGATCGCGATTGGCATCCTCGGCGCTGTGGAGTTCGGGGCCATGCGCGCCCATCTTGCGCTGGATGTAATGGCCCGTGGCCATGCAATCGGCATCGAGGTCGCGGGCGGTTTCCAGCAGGTCCTTGAATTTCACCCGCTCGTTGCAGCGGATGCAGGGC
>CAZMZS010000029.1:0-24731 GCA_964570675.1 uncultured Roseovarius sp. | reverse complement strand
GCCTTTGCCATGCTGCCCGTGATGGCCATGACACCGACGGCGGCCGCAGCTGCGAACGTGTTGGTCATGAATTTCGCCATTACTTTGCTCCCTGTTTCATACAATTGCGTCAAAAGCGTGTGCCGCATTGTATTGCATGTCAAACCAATAATTGACGCATGACAATCATAGATATTCGAGGGGAAAAGCGATATCTCGGTTTGCTTGAAGCAGCATCGAAACCCGTTCAAGCGCCGTTCTGAACTGGCTCTCGTCGCGTATGCCGCCCACTGAAATCCGCACCGCATCAATCGCCGGGGCCTGCGATGTCATGAATGGCGTTGCGGGCGCCAGCGCGACCCCGAGCCGGCGCGCATTGCCTACAATATCATCGGTCGAGCGCCCTTCGGGCAGGGTCAGCCAGTAATGGAGCCCGCCGGGATGGCCCTGCAGGCTCTGGTCGCCCAGAACCTCCGCCACGATTCGTCCCCGCGCCGCCAGCGCGCCGCGCTGCCACTCGGCCAGGGCGGCGGCAGTGCCGTCACGCACCCAACGGGTGGCGATCTCGCCGACCAGCGGCGTCGCCGCCCAGGAGAACACCAGCAACCGGCTCAGCAAGGCCGATTGCATCTGAACCGGCGCAGCCATGTAACCGGCGCGCAGCCCCGATACCGTCGACTTGGTGAATGTCGTGAGATAAATCGAGCGGTCCGGCGCCAGCGCCGCGAACGGCTCGGGCGCATCCTCCAGGATCTGCGCATAGGCGTCGTTCTCGATAATCACGAGATCACGCTTACGCGCCACGCCCACGATTGCGCGCCGCCGTGCCTCGCCCATCAGACTGGCGCGCGGCGTTGCAAGGTTGGGCAAGGTTACGATCGCGCGCGCATCATGGCCGCGGCAGACCCGTTCAAGCGCATCCGGGCACATTCCCTCATCATCGCCAGCCACGCCAACCAGCGTCAGCCCCAGGTACCGGCATAGCGAAATGACCAGATGATGGGTCACATCGTCGGCCAGCACGACGTCGCCCGGCGTGGTCACCGCCGACAGCGACGCCGCCATGCCATGCGTCACGCCATTGGTCAGCAGCACCCGATCCGCGCTGGTACGCAGCCGGCAGCGCGCCAGCCAGTCTACCGCCGCCGCGCGATGCGCGGTCTGCCCGATATTCGGGCGACAGGACAGGATCGTCGCCGGATCGGCATTGTCCGCCATCTCGCGCAGCGTGCGGCGCATGGCCTGATCGTGATGCGCATCGTAAAGCGGGCGCGAGATTGCAAGATCCAGCACATCCTCTCGCTGGGGTTTCAGCGCATAGGGCGGCTGGTCCAGCCCCGAGGGATCGACCACGTAACTGCCCCGCCCTACATGTCCCTGGATCAGGTTATGCTGGCGCAGGCGTTCATAGGCCTTGCTGACGGTGTGCACGCTCAATCCCAGCTCGTTGGAGACCGCCCGATGCGTGGGCAACCGATCTCCGGGGCGCAAACGGCCCTCCCTTATCTGCCGCTCGATCGCAGCGGAAAGGCTGGCATAGAGCGGCTCGGCAAGGGCCTCCCGGGCCGGGAATTCGAACGTCATCCTGATCTCGCTCAAACAGTGGTGTGGGGGCTCTCGATTGCTTAATGCGTGCAGAGCATGGTGTCCCGCCATTATGCCAGATGCGAGCCGAAGACGCGACAGCGCATGAATCACGGCCTGTGAATGCTCTTGTAGCGCCGTCTGCGGATCGCCATGATCTGGTCCTCGCGCCGGCTTTGCGATAGGGGCCACCCATGAAATTCACGCTTCGCGACCTGCGGTCGCTCAATGACCTTCCCGCCGATACGGTGATCGAC
Source organism: uncultured Roseovarius sp. (assembly GCA_964570675.1). GTDB lineage: Bacteria > Pseudomonadota > Alphaproteobacteria > Rhodobacterales > Rhodobacteraceae > Roseovarius. The sequence goes on along the minus strand of CAZMZS010000029.1, from coordinate 22,911 downwards.
GCGCGCTCGCCCTCGGAATATGCCGAGGATCACCTGCCCGGCGCGATCAATCTGCCCTCGCTCAGCGATGCCGAGCGCGCCGAGGTCGGCACGATCTACGTGCAGGATGACCGCTTCAAGGCGCGCAAGATCGGTGCGGCCTATGTTGCGCGCAATGTCGCGGGTTACCTTCAGAACGAACTGGCCGACAGGCCCGGCAGCTGGTGCCCGATGGTTTATTGCTGGCGCGGCGGCCAGCGCTCGAACGCATTCGCCACGATCCTGCAACAGATCGGCTGGCGGGTGCGCGTGCTGGAAGGAGGCTATCGCGCGTATCGGCGGCTGGTCGTGCAGCTTCTTTATGACGACACGCTTGAAATCCGCCCGGTCCTGCTGGATGGCAATACCGGCACCGCCAAGACCCGGCTTCTGGCGCTTCTGGCTCAGCGCGGCTGGCAGGTGATCGACCTCGAGGGGCTGGCAAATCACCGGGGTTCGGCGCTTGGCGGGGTTGCTGGCGGACAGCCCGGCCAGAAACTGTTCGAAGGGCGGCTGGCGCGCGTGCTTTCGGAACTCGACCCTGCAAGGCCAGTGGTGATCGAGGCCGAGTCGAACAAGGTCGGCCAACGCATTGTGCCGCCCACGCTCTGGGCCGCGATGCGCGCCGCCCCGAGTGTCGAGATCGCCGCCCCCCTGGACGAGCGCGCCCGCTACCTCGCCCGCGCCTATCGTGACATCACCGCAACCCCCGAGCACCTTGCCCGCCAGCTTGACCTGCTGCGCCCCATTCGCGGCAATGCACAGGTCGATCACTGGCAGGACATGGCGGCCTCCGGGGAATTCGACGCGCTGGCCGAGGCGCTGATCCTTCAGCATTACGACCCGGCCTATGCCAAGGCCCGCAGCCGCAAGACGCAAAGGCCTGCGCAGCATGTCGGCATTGCGGCGCTGGACGATGAGGGGTTGCAGCGCGCCCTGCCCGATCTTGAAGAGGCACTGACACGCGCAGCGGGCGACTAAAGCAGGGTGATGCGCACCGGCTCCTGCGTGATCCGCCCGATCACGCAAGCCGCCACGCCAGCGTCGCCAAGCGCCTTGATGCAGGCGTCGGCCTGATCCTCAGGCACCGCCGCCAGAAGCCCCCCCGCAGTCTGCGGATCGAACAGCCACGCCGGCGCCTCGCCCACGCAGTCGATCTCGGGGAGTGTATAGGCCGCGTTCGCGCCGTCCAGCGACGAGCGCACACCTCGCGCGAACAGCGCCTCCGCGCCGGGCAGAAGCGGCACCGTATTCGGTTCGATCTCGGCGCCATGGCCGCTGGCGCGGCAGATCGCCAGCAGATGCCCCGCAAGACCAAAGCCCGTGACGTCCGTCATCGCATGCGCCGCGCGCAGTGCATGCGCATCGGCGGCAAGGCTGCGCGTCATCGACGCCAGGGCGCCGCTTACGACATCGCCATCGGCCTCGGCCCGCATCGCCGCTGCCATGATGACGCCGGTGCCAAGCGGCTTGGTCAGGATCAGCCGGTCGCCCGCGCGCGCGCCATTCAGCCCGATCGCGTCACCTTCGTTCAGACCGGTCACAGTAAAGCCGATGGTCAACTCGCTGCCCTGTGTGCTGTGCCCTCCGATGATCGTGGCACCCGCCTCGGTCATGACGCGGCCCGCGCCATCCATGATATCGCGCAGTGTGCGGCGCTGTAGCGGCTCGCTCATGCGGGGCAGGACGATATTGACCAGCGCCGCCTGCGGCTCGGCCCCCATGGCCCAGATATCGCCAAGCGCATGGATCGCGGTGATCCGCGCCATCTGCCAGGGGTCTTCGATGAAGGCGCGCAGGTGATCGGTGCTCAGCACCTGGGTCTGCCCGCCGATGTGCAGCACCCCCGCATCGTCCCCCGGTCGGCTCAGGACATCGGCGCGCTCCAGCGGCGCCAGGTCTTCGACCAGCCCCATCAGCGCCCCCGGCCCCACCTTCGCACCACAGCCAGCGCAGATCACCGGATGCGCCGACATCTCGGCGCGGACACCTTTGGCCATTTCTCGCGGCAGGCGCGGGGCTGGCATCTTGGGCAGGTCGTGGAACTTCTCCATGAAGCGCCGGTCGATCCGGTCCTTCCAATGCCACAGCCCCGAAATCTTTATGCCGATCCCGCCCTTGTCGGCCACCGCCGCCTTGCGCCCCAGCGACACCAGTTTGAGAAAATCCCCTTGCGGGCGAAAGACGCGGCGACGCCCGCCCGTCAGATCGGCGCGCAGGTTGTGAAACAGTACCGGCGCGGCGCGCACCGCATAGACCCCGGCCTTGGGGCGCGGCGCGTGTGAAAGATGCGCGCAATCGCCCGCCGCATGGATTGCCGGATCGTCGATGACGCGAAGACCTTCGTCCACCTTGATAAACCCGTTCTCGAGGGGCAGGCCCGTCGCCCCGAGCCACCCCCAGGGCCGCGCTCCGGCGACGCCTACGACCAGCGCGGCGGGGCGCGTCTCACCGCCCGCCATGTCCACGCCGTCCGCCGTGATCCGCGCGACCCGGGCATCCTCGACCAGAGAAATGCCCGAACGCTCCATTTCACGCAACAACGTGCGGCGGGTGCCGGTCGCGGTCCCTTGAAGCGCGGCCTTGGCCTCCAGCACGTCGATCTGCGGAGGTTGGTCGGTGACGCCGGTCAATCTGTGATGCATCGCCAGCGCCAGTTCCACCGCCCCGACGCCACCGCCGATCACCGCCACTTGGGGCGGTTTCGCCCCCCGTCCGACCGCGCTGACAAACGCCTCCCAGGTTTCAGCGAAAGGCCCCAGGGGCTTGGCCGCGATGGCGAAGTTGTCGAACCCCTCGATCTCGCTCGGGGCCGAGGTAATGCCGATATCTATTGAAAGGTGGTCATAGGCGACGGGCGGGCGCCCTTCCAGCGTGACCAGACGCGCCGCCCGGTCCAGCCCGGTTGCGCGATCAATGATCAGGCGCACGCCGGCGACTTGCGCCAGTCGGACGATGTCGATCTCAAGATCGCTCCGCGCGTAGTGCCCGGCCACATGGCCCGGCAGCATCCCCGTATAAGGTGCCATGACATTGGGTTCGATCAGCGTCAGGCGCGCGCCCGGCAGCGGGTTCATCGCCCATCGGCGCAAGACCAGCGCATGGGCGTGGCCGCCTCCAAGAAGAACCAGATCACGCGTGAGCGGAAGTTGACTGTTCATGGTGCATCCATAGCCGCTGCGAAGGGTCGCGACCATACGCAACCCGCAAACCGGCGTGGATGACATGAGACCTGGCGTCGCGGCGGCGGCTCTGGTTCAGGTGCCGCCGTTGCCCTTGCTGATCTTGTTGAGGTGGCGGGGGTAGACCTCTTCCTCGACCAGCAGTTCATTGAGCAATGACTTGTAGCTCTGGGTGCTGACCGCGCTCTCGGCGCGCTCGTTGCGATGCTCTGCGAAGTCGACAAGCGTCGTGTCGCGCGGCCTCTCGGGCACCGGCGCGTCGCTTGATTCATCGGCGCCGCGCGCGGCGTTGAACAGTACCCGCAATGCGCCCGATTTCGTCACCCAACGCAATGGATGCTGCTTGCCGACCGCCAGTTCCAGCGACACATCGACCGTAAGCTCCGCCAGCGCCAGCTGAAGCCGGCGATTGAGCGGCTGCTCGATATCGTCACGGCTCAGCACGCTGCGCCCATTCTGGATGCACAGGAACACGCCTGCGCCGCGATAGGAAATGAAACAGCTGTCGCGCTTCATCGTGTCCGAGATCACGCCCGCCACCGCCTGAATGATCTTCTGGAACTGTTCATCCGAGCATAGCCTGTGCGCCTTGTCGGCATTCAGAATCCGGATCGAGCAGATCGAGGACAGGAACATCCCGAAGCGGGGCAATTGCATGATGTAGTTTTCAAAGGCCGTATAGCCCAAAACCCGGTCGACATCGTGAATGTCGATCACATCGAGGAACGCGCGACCCTCGGGCGCATCGCGCGCATCAACCGAGGCCGTTCCGCGCGTCCGGGTTTCCATTTGCGTTTCGGCAACCGGGCGGTCCGCCTTGTCAGCCGCCGCCGCGCTTTCGGCCTGTTCCTGCGCGAACCGCTGGCTGCTCTTGATGCGCGCGCTCAACTCGCCCAGTTCAAAGGGCTTGGTGATGTAGTCGTTGGCCCCCGCCGCAAAGGCCCGGTCAAGGTGATCGAGCTGCGCCATGGCGGTCAGCATGATGATCGAGGTATCGCTGTAATGCGCAATCGCGCGGATGCGCTGGCACAGCTCGATACCATCGATCTGGGGCATTTGAATATCGAGAATGAAGCAATCGAACGGCTCGGCAGTCTGCTCGAGCAGTTCGAGCGCAGCAACGCCACCCGCGCAGGCCGAAACATCATGCCCACACGAGGCGCTCAGATACTGTTTGAGCAGCGCCAGAATGCTTTCGTCATCGTCAACCAGCAGAATCCTCATTCCGTCGGCCTCCAGTCTGATCCGAAGTTGGCTGCCTACAGAACTCATGGAAGCACCCCAGCAGAATGGCAGATGGGGGCGCGCCTACACACGTCTTAACCATTAATTGATGAAATCGACCAAATTATGGCGTGGCACGCTCTTGCGCACATCTTCGGGTGGAATGGCAGCGTTGCAAGACAGCCCTTGGCCCGACACCCACGAAAAAGCCCTGCGCGCCCACCCAAGCCTGCAAGGCGCGCGCCGAGAACAACCCAAGGGGTGCACAGACCCGCCCAAAACGTCGGCAGGAGCCATCCTTGGCCCCAGTTGTTCCTCGGGCACACATCACGGCCTTCCCCCCGTTCGCGCTCGCGCTGGATGTATGACCCAAGTTCTACCGCAATTTGCACAAACAAATTCCAGATTCGACTGACAGCTTGCAGGTCGCATTGTGGGGTAGCGAGTTTAGACGTTTTTCCTCCTCCAAAGCACACAGGGCAGACGATGAAAATTCTCACCGTTGATGACGATGATTCGTTCGTTGAACTGATCGAACGGTCGCTCACCGTCAGCGACAACCATGAGATCGTCACGGCGCAATCAGGCACCGAGGCGATGAACATCCTCACCCATGAACACGCCGCTTTCGATTGCCTGCTGTTCGACATTCAGATGCCCGAAGTTGACGGGATCACCCTTTGCCGCAATGTGCGCAACACCGCGCGGTTTTCCGCGACGCCGATCATCATGCTGACCGCGATGTCGCAAAAGCACTATCTCGAGAATGCCTTTGCCGCCGGCGCGTCGGATTATCTGAACAAGCCGTTCGATTTCCAGGAACTGCGCGAGAAGCTGCGGACATGGCAGCGAACCGACCTGGCCTTTCACAAGCCCGATGTTCATTTTGACGGCTACCAGCGGGTCGAGGCGCGCTCGGTCAAGGCATCGGATGCAGAGCTTGCCCGGCAGCTTGAACAGCAGGGGCTCAAGCGGCTGGTCGAATACCTCGCCTTCGAGAATTTCTGCGTCAAGCGCGCTCAGAGAGGCCACCGCCGCTTCAGCGTAAGCGCGTTGAAGATGTCGAATTTCGAGCAGTTGCAGGACAGCCTCTCTGCCGATCAGTTCACCGAGTCGCTCTTTGCCTTTGCCAAGGTACTTTCGGCCAGTCTCGACGGGATGGACGCGATGTTCTCCTATCGCGGACGCGGGATATTCCTGATGGCATACCAAGCGGGCAACGCCCTGCTCAACGTCAAGCTTCAGGCGGCCATGCGCCGCGCGGTGGGGCAGGTCGATGCGCGCGAAGCGCTCGCGCAGTCGCGCATCCGCTACGTATTGGGCACGCCGGTCAAGGTCGCGCCCCGCCTGTCGGCCGACGCTCTTTTCGCCCTGCACGCGGCGGTGAAAAGCGTCGAGACCAAGAATATCGAACATTCGCTCGACAACGTGCCGACCAAACTTCTGGGCAGTCTCTACCTCAAGGACGAACTTTCGCACCTTGAGGCGCGCGGCTATCGCGCGCTGTTCAACGACGAACTGCGCGACCGCGATGTCAGCTGGCCGCCCAGCAAGATGTTGACCCGCAAGGTCTGATCCAACGCGCCGGCGCCTCTCCATCGCAGGATGCGCGCGGGTAAATCTCTCTCGAGTCGACATTCATGTCATAGTACCACGCCAAAGCAGCTTGGCAGCGGGCCCGCGCGCGCGGCAGATTTTCCTTTTGAATCCTTACAGATGTCGCCTGACGTTAAGTCAAAGGCGCGCGCAACTCGCGCAATTGTTGAACAATTTCAAAAAATTCACGCGAATTGTTGCCCCAACGCGAAAAAGGGCTGGCATAATTGCACCACCATGTCTCATAATGGCCACTAAAAAGACGTATTTGGGCGCAGGCCATGAAGAATTTCAGAGTTCCATCAGACACAACCTCTGCGGCAACGGTGTTTCCCGAATTGCCATCCGACAGCAAAGCGCTTCGCGATGCTGCCAGCAGCCGTGAAAAGAAGCGATCCCTGATCCGTGCCAGCCGGCAGGTCGAGCGCCCTGAACACGTGCGCGCCACCAGCCTCTCGTTCCAGAACATGCATCAGTACGGGGAACTTCTGGTCAACTACCTCAAGGCCAGAAAGCGCGTCTTCATCGATCAGCTCGACTGGCAGATCTACGAAGCCGACGGCATGGAGTTCGACCAGTACGACACACCTCAGTGCCGCTGGATCATCGTCCATGAATTCGGCGAAATCCTGGCGGGCATCCGGCTGTCGCCAACCACGGCGCGCTGCGGCACTTACAGCTACATGCTGCGCGACGCGCAGCGCGGTATTCTGGAAAACATGCCGCGCGACGTGCTGTTCATGGATGCGCCCGTCGATCCCAGGGTGTGGGAAGCCGCCCGCGTGTTCATCACCGAAAATGTCCCCGCCCAGCGACGCATGGAAATACAGCAGGTGCTGGTAAATCAGCTGATCGCCACCGCCCGCGAGCTTGGTGCCTCGCATGTCATCGGGATCGTACCCGCGATCTGGTCGCGCTGGCTGCGCCGGCTCGAACTGCGCGCCGTACCCATCGGGCCGCGTTTCCGCACAGACGGCACTTATAGCCAGGCGATCCTGTTCAATGTCGTCCAGGCCATGAACTGACCCGGACCAGCCGGTTCATTCACCCGGCATGAACGCCACCGAGCGCGAGCGCTCGTCGTCGACAGCTTCGTCCTCATACTCCTCGAACCCGGGTTCATCCGTGTCCGGAACATGCAGGTCGAATTCCAGGAAGAACGTCGTACCCTCGCCCACGCGGCTCTTGTAGTGGATCGTTCCGTTATGGCGCTCGATGATCCGCTTGCTGATATTCATGCCCAGCCCGGTGCCGCCGACCTTGCGCTGATCCGATGAATCCACCTGGCTGAACCGCCCGAACACCTGCGCCTCGCAATTCTCGGGGATACCTGCACCGGTATCCTCGACGCTGACCCGCACACGGTGATCCTGTCTCTGGACCGCCACCGTGATTACATCGCCCGCCTCCGAGAACTTCAGCGCGTTGGACAGAAGATTGCCCAGCACCTGCTGAATACGCGCCTCGTCCCCGTTGATCAGGGTGTCCTTTTCGGGGAAAATCGTGCGCACCTTGATCTCTTCGGCATTGGCCTGCGCCATGATCGCATCCACGCTTTCCGCCACCACCCTTGAGATATCGAGGCTCTGGAAACGGAATACCATCTCGCCGCTTTCGATCTTTTGCAGGTCCAGCGTCTCGTTGATCAGCTCGGCCAGGCGGCGGCTGTTCTTCACCGCGATATCCAGGATCGGCTTCAGATCGTCGGGCACCTTGGCGACACAGCCTGAATCCATCAGGTCCAGCGAGAACTTGATCGATGTCAGTGGCGTGCGAAGCTCATGGCTCATTGTGGACAGGAACTGCGACTTGATCTCATAGGCCCGCTTGGCGCGGTCGTGCTCCAGCTTGATCTTGTGCAGCTGCTTGAGCCCCTTGCGATAGAGCTTGAGGAACATGAACGAACAATCGACAATGAAATAGAGAACGAAGATCACCGTGAAGAATTCCAGCCAGAGATAGGAATCGATCGTCGGCTTCTCGCGCACGATGTCCATCACCGGGATGGTCAGAAAGGTGATCCCGTAGATCCCCAGCCGCAGAACCAGAGACGGCACGATCTGGTGGTTGTTCATCGCCGCGAACAGCGCCGCCGCAAAAAGGAAGAACAGCGGCATGAAATGGTCACCCGGCGCCTGCTGAATGGCGATCAGCAGAACGAAGACCGAGATCATGATCGCGCTGAACGCGGTATTGACCATCACCCAGATCATGAAGCCGCGGGCAGCCACCGGATCGTTGCCTTTCCACGCCCTGACCCGGCGGGTCAGCATGAGGTCGAGCACCTCGGTAAACAACAATCCCGCATAGCACATCAACGCCATCGCGGCGTCGAAATAAAAGGCCGAGAGCAGCATTGCCGCCAGGAAACTGGCCTGCCGCTGCCAGATCAGCTTCTTGGTGATTTCGACATAGTCGCGCAGCTGGCGTTCCCGGGTATCGCCCGCCAGGTTCTTTTCAAGCGTTGAATGAATGTCATGCGCCATGGCGTCGAAATACCGATCTGGAACTGATTTCTGACAGGCTAGTGCGACATCGCGCAATTATTGGGTCGCGATTGCGGAGAATTTGCGACCCTTCCGCCGCCGGTCCCTGCCTTTTGTCACGCACGCCGGGCGCTGTCGGTCTGCCCATACACGTCGCGCCAGACCTGCATCGCCTGCGCCAGATCGGCCTTGTTCAGCGCGACAAGCAGACAACCGTCGCCATCGGCGGCAATCAGCAGGCGGCTTGCCTTGGGAAGCGACAGGATCGTGCAGCGCGGCGCCTTGCCCCCGACCTGGCAATGGGATGCGTGATTTTCCGCGAGGCCGGTCATGCAGGCCACCAGCTCCTCGGAGCCCTCAGCGCGCGTCTCACCTTCGCCCCGGCACATCACCCAGGCCAACGCCGATGCGCGCAATGCGCGAAACACGCACTCCAGCCGGCGTTCCGTATCCAGCGCCAGCAGGGCTGCGGCAAGCTGGCGCGCCGAACAGCTTGCCGCGCCACCCCGGTTCGTACCCGTTGCTGGCCCAAGGGGGCGCAGCGACAAGTCATGGCCCCGGCCCACAAGCCGCTTGAGCCGTTCTGCATGCATCTGCGCAGCAGTTTCGGAATCCGGGGGCTGGGGCGCATCCGTCTGCGCCGCATCCGCCAGATCAAGCGCGGCAAGGCGCCGGTTCGAGATTGTCAGCCGTGCCTGCTCCTGCCCCTGGACCATCAGCGCCAGAGAGCGCGGCAAGACCGCATCGTCGATCTCGCGCGTCAACAGCCGCATCAGTGACGCGGAATCCGACGCGGTTTCGTCGCGCTCCGCCAGAAGCGCCGCAGCGTGCGCAGACAGGCGCACCAGCTTTTGGCGCAAGCGCCCGGCGGTGTCGCAATCCTGCATCCGTCTGGCGGCAATCATGCGTCCCATCAGCCCCCCCTTGCCGCGATGCGCAACAGCTCGCGCGCCGAAGCGATCATCGCCGGGACTGCCTCGGGGCTGTCGCCAAGCGCGCAGATCACATCCGCGCCATTGCTTTGCGAGCGCACGAAGACCCTCAAATCGCGCGGCGTCATCACCAGCGTATCCTCGGCCCGCGCCTCAGCGCCCGCCATATTCTGCGCCAACCGGTCAGCAGCAGCAAAACTGGCCACCGCCTGCGCGAAGATCTCGTCAAGCTGTTCGCGCGGGCAAGGCGCAGCGGAACTGGTGCGCAGCGCCAGCGCGGTCTGAAGATCGCCAAAGGACACCAGCGAGCAGCCCGCGATATCGCTTCGCATCGCATCAAGGCGCTCCGAAAGGCTCATGCGCGCCCTCCTGCCGGATATGCGCTAAATGGTTCAGACACGATCCGCCGCCTTTCGCCGCGTCGGCCTTTCCGTGCGCCGCGGATGATCCGCCGGGGCCTGCACGCGCTTGGGCATGACCCGCGGTCCCTCGTCCTCCGCGCCCTCGTCTTGCGCCGAACCGCTTGCGTCATCCGCTTGTCCGGGCCGCGCCATCGGCACGATCTCGGCCCCCGCCGACACCTTGTCGACGCCAGCCTCCTCGCTGTTCTGCCGGGGGCGATCACGTCCCGTTTCGACGCTCAGCAACAGCTCGACCAGATGCTCCACAAAATCCGCCGCACCACTTTCCTGCCAGAGCGCCACATCCTCATCCGCCTTGATCGCGCCGGTCAGCGATATGGGATAGACAGCCTCGAACAGACCCTCGGTTTCCTTGGCGATGCGCGACATCACCCGCCCGCGATCACGCCCCTTGCGCAGCTTGTCGATCTGCGTGACCAGCATCAGGTTGCGCCCGCTGGTGGCATCCACGATCCCTTCCCAGACCGCAGCCTCGGATTGCCGCCACGCCTGCGTGGCATGGGTACACCACACAACGCTGTCCACTTCGTCGATCAGCGACAGCCAGACATCTGACGACATGTTGGGATCGGAAATGCCGGGCATGTCGATCAGGTCGCAAATCTCCAGCGTGTCGGCGATCATCTGCATGCGGATGACCTTGGTCTCCTCCAGCGACACATGCGCAAGATCCTCGATGCTCAGGGCACGTTCGGCCCCGTCATGCGACACCGCCACCACCGAATCCGGGCCGTGGCTGATCCAGATCGGCGGCAATCTCGTCGCCGTCACCCGCACCGGCAGGGCTTCCCCCCCCAACAGCATGTTGGTCAGGGTGCTCTTCCCGGCACTGAATTCCCCCATCAAGGCAAGCCGGGGCTTGCGGGCGGTCACGTCCGGTTCCACTGCTGCGGTTGTCAACGTTGTCTCCCTTGTCATGCTGCATGCCGCTCCAGGGTCGCAATCGCGCTTTTCAGCGCCTCGCGACGGGCCTGTTCATCGCCCGAGTCAAAAAGCGCGCCGACATCGCCCCGACCATGCGCTCCGGCGCCAAGCTCTTTCAGGATATCCTGCTGCTGATCGAAGAATGCGCTAAGTCCGCCCAGGATATCGGCGCGGATATCGCGGGTCTGGATATCCGTCATCTGGGTCATGAAATCCTCGGTCTCGCCGATGATCAACTGACGGAACTGCTTGGCGAAAGCCTTGTATCCGCGGGTGCGCCGCCACCACGAGGCCCACCAGCTATCGTTGAAATCAAGCGCGATGGTCTGCGCCAGCGCCACCGGCGCGGGATGTTCGGGCACATCGGGCACGCCCAGACGGATACCCTCGACCGCCGGTCCGAAACCGCGATAAAGCACGCCCGCCGCCGCGTTCACGGCATCTTCGTAGCGCGCCTCTGCGGCCTTGCGCGCGCGACTGCCCAGCACAGACCAGGCCGAGCGCAGCAGGATACGCAGCCCGGCAGGGTCGTATTCCCACAACTCGTCCGATCCGCGCCGCTCCAGATGTTCGAGCAGCGAATGCGTGGCGCGATCCACAAAGGTGCCGTGCGCTCGTGACGCGCGGGCGCGATATTCATCGAGGATCGCATCGAGATCGCTTTCCAGCGCCGCCAGCGCCTCCTGCGCGACCCGATCCATGTGCGCGCGCAACTCGTCCGCGCCGATCCCGTCGGCAAAGGCTTCGCCCTGCACCTCGACCGAGGCGGCGGCCTCTTGCGATGTGGCCAGCGTGATCGCCGGTCGGGCGATACCGGCAAGGCAGGGCGCGCCCAGGTTGCTGACGATCCGCCCGCTCAGCGCCTGCCACAACGCCGGAAGCCCCGACATTTCCCAGACGATATTCGCGGGCGACTGGTTGTTCTCCGACAGCTTGAGCGAGGCTTCTGTCCAGGCGATCAGCGCCTGCGAACTGGCGCTGTCCAGGTCTTCCAACTCGCCGCTCAGCACGGTATTGGCCCAGGCCGCGCTGCCAAAGATGATCTCGGCTCCGGCCGGGCCGTCATGGTCCTTCAGGGTCTGGCGGATACTCTCTTCGATCTCGGGGATCTGCGCCACCGGGTCCGGCAACTCGTCGATCCGGTTGACGAAGATCACCACGTCGCGCGACTGCAGGTTGGAGATCATGCGGATCAGCGCCATGTCCACCGATGTCAGCGCCTGCCCCGCCGACAGGACCACCACGCAGATCCGGCTGTCTCGCACCGCCTTGATGGTCACCATCTCGCGCATCATGAAGGTATCGTTGACGCCCGGCGTGTCGCGCAGGCACATGCGGAACGGGACCGTCTGGCAGTTCAGGAACAGATCGGCGGACCGCGTGATATCCGCAAAACGCCCCTGATCCTCGACGCCGTCACCCGCGCCGCCCGCATCGAAATCGTCACCAAGGCAGATGTAGCGCTCCAGCAGGTTCTTGTCGAAAAAGCCGTAATCGTGCTCCTGCCCCATCAACAGCTCGAAATTGCGCCCCAGCCGCGCGCGCGCCTTGTCGCGCATCGCGTCGATCTGGCGGCGGATCTTTTCCAGCTCACCCTCGGCGCCCGCGCGTCCCGCCAACTCGCCGATCCGCCCACCCTTGAGGGTCAGGCGATCCCATTCCTCTTCGGTCATGAAACGAAACCGCGCGCCGGTCTCGGCGCGCCGGCTGGCCGGGGCCAGGTGCAGCGAGGTCACGACCGAGGTCCAGGGATTGACATCCGAGGGCAACAGATCCGACCAGCCCGCCATCGCGTTGATCAGGGATGTCTTGCCCGACTTCACCTGCCCCAGCAGCGTGACGCAGGGCTCGAACCCCTGTAGCTGGGTTTTCAGCCGCGCGACCGCGCGCGCGGCGTCCGGGCCCGTCAGGTCCGACAGCCGGTCCAGCGCATCCTCGATGCGCGCGGCCTCCTGCGCGAATTGCGCAAGGGCCTCCATTCCGGCCTTGAGGTTCGTCGGGCGCGCCTGCGCCCTGATCTCGGTGGCGGGGTCGATCTCGGCTTTGATATTCATGCGTCGTCCGCTTGCATTTGGCAAAGGGCTGTTGCGGGTGGGATATCGGGGGTCTGAAAACAGGATTCACTCACGCGACTCACCCTTGGAATGTGGAACCCGAATGTGGTCACAATTGGGCTGGCCTTGGGGTTGGAACCACTCATGATTGTACCCTCTCGGCGGTTTTCCCGACCATTTCCTTGCGCAACTGCAATAGCAGCGTGACCGCATCGAGCGCGGCCTCCTCGCCCCGCTCAAGCTGAAAGAGCAGCAGCATTTCCTCGCCATCCTGCAAATCCATGCGCAGGTCAGCGGCGTCGGGGTCGTCCTTTGGGGCACCTTCCATGATCCCGGTCAACGACGCCACGGCATCGACGCATTGATCGAGCAGCGCATCGTGGTCCATGTCCTCGCTGCCATCCAGCAGTTCCAACATGCTGCCCGCGCGTTTCTGCAGCAGCGTCGCGGCGTCGTTGAGCACCGCACCGGTGTCCCTGGATTGGGACGGGTCGGTCGCGGTTGCGGGTTGCGTGGGTTCCTCGGGCTGCGCTGGCGCGGGCGCAGGTGCCGTTCCCGTACGCCCCTGCCCGCTGCGCGCCGCCAGCCTGTCCAGCAGAAGCTGCGCCTGATCAACATCGCTCGAGCGTCCCAGTTCGACCTGATGGGCGATGCATTGCGACAAGGCCCTGCCCCCGCTCGAGGCCCACAGATCGCCATCCACCCCGTCACCCGCGGTCAGTGCGCTCAGCCCCTGCATTGTCGCCACCGGGTAAAGTCCCAGAAACTCTTCGGCGACGATCGGATCCAGCGCCGCGATGGTCTGGCCAAGCATCCCGCGCATCATCTGCCGATCCGCCATCGTCACCACCAACAGGCTGTGATCCTTGATCGGATCGGGCACCGCGCTCCAGAGGCGCTGTTCGGCAGAGGTGAAGCTATCGGTGCACCACAGGATGATATCCGCCTGCGCGACGATCTCCTGCAGGCGCGTCATCTGCGCGTCGGGATGGGCCGGCAGGCCGATCTCGATCAGGCTCCGGCGGGCCAGCTCCGGGTCCGGCAATTCCTGGCGCACCCGTCGCACGTCCTGCGGCCAGACCGCATCGCGCGCCAGTCCCGCAATTTGGCTGACCGAACCGTCCTGCCGCTCGAACAGGGTGCGCGCATCACTGCCATGAGCGATCTCGCACAGCTCGGCACCGCCCTGTGCACCCTGCCCGCCCAGCACATTCTGCCCCGCCAGCATGTTCATCAGCGCCGTCTTGCCGCTACCGGGCAGGCCGGTCACGACCACCTGCACGGGCTTGCGCAGGTGCGACAACAGCCGCGCACCCCAGCGATGATAGGGGGCCGGAACATCCGATGTCTCCAGCACGGTTTCCAGCCGCGCCACGACAGGATTCATGTTTTCGGCAATGCTCACTTCGCTCTCCCCGTGCCTCTGCCTTTACCCGGCGCTTCTCGTCACCTTGGCCAGGATCGAGACCGAGCCCTTGCGTCCCTTGATCTTTCGGCGCAGCACAGGGTCTTCGGCCGGCTGCGCCGGCACGCCCTGTTTCTGCACCTTGACGACACAGAACGACACGTTGTCCTGCCATGGGTCATCAAGCCGCCCGACATCCTGCAAAAGCCCGTCCGCGATGCGCTCGGCCGATTGGTTCCTGGCAAAGCGCAGCAGCGCCTCGATCCGCGCCTCGCCCAGAAACTGCAGCCCGTCGCTGGCGGCGACCACGATATCGCCATGCATCAGTTGCACCGGCGTTGCGCGGCAATCGATCTGCGGGATGTCGCGCCCGGCCAGAACCGAGGTCAGGCAGGCCTGATCGGGGTGATTGAGCGCCTCGTCGCGCGCCATGATGCCGCTGTTCACCAGGAAATCGATCTGCGAGACCAGCGCATGGTTCGCGTTCAACCGGCTCAGCGTGCCGTCGCGAAACAGGTACAGCGGCGAATCCCCCACCGATACCCAGTAAAGCCGATCATCCATCAGCACCGGCGCCAACAATGTGGCGCCCATGCCCTCATGTTCACTCGAACGGCTGGAATAAAGCCCGATGCATTCATTCGCGCTCAGCACCGCGTCGCCCAGAACCTCGCCGATCCGCTGCTCAAGCAACTCGGGATCGCCAGACTGCATCTTCAGCTCGCTGAACACCTCGGTTACCGCGATCTTGCTGGCGATATCGCCCGCCGCGTGCCCGCCCATGCCATCGGCCAGCACCACGAAGCCGAACCCATTGCCAGCGGGAAAATCCGATACGATCGCATCCTCCTGGCGTGCGCGCCGCCCCTGGTCGATGACCATCGCGGCATCGTATAGGCATTCAGGCACGGGAGGCATGGGCATGACCGGTATCCGCCCCCTCGTCCCAGCTGAATTCAGCGCCGCAAAGCGGCGCGAAGCGCAGCGTGGTTTCGCCGATCACGATCACGTCCCCGGCCTGCATCTCTTCGGTGCTCAGCACCGGGCGGCCATTGCGGCGCACCAGATTGGCCTTGCCGCCGTGACCGATGAAAAAGGCCTTCTGCTCGGGATCATAGGCGATCGCGGCATGGTTCTCGCGCGATATGCTGTTGTCGCCGAAATCAAGCCGCACCTGCTGTCCCGCGCCGCGCCCGATCTGGGCCACGCCGGTTTGCAGCGCGAACGCCTCGCCGCGCCCCGGCCCCTTCACCACGACCAGCCAACCAACGGGAAAGCGCGTGTCGGGTGCCTCGGGGCTTTCGCGGTCCGTCGCCAGCGGGTCGAGCCCCGGCGTCTGCCCGCCATTGAACCCCAAGAGTCGTGTCTTGACCCGCCCCGCACGCCCCGCCGCACGGCCAAGCGCCGGAGCAGTCACATCCACCGGCGCCGCAGGGGTTTGCGGATCGCGTGCTGTCTCCTTGGGCGCAGATGCCACAGGCGCCTCGGGCTCAGGCATCGCCCCGACCGAAGGAGCCGGATTTCCCTGTTGCGGTGCCTCGACCTCTGGCGCGGCGGCGGTCTCGGGCGCAAAGCCTGCATCCTCATCGGCGCGCGCCGCCTCGGCGGGTGCAGCAGCTTCATCACGCTCCGCTGCGGGTTCGCTCGCGATCGCCTCGGGCGCCTCCCAGCATGGCTGCGCCGCCTCGTCCGGTTGCGATACCGGCTCGGGCTCGGGCCTGGCAGACTGCATATGACTTTCCGGTGCGGCCTCCTCGGTCTCGCGGGTGGCCATGGCGCTCAGGACGGCGCTGATATCGCCGTCAGCATCGTCGTCAGAAGCCAACGTTTCCAATCGCGGCGCATCGGGGTCTTCCTCGGCCGCGTTGTCCTGCCAAAGGTTATCGACCTCATCTGCGGCCCAGGTCTGATCCAGCACCTCATCGGCGGCATGATCTGCGCCAACATCTGCGGCTTCATCCGCCATCGCCCCGGACAACGCCATACGGATCGAGTCCTCGGTCAGATCCACCGCCTCGGTTTCCTCCTCGAAACCAGCCCTGCGGCCCTCGCTCCCAGTGTCATCCAGAGCGCCATCCTGTCCGGAGTCGAAGAAACCCGCATATCCCGCCAGCGCATCGGCCTGCGGGTCCGCCTCGTCCTCTTCCCGTGCCGCATCGCGGGTCAGGACACGGCTGGTCGGGTCAAGCTTAAGTGGCGCGGGATGCGCTGGTTCTGGTGCATGCGGCGCTTCTGCGGGGTCGTGATCATGCTCGAAGGGCATCGCGCCGCCTTCCGAGTGCTGGCGCTTTTCGCCGATGATGTCGCGTATGAATTTCATCTCCGATCCTTTCAGTTCCGGATCATTTCTTGGTCACCTGACCTGCGCCGCCCTTTCACGAGGGCGCGCACGAGCCGGGACACAAGCGATTTCGGGCGTGTCTCGTCATAGCTTGCCGCCAAGGTCTGGCGCGGGGCGCACGTCTTGCGGGGCTTGGCGCCTGCGTCTTGGCGTGCCTCGGATACGCCTTTGCGTGTCATGCGATCCTGCTCGCGCAGCCATGCTTCCACATCGTCGACCGGCTCTCCGAATATGTCGTAAAGCTGATCTGGCGCTTCATCGTTTTTCTTGTCCTGCTCCGGTGCCGCCTGGGGCACGGGTCCGCGGCGCACATGCATGGCGCGCAAGGCACGGTCATGCGGGCCCGGCGATAGATGGCTGTTGGTATCTCGCACCAGCGACGAGATCGCCTTGAACAGCGCCGGATCGAGTTCCCTCACCCGTTCCGCAGGCACCTGCCCGGTTTCCTCCTGCACCGCATCGACCGGCAGCAATTCTTCGCAATCCAGCAGTTCGACCCATTCGGCGACCGACTGGATCCGGTCCTGCGGCGCCACCGAGAGCGCGCGGTCGATCGTCACCAGCATGTTGTGGCGCAGGTTCCATGGGCCAAGCGCCAGCGGCTGATAGGGGTCGGCGCAATCCGATGCCATCGCCGCCAGCCGTTTCTGACTGTCGGGCGGGGCCGAACCGGTGATCAGGTGATAAAAGGTCGCCGCCACCGAATAGAGATCGCTCGACGGGGTCTGCGCCATGTCCTTGAGATAAAATTCATGGGGCGAATAGCCGTCCTTGACCGACAGCACCGCCGACAGGGCGCGCGACTTCTGGCAATAGCCTTCGCGCGCGGCTCCGAAATCGATCAGCGTCAGGCTGTCATCCTCGCCCAACAGCAGGTTGTCGGGCGAAATATCCCGGTGCAGCATGTCGAACCCGTGCACATAGTCCAGCGCGTCCAGCGTGTCGCGCAGCGCCTTCTCCAGCACCTCGCGGGTCAGGCGCGACGAATCCTCCTGACGAATCGTCAGCAGGTCCAGCCCCTCGACCAGATCCATCGCCATATAGGCGGTGTTGTTTTCCTCGAACACCTGGTGAACCCGCACGATGCCCGGATGATCCAGCCGCGCAAGGCGGCGCGCCTCCATGATGAAGTTGCGGATCACGCTTTCATATTGCGCCTGTTGGCTATCGTTGCGTGGCCGCACCTCACGGCCCCGGCGCAGGCAAAAGGCACTGGGATAGCATTCCTTGATCACGACGCGCCGGTCCAGGCTGTCGCGCGCAAGGTAGGTCAGCCCGAAGCCACCTCCGACCAGTTGCTGTTCGATTTCATATTGACCGTGCAGCAGCTTCACGCCGCCGGGCAGTTCATCGGTCAGGTTGTCGTCTTGGCAGATCGCATTGTGTTGCACAGCGAGGTATTTCCATCCGTGAGCAGAGAAGCGTCAAGAAAACCACGGTCACACTCGTAAAACAGGCCAAGATTGCAGACGAATTATGATCAGAACGTGGCCATTATCCGCCAAAGACTCGGCATTCCCATTGCTTGCCTTGCCATGATGCCGCACCAACTCTGCCCTATGGCCGTTTGATGCTGACATTTTGGTAAGTTTTTCTTACTTCAAGCATAAGAACTTATTCCTTTTCGTTAGGTAAATTCATCAATATAACCTGCTGAGCAGCAATTCATGATCGGGAGGCGTGTCGCGTGACGACCAAGGCGGAGGTTCTTGAAGTTTCGGTCTGGCGTGGGTCAGCCGATGGCGGCGCGCTCGAAACCTTCGAGGTGCCCGCCCGCGAAAGCCAGACGGTTCTGGACGTGGTGAGCTGGATTCAGCAATTCGCCGATCCCACTCTGACCTATCGCTATGCCTGCCGTGTCGGCATGTGCGGCAGCTGCGCCATGATGGTCAACGGCGCACCGCGCTGGACCTGCCGCACCCATGTGCAGAAGGTCACGCAAGACAACACCCTGCGCATCGAACCCCTGCGCAACCTGCCGGTGATCAAGGACCTCGCCGCCGACATGGACCCGTTCTTCGACAAATGGGTCGAGGCCGAGGCCATTCATCACCCGACCGGCACCCGGCATGACCCGATCGCGCATGTCGATGCGGGCTCTGAAGCGCGGCAAACGGCGGATGCAGGGATCGAATGCATCAACTGCGCGGTCTGCTATGCGGCCTGCGATACCGTCGCCGGCAATGCCGATTACCTTGGCCCCGCCGCGCTGCAACGCGCATGGACGCTGCTCAATGACACGCGCGATGGCGGCGAGGCGTCGATCCTCGATGCGGTCTCGGGCGGCGGGGGCTGTCATAACTGTCACTCGATGGGCAGTTGCACGCGATATTGCCCCAACGAGCTCGATCCGATGTCGGCCATTGCCGGACTCAAGCGCGAAACCGTGCGGCGCATTTTCCGGAGGCGGCGTGATGCTTGATTTCAGACTCTACATGGCGCAGCGCCTGACGGCGCTGATAATGGCGCCGCTGGTGCTGGGGCATATCGCGGTGATGATCTATGCGATCCAGGGCGGTCTCACCAGCGCCGAGATCCTCGGGCGCACGCAGGGGTCGGTGTTCTGGCTTCTGTTCTACGGTCTGTTCGTGCTCGCGGTCTCCGTCCACGCGGCGATCGGCATCCGTGTGATCGTGCATGAATGGGCGGGCCTCAAGGGCGCGGCGCTTTCGGCTTTGACATGGGCCACCGGCCTTGGACTTCTGGCAATGGGAGCACGCGCCGTCTGGGCCGTGACCGTGCCATGATCCGCCCCGCGCGCGCGCACCCGCTCTGGCTGGCCTATATCCTTCACCGGGTATCGGGTCTGGCGCTGGCGCTGTTCCTGCCACTGCATTTCTGGGTGCTGTCCAAGGCCCTGACCGCACCCGATGAACTTGATGCGATGCTGGCCTTCACCGCTAATCCGGCGGTGAAACTGGCCGAATTCGGGCTGGTTTTCCTGCTGGCGGTGCATTTCTTCGGCGGATTGCGGCTTCTGGCGCTGGAATGGCTGCCCTGGTCGCATGGCCAGAAAACCATGGCCGCGACCGCCCTGGCACTGGCATTCTTCGTTTCCGGCACATTCTTTCTGAAGGCGATTTGACCCATGCGCCCTGATATCGACATCGAGCGACACGACACCGACATCCTGATCCTGGGCACCGGGGGCGCGGGCCTTTTCGCTGCGCTTCATGCCCAGCAATCAGCGCCCGAAGGCACCCGCATCACCATCGCGGTGAAGGGGCTGATCGGCAAATGCGGCTGCACCCGCATGGTGCAGGGCGGCTATAACGTGGCGATGGGCGGCGGCGACACCGTCGAGCGCCATTTCATGGATACCGTAAAGGGCGGCAAATGGCTGCCCGATCAGGACATGGCCTGGCGGCTTTGCGAACAGGCCGTCGTGCGCATCCGCGAGCTCGAAAACGAGGTCGGCTGCTTCTTTGACCGCAATGCCGACGGCACCCTGCACCAGAAGGCGTTCGCCGGGCAGACCGCCGACCGCACCGTCCACAAGGGCGATCTGACCGGCATCGAGATCATCAACCGCCTGATGGAACAGGTGCTGGCCCGCCCGGTCGAGAAACTGCAGGAACACCGCGCCATCGGCCTCATCCCGACAGCCGATGGCAGCGCGCTTGCGGGCGTGCTGATGATCGACATGCGCAGCGGGCGCTTTCGCCTCGTGCGCGCCAAGACCGTGCTGATGGCCACCGGCGGCGGCCCGACCATGTACAAGTATCACACGCCTTCCGGCGACAAGACGATGGACGGGCTGGCGATGGCGCTGCGCGTCGGCCTGCCGCTGCGCGATATGGAAATGGTGCAGTTTCACCCTACCGGCCTTCTGGCCGGGGATCACACGCGGATGACCGGCACCGTACTGGAAGAAGGACTCCGCGGCGCGGGTGGTCATCTTCTGAACGGGGCGGGCAACCGCTTCATGTTCGACTATGACGGCAAGGGCGAACGCGCCACCCGCGACGTGGTCAGCCGCTGCATCTATGAAGAGATGCGCAAGAACAACACCTCCGAGAATGGCGGGGTCTATATCTCGATGGGGCATCTGGGCGCGGATTTCGTGGCCGAGAAATTCAAGGGCATGGTTAAGCGCTGCGCCGATTGCGGCTTTGACCTGGCCGGCGGGCGCGTCGAGGTCGTGCCGACGGCGCATTATTTCATGGGCGGCGTGGTGGTCGATGTCGACACCCGTACCGCGCTTGAAGGGCTTTACGTGGCGGGCGAGGATGCGGGCGGCGCGCATGGCTCGAACCGCCTGGGCGGCAATGGCGTGGCCAATTCCACCGTCTATGGCGGCATCGCCGGCGACGTGATGGGCCGCGACATCCGCAATATGGACGCCTTGCGCGACCCTGACGAAACCGTGCTCGCCGCCGAGATCGCCCGCGCCACCCGGCCCTTCTCGAAACCCGCGGGCCTGGTGCAACCCCTGCGCCAGAAACTGCAAGAGGCCATGTGGGAAGATGTCGGCGTGATGCGCACAGAATCCAAACTGCGCCGCGGCATCGATCAGGTCGACGCGATCCGCGCCGAACTGATGGAGACCGGCGTCGCCGCCGACAACCTGGCCTTCAATCTCACCTGGCATGACTGGCTGAATATGGCGTCGCTTTGTGATATATCAGAGGTCATCGCCCGCGCGGCCCTGTGGCGCGAAAACTCGCGCGGCGCTCATTACCGCGAGGATTTCCCGGACGAAGGCGATCTGGAGAATTCCTATTTCACCGTGGCCCGGCGTGACGGCGACAGCGACTCCGACAACGGCGTCAGCGTCACGCGCGCGCCCGTTCAATTCACCATCGTTCGCCCCGGCGAAACCATCCTGCCCGAGGGCGAACCCGAAACACTGGTAGCAGCCCAATGATACCCATCGACCAGATTCAGACAACGGCCGAAACCCTGATGGACAAGGCCGCCATCGAGATCCCGCAGGATTACCTCGACGGGCTCAAAGCCGCCGCCGAGACCGAAGACGGGGACCTCTCGTCCTTCGTGCTCCAGGCGATGCTGGAAAACTACGACGCCGCCAAGGAAGACCGCCGCGCCATGTGCGGCGATACCGGCGTACCGCGCTGGTATGTGAAAATGGGCAACGAGGCCCAGGTCGAAGGCGGCATGCTGGCGCTGGAAACCGCCCTGCGCCGCGCCACCGCAAGCGCCACCAACGGCGTGCCGCTGCGCCCCAACCGGGTGCATCCGCTCTGGCGCACCGACCACAACAACAATGTCGGCATCGGCGCCCCCGAGATCGAATACGGGTTCGAACCCGAAGGCGACTGGATCGACCTCATCACCGTCCACAAGGGCGGGCTTTTCGGCACTGATTACCGGATGCTGTTCCCATCGGACGGGATCGAGGGGATCAAGCGGTTCTATCTCGATACGCTGGTGGCCTTCGGCAAACGCGGCCTTGCCTGCCAGCCGGCGATCATCGGCATCGGGCTGGGCGGCTCCAAGGATACCTGCATGGTGCTGGGCAAGCGCGCCGCCTGCCTGCGCGTGGTGGGCAGCGAGAACCCGGACCCCAAGATCGCGGCGCTGGAGCAGGAGTTCAAGGACCTCGGCAATTCCATCGGCATGGGAGCGATGGGCTTTGTGGGCAAGAACATGGTCGTCGATTGCAACATCGAGGTGGGCTATTGCCACACCGGCGGCATGCAGATGTCGGTGCATGCCTTTTGCCTGTCGTCGCGGCGGGCGGTGGCGCGGGTCTATCCGGATGGCCGGGTGGAGTATCGCACCGACCCCGACTGGTTCACCCCCTATCAGCGGCGCGAGACGGTCGAATGGCCGGGCAGCGCGCAGGAGGCCGCCGAATGACCAAACCCCGTGAAATCCGGCTGAGCACCACGCCGACGCCCGAGGCGTTGGCCGAATTACGCCTCGGCGATATCGTCTATCTCGACGGTCTGCTCTACACCGCGCGCGAGGGGGTTTATAAGCGGGCGCTGGAAGAGCAGGCGAATATCCCGATGGAATTGCCGGGCGAGAGCGCGGCGAATTTCCATTGCTCGCCTGCCGCGGCGATCCGGTCTGACGGCAGCTTTGACATGGGGGCGGTGACGGCGACGGCCTCGTTCCGCTTTGCCAAGTGGCTGCCGGAATGGATGGAGAAAACCGGCGCGCGGCTGATCATCGGCAAGGGCGGCATGTCCTCCAAGGACTACAAGGAATACTTCGTGCCCAACGGCGCGATTTACCTCTCGACCGTTGGGTATGGCACCGGCGCTTTGCTCGGGCGCGGGATCGAGAAGGTCGAGGCGGTGCATTGGCGCGACGAGTTGGGGCTGGCGCAGGCGATGTGGGTCATCCGCTGCAACAAGA
>CAZMZS010000028.1:0-24902 GCA_964570675.1 uncultured Roseovarius sp. | reverse complement strand
CTCGGGCTTTCAGGTGGCCGACGGGCGCAACGCGGGCGGCTTCTGGGACGGGATCACCAATATCTTCCAGTTTCCCGGCGAGGTGCTGGCCGAGGCGCGCGAGAAGATCGCCAACCTGCCGGGGCTGATGTGGGAGTTCCTGCCGTCGCTGATCGAGACGATCAACATCGCGGCGGCCTCGACGCTGATCGGGGCGATGGGCGCGGTGCTGATCTCGCTCCTGGCGACGCGGGGGCTCGCGAAATGGCCGCGTCTGGTGGGGCTGTTCCGCCGGCTGATGGACATCCTGCGCGCCATCCCCGAAATCGTCATCGCGCTGGTGCTGATCTTCATCCTGGGCGGCGGGCCGGTGCCGGCGATGATCGCCATCGCGCTGCATACCATCGGCGCGCTGGGCAAGCTGTTTTCCGAGGTGAACGAGAACGCCTCGCTGAAACCGGTGGAGGGGCTGCACTCGGTGGGCGCGACATGGGGGCAGCGGATGTGGCTGGGTGTGATCCCGCAGGTGGCGCCCAATTACCTGAGCTATGCGCTGCTGCGCTTCGAGATCAATGTCCGGGCCTCGGCGATCCTGGGTTTCGTGGGCTCCGGCGGGATCGGCTATGACCTCAAGAACGCCTTCAGCTGGGGGCAGGGGCGCTATGACGAGGTGGCTGCGATCTTTCTTCTTCTGTTCGCGACCATCGTGGTTTTCGACCAGATATCGGGCCATTACCGCAACAAGATGATCGGGAGGGGATAGGGCGATGAGCGCAACGAGCGATACTGCCGGAACCGCCGACGCGCCGTTTGACGCGACCGCTTTCTTTCAGCGCAAACGGCTGCGGGGTTTCGCGATTCCGGCCGTGATCCTGACCTATTTCGTCTATGTCTTCTTCGCCTTCGACATTCCGGGCCTCGCAGAGCGGGCGCGGATGGACAATGCCCGCATTCTTGTGGCCGACAGCTACAGCTACAAGACCCACGTGACGCGCGACAATCGCATGGGCGGGATCACCATTGCGGTGGAGGGCGAGAACAAGGGCACATGGCCCGATGGCACAAGCCCCGACTGGGTCGATATCCAGAATGACAACCGCGCCATGGTCTCGCTCAAGCACGGCCAGGAGGTGCTGCTGGACGGAGACAGGATGCGCTATGACGTGCCGGGCTACGGCATGATCGCGGCCGAAGTGAGCCGGAGCGGCATCGAGCTGGACCTGCCGCCGGGAGATATCCCCGACTGGATCAGCGCCAGCAACGCACGGGTCGATATCACCACCGATGCAGGGCGGGTCATCCTGACCAAGGCCCGCTCGGAGGTGATGCGATATCATTTCGGCTGGGAGCTGTTCTGGTTCACCCTGGACAGCCCCTTTTATGGCAAGAGTTTCGGCGAGCTGGTCGGGCTGGCCCTGTCGGGTGAGCGCCTGGTCGAGGGCAAGAGCAACCTGGCCGCGATGGTTCATGATGTCTGGACCAACCGCATGTGGCAGCACCGGGATGTGATGTGGGCGATCTTCGAGACGATCCTGATGGCGTTTCTGGGTACGATGGGGGCCGCGCTGGTGGCGTTGCCGCTGGCCTTTGCCGCCGCGCGCAACTTTACCCCGCTGATGGTGGCGCGCGCCGCTGTGCGCCGCGTGTTCGATTTCGTGCGCGGGGTGGATGCGCTGATCTGGACGATCATCCTTGCGCGCGCTTTCGGGCCGGGGCCTTTGACGGGTGCGCTGGCGATCCTGATCACTGACACGGGGAGTTTCGGCAAGCTGTTTTCCGAGGCGCTCGAGAATGTCGACAAGAATCAGATCGAGGGTGTGCAATCGACCGGCGCCAAGCCGTTGCAACGCTATCGCTTCGGGGTGATCCCGCAGATCACGCCGATCCTTTTGAGCCAGGTTCTCTATTATCTGGAATCCAACACCCGAAGCGCCACGATCATCGGCGCGATCACCGGCGGCGGTATCGGCCTGTTGCTGACCCAGGCGATGATCACGCAGAAGGATTGGGAAGAGGTGAGCTATTACATCATTCTGATCCTGCTGATGGTGATGCTGATGGATACGTTGTCGGGCTGGTTGCGGCGCCGGTTGATACAGTCGGATGACAGCGGTCACTGACGATGTCGGGACGCCTCCGGCGGGAGTATTTGGGGCAAGATGAAGCCGGGGCACTGGAATGGTGCGACGGCCAAAGGACTGGGAAAGATGAAGAAATTACGGGCTGACGGCGCGAGCGTGCATGCCGATTGCGAGATCACCGAAAGCGATTTCGGGGCCTATAGCGAGATCGGGCGCGGCAGCCGGGTGGCGTATTCGGTGATCGGCGATTATTCATATTGCGACCGCTGTTGCGATATCGCCAATGCCGATGTCGGGCGTTTCGCCAATATCGCCAGTTTCGTGCGGATCGGCGCGACGGATCATCCGCTTGACCGCGCCAGCCTGCATCATTTCATGTATCGCTCGGCCAGCTATTGGCCTGATGCCGAGGACGACGCGGACTGGTTTCACGCCCGCCGGGCGCGCCGCGCGGTGATCGGACATGACACGTGGCTGGGGCATGGCGCGCAGGTGAAGCCCGAGGTGACGGTCGGCCACGGGGCGGTGGTGGCGTCGGGCGCGGTGGTGACGAAGGACGTGGCGCCCTATCAGATCGTGGCGGGTGTGCCCGCGCGCCCCGTACGCGCACGCCTGCCCGAAGCCTTGGCGGACCGGATGATCGCGCTGGCCTGGTGGGATTGGGACCATGCACGCCTGCGCGCGGCGCTCGAGGATTTTCGCGTGCTGTCCGCCGAGGCGTTTGTGGAAAAGCATGGCGGCTGAGCGCGGCGTTGCGCGCCCCTGAAGGAAAAGGGTGCCCCCGGTTTCGGGGTCACCCTGTGTTTCGTCATTGAAATCAATTTGTGGACAATACCGGAAGGTCAGTGTCGTGAAACTGAGCGTTTCCTGCGACGGTCTGGCGATGATTCCATGACATCTTCATGACAGGCCCGTTGCGCGCCTATTCCGCCGCGAGGGCCAGGCTTTGGCCGAGGCGCAGGAAACGCTGTGCCGCCTCGCCCGAAAGATGGGCGATGCGCCCGCGCACCAGCGTGGCTTCGACCTCGCGGGTGGTGGCGTTGACGATGGCAAGATCGGCGCGCTGCCCCTCGTCGAGGGTGCCGCGATCGGTCATGCGCATGATGCGCGCGGGCGTCTGGGAGATCATCGCCCAGGCACTGGGAAGATCAGCGATGCCCTGATCAACCAGCGCGAATGCGGCTTGCGAGAGAGCAGGGTAGAAGTAATCCGAGACCAGCGCGTCGCATTTGCCCGCCTCGATCAGATCGAGCGCCGAGATATTACCCGCCTGAGAGCCGCCGCGCACCACGTTGGGCGCGCCCATCACCACCGGGTCGTTGACCGCCTTGGCAAGGTTTGCCGCCGCGCGGGAGGTGGGGAATTCGCAGATCCGCGCGCCGATCATCGCGAAGGTCTCGCGCGTTTCGGCGTCGGGGTCGTCATGCGAGCCGTAGATCACTCCGAATTCGTCGAAACTGCGCGCGAGATGGCACAGGTGGCGGGGCACACCCTGACGCTGATTGCGCGCCGCTTCGAGCGCGGCGATATGGTCACGAACGCTGCGGCCCGCCTCATGCGCCCACGCGGCCAGCCTGTCGGGGCGGCTATGGGCGGTTTTGAGGGTCTCTTCCAGGTGGTTGTTGAACACGACATAGCCGATCCGGTGGCGCCGGATCGCGGCGATCAGGCGTTCTGCGGTGTCGACGGTGTGGGTCTCGCAGCGGATCTGCACGCGAAGGTCGGTGTTCATCCGGGTGCGATAGGCGTCGAAGGCATGGAGGAAGGATTCGGCATAGTCGGGGCTGCGCCGCCCGCCTTCCCAGGACCAGCTTTGCGCGAGCCAGGCGGTGGTCACGCCATTGGCGGCCGCGTCGCGGTCTGCCCCGATCAGCCCCTGTTCGGCGGAAAACGGCGCCGTGGGGCGCGGCGCGATATGGCGCTCGAAAGCGTCGCCATGCAGGTCGATGATGCCGGGCAGGACCAGGTAGCCGGAAAGATCGACCTCGGGAAACGGCCCCTTGCTGATGCGGCCATGCTCGATCGCGACCGAGCGGGTCTGCATCTTGCCGTCGCGCAGGACGGTCGCGCCTGTGAGGCGCATGTCGGGCCATGGCATTTGCATTGGGCTGCTCTCGTGCTCTTGTTCCCACAAGGATAGGTCATGAATGTATCGACAGCGTGACAAGCCGTTTGAATCCTTCACGAATCCGCGAGAGTCAGCGTGACCCGATCGCCGGCGAACCAGGTACGGCCATATTCGACGGGCTTGCCGTCGGGATCGACATTGAGCGAGACCGTCCGCAGGATTGGCGCGCCTTCGGATATCTGCAGGTGCAGCGCCTGTGTGGGATTGGCGCGCTTGGCGGTGAGGCGCGTCCAGGCGCGGGTGTAATCTGGCACGCCCTGATCCTGAAGCGCCGCCGTCACCGAGCGCAGCCGGTGCAGCGCGTCGGGCAGGCCGGGCAGATGAGCGGCGGGAAAGACGCTGCGAAAGAGGGCGACGGGCTGGCCATCGGCCAGTGACAGCCCTTCGCAGGCATGAACCGGCGCGCCGGGGGGCAGATCCAGCGCTGCGGCCTCGCCGGTATCGGCAGCGCGGGTTTCGAGCGACAGGATTTCCTTGGTCGGCATCCTTCCGGCCGCGCGCAGGTTCTGGTGAAAGCGGACCCGGCGGCCGATGGGATAGTCGGTCGGCGTGTGGGTGACGAAGACCCCGGCGCCGCGGCGCGCATGGACGAAGCCCTCCTCGGCCAGCTGGGCAAGGGCGCGTCGCACCGTGTGGCGGTTGACCCCGAAGCGGCGCGAAAGCGCGGCCTCGGTCGGCAACTGGTCGCCGGGGCCGTAGCGTTTCGCGGCGATGTCGGCGCTCAGGGCGCTGTGGATGGATTTCCAGATCGGGGTGCTGCGGGGGCTCATGTCACGAAAACTTCACGCGTTCAGGGATTGTGCGACTCGGGCGGGATTGGTAAGGATTTGTCTAGTTGTATACTATATTAGACAAATCCACAAGGTGTCCAGATGACCCAGACCCAAGCAAGGCAGCAATGGATGAGCCTGCTGGCCAAGGCCCCGCCGGCGGATCTGGCGCGGCTTTGGGCGGCGTTCGGCGATGCGCCAGCCTATAGCTTTCTGCGCGCACCCGAGGCCGGGGGCGTGATGGTCCAGGGGCGGGCGGGCGCGACGGGCGCGCCGTTCAACCTTGGCGAAATGACGGTCACGCGTTGTTCGCTCAAACTGGAGACCGGAGAGATCGGCCATGCCTATGTACAGGGGCGCGACAAGGACCATGCGACCCGCGCCGCGCAGATCGACGCGATGATGCAGGGCGCGCAGGCAGAGGCGCTGCGCGCGGCGGTGCTGGACCCTCTGCAGGAGGACATGCAGGCCAGACGCGCCCGGCGCGGCGCCAAGGCGGCGGCGACAAGGGTCGAATTCTTCACCATGGTAAGAGGAGAGGATTGATGCAGACGGAGGCTCTTGAAGGCGGGTTCCCGGATGCGCCGGTCGATGCTGCCCGCGCCTTTCGCGCGGCGATGAACGCCATGGCGCGCCCCGGTCGGATCGAGACGCTGGCGGGCGCGCTGCCGCCCGCGCCGTTGTCGCCCGCCGCGGGGGCGCTGATCCTGACGCTGTGCGATCCTGAAACGCCGGTGCATCTGGCCGGCGCGCTTGACGTGGCGGGTCTGCGCGACTGGATCACCTTTCATACCGGGGCGCCCTTGGTCGGCCCCGCGCAGGCGGTCTTCGCGGTGGGCGAATGGGCGGATTTGCAGCCGCTCGATATCTACCGGATCGGCACGTCTGAATATCCTGACCGCTCCGCAACGCTGATTGTCGAGATGCCGGAACTGACGCCGCAAGGCGCGGTCCTGACAGGGCCGGGCATAAAGGAAAGCGCGCGCCTGTCGCTGCCGGATGTGGCGGCCATGCGGCGCAACGCGGCGCTGTTTCCGCTCGGGCTTGATTTCTTCCTGACCAGCGCAAACCGGGTGGCGGCCCTGCCGCGCAGCACGCAAGCGGAGGATAACTGATGTATGTGGCGGTGAAAGGCGGCGAGCGGGCGATCGACAATGCCCATGCCTGGCTGGCCGAAGAGCGGCGCGGCGACCCTGCGGTGCCGGAACTGACGGTGGCGCAGATCCGCGAGCAGATGGCGCTGGCGGTGAACCGGGTGATGACCGAGGGATCGCTTTACGACCCGGACCTTGCCGCGCTGGCGATCAAGCAGTCGCGCGGCGACCTGATCGAGGCGATCTTTCTGATCCGCGCCTATCGCACCACGCTGCCGCGATTTGGGTCATCGGCCCCGGTGAACACCGCCGATATGGCCTGCGAGCGGCGCATCTCGGCCACGTTCAAGGACGCGCCGGGGGGGCAGGTTCTGGGCCCGACTTTTGATTACACGCATCGCCTGCTGGATTTCAAACTGGCTGCCGATGGCGAGGCCCCGGTCGCGCCCGAAGGTGAGGCGCGCCAGGAGCCGACGCCCCATATTACCGGTTTTCTGAACCGGGAGGGGTTGATCCAGACCGAGGAGGAGAGCGACGAGACCCCGCCGGACCTGACGCGCGAGCCGATGGAATTGCCCGCCGCGCGCGCCTTGCGGCTGCAGGCGCTGACGCGGGGCGACGAGGGGTTCGTTCTGGGCCTCGCCTATTCCACGCAGCGCGGATATGCGCGCAACCATGCCTTCGTGGGCGAGCTGCGCATCGGCAGCGTGGCGGTCGAGATGGAGATCCCCGAGCTGGGTTTCGCCATCGAGATCGGCGAGATCACCGTGACCGAATGCGAGAGCGTCAACCAGTTCAAGGGCTCAAAGACCGAGCCGCCGCAATTCACGCGCGGTTACGGGCTGGTCTTCGGGCAGACCGAGCGCAAGGCGATCTCGATGGCGCTGGTGGACCGGGCGCTGCGCTGGAAAGAGCTGGGCGAGGACGATCAGGGCGCACCCGCGCAGGATGAGGAATTCGTGCTGATGCATTGCGACAATATCCAGGCGACGGGGTTCCTGGAGCATATCAAGCTGCCCCATTACGTCGATTTCCAATCCGAGCTGGAGCTGGTGCGCAAGCTGCGCCGCGCGGCAGGGGCCGATCAGGCGAAGGAGGCCGCGGAATGAGTGATTACAACTTCGCCTATCTCGACGAGCAGACCAAGCGGATGATCCGCCGCGCGATCCTCAAGGGGTTGGCGGTGCCGGGCTACCAGGTGCCATTCGCCAGCCGAGAGATGCCGATGCCCTATGGCTGGGGCACGGGCGGGGTACAGGTGAGCGCCGCGACCCTGACGCCCGAGGACCGGTTCAAGGTGATCGACCAGGGTGCGGATGACACCACCAACGCGGTGTCGATCCGCAAGTTCTTTGAGCGCACCGCAGGCGTCGAGGTGACCGAGGAAACCAGCGCGGCCACGATCATCCAGACCCGCCACCGTATCCCCGAGGCGGGCTTGAGCGAGGATCAGATCCTGGTCTACCAGGTGCCGATCCCTGAACCCCTGCGCTTCCTTGAGCCGCGCGAGACCGAGACCCGCAAGATGCACAGTCTGGAGGAATACGGGCTGATGCATGTGAAGCTTTACGAGGATATCAGCCAGCACGGCGCCATCGCCACCGCCTATGCCTATCCGGTGAAGGTCGAGGGGCGCTATGTGATGGACCCGTCGCCGATCCCCAAGTTCGACAATCCCAAGCTGGCGGATTGCCCGGCGATCCAACTGTTCGGCGCGGGGCGTGAGCAGCGCATTTATGCGCTGCCGCCTTACACCGATGTGGTCAGTCTCGATTTCGAGGATCACCCGTTCGAGGCCAGTAAGGCGGATCATTCCTGCGATCTGTGTGGCGCGCTGGACAGCTATCTTGACGAGGTCATCACCGATGATCGCGGCGGGCGTATGTTCGTCTGTTCGGATACCGATTACTGCCGCACCCGTCAGGCAAAGGGCCATATCGGCGCGCAGCTTGCGGCCAAAAAGGAGGGCGCGGCATGACACCGCTTTTGCAGGTCAGGGGGATCACCAAATTCTACGGCGCGCGGCTTGGTTGCCGCGATGTGGGCTTTGATCTTTACCCCGGCGAGGTGATGGGGATCGTCGGTGAAAGCGGGTCGGGCAAGACGACGCTTCTGGGCTGTCTGGCCGGTCAGATCGCGCCCGATGCGGGCGAAGTGCTGTTCGATACCCGAGCGGACGGCCCGCGCGACACGCTCACCATGTCCGAACCCGAGCGGCGGATGCTGTCGCGCACCGATTGGGCCTTTGTGCATCAGCATGCGCGCGACGGGCTGCGCATGGGCGTGAGCGCGGGCGGCAATGTGGGCGAGCGGCTGATGGCCGTGGGTGCGCGCCATTACGGCGAGATCCGCGGCCAGGCGGCGGATTGGCTGGGCCGCGTGGAAATCCCGGATGACCGGATCGACGACCGCCCAACGGCCTTTTCGGGGGGCATGCAGCAACGTCTGCAGATCGCGCGCAACCTGGTGACCGGCCCGCGGTTGGTGTTCATGGACGAACCCACCGGGGGGCTGGACGTATCGGTGCAGGCGCGGCTTCTGGACCTCTTGCGCGGCTTGGTGCGCGAGATGGGGCTGAGCGCGATCATCGTGACCCATGATCTGGCGGTGGTGCGTCTGCTGGCGGACCGGTTGATGGTGATGAAGGACGGTCACGTGGTGGAAAGCGGCCTGACCGATCAGGTGCTGGATGATCCGCAGCATGGCTATACGCAATTGCTGGTGTCGAGCGTGTTGCAGGTGTGAGGCACAGGCGGGGGCGCTGCCCCCGTCGCCCAAAGGGCGACTCCCCCGGAGTATTTGGGGCAAGATGAAGGGACACGGGATGATAGAGCTGGACGATGTGAGCAAGACATTCACCCTGCACAACCAGGGCGGCGCGGTGATCCCGGTGATGCAGGGGGCCGGGCTGAGGGTGGCGCGGGGCGAATGCGTGGCGCTGACCGGAAAGTCGGGGGCGGGCAAATCCACCCTGATGCGGATGATCTATGGCAATTACCTTGCCGCCTCGGGGCGGATCATGGTGGGGGAAGTGGATGTGGCGGCGGCGACGCCGCGCGATATCCTGGATCTGCGGCGCCACACGCTTGGCTATGTCAGCCAGTTCCTGCGCGTGGTGCCGCGCGTGCCGACGCTGGAGGTGGTGGCCGAGCCGCTGCTGGCGCTCGGACATGCGCGTGATGCGGCGCTGGAGCGTGCGGGCACGCTGTTGGCACGGCTCAATATTCCCGAGCGGCTTTGGCAGCTCAGCCCGACGACATTTTCGGGTGGGGAGCAGCAGCGTGTGAATATCGCGCGCGGCTTCGCCCATGCCTATCCGGCCCTTTTGCTGGATGAGCCGACCGCCAGCCTTGACGCGATGAACCGCGAGACGGTGCTGTGTCTTGTCGAGGAGGCCAAGGCGGGGGGTGCTGCGATCGTGGGCATCTTTCACGACGAGAGCGCGCGCCATCGGGTCTGCGACCGCGAGATCGACGTCTCGGGCTTTACGCCGGGGCTGTCGTGATGAGCGGCCGGTTGATAGGGGTCGTCGGGCCTTCGGGTGTTGGCAAGGACACCGTGATGGAGGGGCTTGCGGCGCGCCGCCCCGGCCTTGGGCTGGTCAGGCGGGTCATCACGCGCCCGGGTTATGCCGTTGGCGAGGCCTTTGACGATGTCAGTGCGGAGGAATTCGAGCGGCGCGCGCGGGCGGGCGATTTCACGCTCCACTGGGGCGCGCACGGGCTGCGCTATGGTGTCCCGCACGAGACCGAGGCCCGGCTGGCCGGGGGCGAGGATCTGCTCGTGAACCTGTCGCGCGCGGTGTTGGGCGAGGCGCAGGCGCGGTTTCGCGGCTTTACCACGCTGCATCTGACCGCGCCGCGAGAGGTTCTGGCCGGGCGGCTGGCCGCAAGGGGGCGCGAAAGCCGCGCCGATATCGAGGCGCGGCTCGATCGCGCTTCACTGGCGCTGCCCGACGGGCTGGAACGGGTGATCGAGATATCCAATGCCGGGCCGCTGGAGGCGGTGCTTGCCACGATCGAGTCGCGGCTTTACCCGGTGAAGGCATGACGGGAGACAAGATGGAACATCCCTGTCGCATCCTCGCCCGCAAGGCTGAGCCCGTCGATCACGAATGGCGCGGGCAGGAGCGGCGCGACCACGGGCGCGAGCGCCTCGGCGGTCTGGCGCGCCTGTGCCCTGGGCAGTTTACCGCTCAGCGTGATGTGAAAGCGGAATTCCTCCATCACGTAGGGGTAGCCCCATTCGAGCAGCAGCGCATCCTGCGCCGGGCTGAGGCCGGCGGCGCG
Organism: uncultured Roseovarius sp.; assembly: GCA_964570675.1. Classification (GTDB taxonomy): domain Bacteria; phylum Pseudomonadota; class Alphaproteobacteria; order Rhodobacterales; family Rhodobacteraceae; genus Roseovarius. The sequence goes on along the minus strand of CAZMZS010000028.1, from coordinate 14,561 downwards.
GCGGCGGGCGATCTCGTCCGGGTCGGGCGGCGCGCGAAAGCCGTCAAAGCTGCGCACGGTATCGGCGGCAAGCGCCCTGAGCGGGTCGGTGTCGCCCAGTGGGCAGAGTGCGAGGAAACTGCCGAGCCGCGCGAGTTCGAGCCCCGCCAGATGAACCGGCGCCCGCGCGGCGCAAAAGGTGGCGAGCGCGGCGTCAAGAGCGCCCGCGGTCGCCCCATCCGCCAGCCGGAAGGGCGGCTTGATCGTGCCGTGCAGCCCGTATTTGCGCGGTGTCGCGGTGATCTCATCGACCGGCAGAGGCAACCCCGCGACATGGGGATGCGGGCAAGGCGCGCCGGTTGTCATGTCCCAGCCGAGCCATGCCGCCCCGAAATCCGCCAGCGGCCCCGGCGCGGGCGTGTAGTAGATCGCGAAGCGTCTGAATTCCATGCCTGCCCCCATTTTGGCCACATCCCCTGTCAGCGAAGCGTGACATCCTCATGACACAACAGACTATCCTCGCCAATGCCACCCTGGTTCTGCCCGATGAGACCGTCACCGGCGCGATCATCATGCGCGGCGCGACCATCGAAGGAATAGACACCGGCAAGTCGGTGCCGAAAGGCGCTGTCGATTGCGGCGGCGATTTCGTCGCGCCTGGGCTGATCGAGCTGCACACGGATAACCTCGAGCGCCATATCCAGCCGCGCCCCAAGGTGGACTGGCCCCATAACGCCGCGATCCTCGCGCATGATGCCGAACTCGCCAGCACCGGGATTACGACGGTGTTCGACGCGATGCGGGTGGGGTCGATCCCGAATGGCAAGGGGCGCTATCTGCAATATGCGCGCAATCTGGCGAGCGAATTGTTGGCGCTCAGGGCCGAGGATGCATTGAAGATAAGCCATTTCCTGCATCTTCGCGCCGAGGTCTGTTCGGAGACGCTGGAAGAGGAGTTGGCGGCTTTCGGAGAGGACGACCGCGTGGGTATCGTGAGCCTGATGGACCACACGCCGGGCCAGCGCCAGTTCCGCGATATCAGCAAGCTGGAAGCCTATGTGAAGGGCAAGCTTTCACTGAACGACGCCGAGTTCGAGGAGCATGTCGCGCAACTGAAGGAGCTGCGCGCGCGCCATGGGGACAGGCACGAGGCGGCGGCTGTCGCGGAGGCGAAGCGATATGGTGCGGTTCTGGCGAGCCATGACGACACCACCCCCGAGCAGGTCGCGGTATCGGCGGGGTATGGCATCCGCGTGGCCGAATTTCCCACCACGCTGGACGCCGCGCGCGCCTGTCACCAGCACGCGATTGCCGTCATCATGGGCGCCCCCAACCTGATCCGGGGCGGCTCGCATTCCGGCAATGTGGCGGCGCATGAGCTGGCGGCGGCGGGGCATCTGGATATCCTGTCATCGGATTACGTGCCGTCGGCGCTGTTGCTGGCGGCTGTGCAACTTGGCCAGGCCTGGGGCGACATGGCGCGCGGGATGGCCACGGTGACGCGCAACCCGGCACGGGGTGTCGGGCTGGAGGATCGCGGCGAGATCGCCGAGGGGCGGCGCGCCGATCTGATCCGCTTTACCATGCGGGGCGGGGTGCCGGCGCTGCGCTCGGTCTGGTCACGCGGGGACCGGGTGGCGTGATAGGGTTTTGACAGTCAGAGGGGCAAGGCCCATAACGGCGCCATGACCAATGACGCCCTGCTTTTCGACCCGCCCGCCATGCCTGTGATTCCCGTGAAGGGAAAGAGCCGCCAATTTCCGGTGCGCCGCATCTTCTGCGTGGGGCGCAATTACGCCGCACATGCCGCCGAGATGGGTAACGAGGTGGACCGCGAGGCGCCGTTCTATTTCACCAAATCGGCGCATGCGCTGTGCCTGTCGGGGGCGACGATCCCTTATCCGCTTGGCACGCAGGATTGCCATTACGAGATGGAACTGGTCGTGGCCATTGGCGCGCCCGCGCTGCGCGTCGGGACGGACCGGGCGATGGATGCGGTGTTGGGCTATGCCTGCGGGATCGACCTGACGCGGCGCGATTTGCAGGGTGCCGCCAAGGACAAGCGCCGCCCCTGGGATCTGGGCAAGGATTTCGAGAATGCCGCCCTGATGGGTGCGATCACCCCGGCTGCCGATTTCGGCGCGCCCGGCGAGCAGCGGATCGCGCTGACCCATGATGGCGCGGTCGTGCAGGACGCGCGGTTGAGCGACATGGTCTGGTCGGTGCCCGAGGTGATCGCGCATCTGTCTGGATTTTATGAGCTGTTGCCGGGCGACCTGATTTATACTGGCACGCCCGCTGGCGTTGGCCCGGTTCGTCCCGGCAGCGTGTTGCACGGCGGGATCGAGGGGCTGGAGCCTGTCGAGATCGCCATCGCCCCTGCGCTCTAGCCCCGCGATTTCGCTGGCCCTACGGCTGACCGAACCGGCATGTTTTTGTCCGGGGCTGACTGGTTTTGCCGCCGCGTTCCCAAGCTGCGCAGAAATTCCTTCGGTTTATGGCCCGGATTGATCTGGATCAACGATGCGGCCCGATTCATATGCTGAATATCGAATGTATATTTTGGGAGTCGCATATGAGCGAAGAAAACCACAGTTGGCTCGAGCATTACCCGGTGACTTTGTTCACGATCATCATGGGCGTGTCGGGTCTGACTCTGGCGTTGCGCTCCGGTGAACGCGCGCTTGGTTTCCGCGAGACCTTGTCGGTGGGGGCCTATGTCCTGACGCTGGCTTTGTTCCTGGTGATCGCATCGGGTTATGCGCTCAAGGCGCTGCGCTATCCGCAGGCGGTCAGGGCCGAGTGGGACCATCCGGTGAAGCTCGCCTTCTTTCCCGCGATCTCCATCGGTTTGCTGCTCTTGTCGACGGCGACTGTGCCCTGGTCGATGTCGGCGGCGCATTTGATGTGGCTGGTCGGCGCGCTCGGGCAGGGGGTGCTGACCATCGCCGTGGTGTCGGGCTGGATCGGCAGCCGGGCATTCCTTCATGGGCATCTGTCGCCGGCCTGGTTCATTCCGGCGGTGGGCAATGTGATCGTGCCGATCGCGGGGGTGAAGCTGGGCTATATCGAGACAAGCTGGTTCTTCCTGTCGGTCGGGCTGATCTTCTGGAGCGTGTTGCTGACGCTGGTGATGAACCGGCTGATCTTTCACGATCCCTTGCCCGAGCGGCTTCAGCCGACGCTGGTGATCCTGATCGCGCCGCCTGCCGTGGGGTTCCTTGCCTGGGTCGAACTGACCGGCGAGATCGGCAGCTTTGGCAGGGTGCTTTTGAACGGGGCCTACCTGTTCGCGCTGATCGTGGCGGTGCAATTGCCGCGCATCCTGCGCCTGCCCTTCGCCATGTCCTTCTGGGCGCTCAGCTTTCCGGTGGCGGCGCTGACGATTGCCAGTTTCACCTATGCAGGGGCGATGCGTTCGCAGCCGCATCAGTTCATCGGCGTGGCCCTTTTGTCGGCGCTGGTGGCGATCATCGCCGCGCTTTTGATCCGCACCTCGCGCGCCATCCTGGCGGGAGGGGTGTTTCGACCCGAATAACCCTCAAACCCACCTCAACCAATGAAAGAGGATACCCATGAAGAAGATACTGACAGTTTGCGCCCTGGCCACGGCAACGGCGTTTGCAGCACCCGCCCAGGCGGATGACGGCAAGAAGCTGGTGACGGTCGTCACATCGCCGGATGCGCAGACGCAGCTGATGTCGATGGTGCTGACCATGCAGTCGGTCCAGCAGGGCGCCAAGGCGCAGATCCTGCTTTGCGGACCGGCGGGCGACCTGGCGCTGAAGGAGGCGCCCGAAAGCGCCACCGCACCGCAAAAGCCCAAGGACATGAGCCCCCAGGGCCTCATGAAGATGATCATGGACAAGACCGACACCAAGGTCGAGGTCTGCGCCATCTATCTGCCCAACAAGGGCGTTGATGGCACTGCGCTGCTGGACGGGATCACCGCCGCCAAGCCGGCTGAAATGGCCGGTGCGCTCATTGCGGAGAACACGACGGTCCTCAGTTTCTGAGGTCCGTCAGGCGTTTGCCGTAACGAGTAGCAGCGTTACCCTTGACGATTATCGAGAGTTGGAAAGGGGCGTCCGGATAACCGGGCGCCCCTTTTCGCAGTCATCCCCATGCGGTGGGGGTTCAGGCCAGCAGGCGGCGCGCGATGACCTGCGCCTGAATTTCGGCCGCGCCCTCGAAGATGTTGAGAATGCGCGCATCGCACAGGATACGGCTGATCCCGTATTCCAGCGCGAACCCGTTGCCGCCATGGATCTGCAAGCCATTGTCGGCCGCCGACCAGGCGACCCGTGCGCCCAGCAGCTTGGCCATGCCGGCCTCAAGATCGCAGCGGTGGCCATTGTCCTTTTCCCAGGCGCTGAAATAGGTCAACTGCCGGGCGATCATGATCTCGACCGCCATCATCGCCAGCTTGCCGGAAACCCGTGGGAATTCGATCAGCGACTTGCCGAACTGCTTGCGGTCGATGGCGTATTTCATGGCGACGTCCAGCGCCGATTGCGCCACGCCGACGGCACGGGCGGCGGTCTGGATGCGGGCGGATTCGAAGGTTTCCATCAACTGCTTGAAACCCTTGCCTTCTTCGCCGCCCAGAAGGTTCTCGCCCTTGACATGGAAGTTGTCGAAGGCCAGTTCGTATTCCTTCATGCCGCGATATCCCAGCACTTCGATCTCGCCGCCGGTCATGCCTTCGGTGGGGAAGGGAGCGGCATCGGTGCCGGGAGTCTTCTCGGCCAGGAACATCGACAATCCGCGATGATCGGTGCTGTCGGGGTCGGTGCGCGCGAGCAGTGTCATGACATGGGTGCGCGCGGCGTGGGTGATCCAGGTCTTGTTGCCGGTCACCTTGTAATCGCCGTTCTCGTCCTTGGTGGCGCGGGCGCGAAGGCTGCCGAGATCCGAGCCGGTATTGGGTTCTGTAAAGACCGCCGTGGGCAGGATTTCACCGCTGGCGATGCCGGGGAGCCAGTTGCTTTTCTGCTCGTCCGTGCCGCCCGCAAGGATCAGTTCGGCGGCGATCTCGGAGCGGGTGCCAAGCGAGCCAACACCGATATAGCCGCGCGAAAGCTCTTCGGAGACCACGACCATCGACGCCTTGGAAAGGCCCAGACCGCCAAGGTTTTCAGGGATGGTCAGCCCGAAAACGCCCATCTCGGCAAGCTCGTCGATGATCTCCATCGGGATCAGCTCGTCCTTGAGGTGCCATTCGTGGGCGTGGGGTTCGACCTTGTCGACCGAGAAGCGGCGGAACTGTTCGCGGATCATCTCGAGTTCGTCGTCAAGGCCGGTATGGCCCACGGTGACCTCGGCGGCGCGTTCCTGCATGAGTTCCACAAGTCGGGTGCGGGCGGCCTGGGTGTTGCCGGACTGGGTAAGCGTGGCGACTTCGGGGGCGTCAAGGGTCGCGATATCCGCAAGAGAGAGGCCGAGATCGTTGAGCCGCAGGATCTCGCCCTGGTTCATCTGGATGCCGCCGCGGATCTGCCAGAGGTATTCGCCAAAGGCGATCTGGTGGATGAGCTGTTCGACCTCGCCGAATTTTCCCATTTCGGTCAAGCGGTTGGCCCATGCCTGCATCTGGCGCAGGGATTCGACATAGGTGGCAAGCCAGGCAAGCCCATGGGCCGCGAACTGATTGGCCTCGACGGCGCTGCCGGATACCCGGTCATCGACGACCACGAGGTCGCGCAGATGCGCGCGCGCTTTCTCGAGCAAGGCTTCGGCAGGCGCGACCGCGGCCGAGGTCAGGCCGAGCAAGCCCTTGAGAATGATCGGGTTTTCCATTGCAACATCCTGTCCGTCATGAGCCATGAATCAATCCTTTTCCTATCGGGCCTTGTCCTAGCCATTTTGCAGGTGCAGCGCAACTATTATGCCTTTGGTGCGTCAATTTTGATCGAAAGTTGCGCTTCCTGTTTTTGCGGGTGCGTCCGCTGCCGTGAACCCCTATGAGGGCGGAATGGACGGGGTTCTTCTACAGTTCGGACTGGTCGGGTGGGCGGTCCTTCTGACAGTTGGTCTTGGCGCGGGGATCGTCAAGGGCGTGGTCGGGTTCGCCATGCCGATGGTGATGATTTCCGCTTTGGGATCAATGGTTTCCCCCGAGGTCGCGCTGGCCGGGTTGATCGTGCCCACGGTGGTGACGAATGTCTGGCAGGCGCTGCGCCAGGGGTTGGGAGCGGCGTGGGAGTCGATCCGGCGGTTCCGGTTGTTCCTGCTGGTGGGATTCGTGCTGCTGATGGGCTCGGCGCAGCTGGTGCCGTATCTGCCCAAGTCATTGATGTCATTGATGATTGGCCTGCCCGTCACGCTTTATGCCGGGCTGGGCCTGATCGGGCGGCCCTTGACATTGCCGGGCGGGGCGGGGCGCAAGGGCGAGGCGACAATGGGCGCCGTTGCCGGTTTTTTCGCAGGCTTTTCAGGAGTTTGGGGCCCTCCGACGGTGGCGATGCTGACCGCGCGGGGCACCGATATGCAGGAACAGATGCGGGTGCAGGGCGTCATCTATGGGTTGGGGTCACTGGCCCTATTGGGGGCACATGTGGTGTCTGGCGTGCTCAATGCAAAGACATTGCCCCTGTCACTGGCCTTGGTGTTGCCCGCGCTGGCGGGCTTATGGATCGGGTTTCGCATCCAGGACCGGATCGACCAGCCTACCTTTCGCAAACTGACGCTTCTGGTGCTTCTGATCGCGGGGTTGAACCTGATCCGGCGCGGCGTGCTGGCGATCTGAGCCAGGAGCGTACAATACGGACGTTTCGTACGCCGGTTTTGTACGCAAATCCGGGTTTGGGGCGCAACTTAGGTACAAAACGCCCCCGAGCGGCCATCGCCCCCGGCGTTTACCCGATCGCAAGACTTCCGCGTTAGCGTGATCCTTGAGCGGGCATCTCCGCGCTTGGCAAAGGGACGATGGATGATCTGCAAAGCCACATTCTGCAAAGCCACGCCGGCACATGGCCAGGACCGTGAAAAAGCCCCGACCGCGAGGGCCGGGGCGAAACACCGCGTTCAGCCGAGCGCCGCGGCTTTCACGTCATCGTCGATATAGGGAACATATTGCTCGAAATTATCCGCAAACATCTGCACAAGCTTGGCTGCCTGGCGATCATAGGATTCGGGATCGTCCCAGGTGCGGCGCGGGTCGAGCAGCACTTCGGCGACGCCGGGCACGGCCACGGGCACGTCAAAGCCGAAATTCTCGTCCTTGCGGAATTCGACCTCGCCGAGGGAGCCGTCAAGCGCGGCGGTCAGCAGCCCGCGGGTGGCCTTGATCGGCATCCGCGACCCGGTGCCATAGGCGCCGCCGGTCCAGCCGGTATTGACCAGCCAGCAGGTCGCGCCGTGCTTGGCGATCTTGTCGCGCAGAAGGTTGCCGTAGACCTCGGGGCGGCGCGGCATGAAGGGCGCGCCGAAACAGGTCGAGAAGGTGGGCTCGGGCTCGGTCACGCCGCGTTCGGTGCCCGCGACCTTGGAGGTGAAGCCCGACAGGAAGTGATACATCGCCTGCGCCGGGGTCAGCCGCGCGATCGGGGGCAGCACGCCGAAGGCATCACAGGTCAGCATGATGACGTTCTTGGGATGCCCGCCAAGCGCCGTGTCGGAGGCGTTCGCGATATAGGGGAGCGGGTAGGCGCAGCGCATGTTCGCGGTCAGCGAGTCGTCTTCGAAATCCAGCTCCAGCGTCTCGGGATCGAACACCATATTCTCGATCACGGTGCCGAACTTGGTGGTGGTGGCGTAGATTTCGGGCTCGGCCTCGGGGTTGAGGTTGATGGTCTTGGCATAGCAGCCCCCTTCGAAGTTGAAGGTGCCGCGATCGGACCAGCCATGTTCGTCATCGCCGATCAGCGTGCGCGCGGGATCGGCCGAAAGCGTGGTCTTGCCGGTGCCGCTCAGGCCGAAGAAAACGGCCGTGTCGACCGGGTTGCCATCGGCATGGTTGGCCGAGCAGTGCATCGGCATGATGCCCTTTTCGGGCAGCAGGTAGTTGAGCAGCGTGAAGACGGATTTCTTGTTCTCGCCGGCATATTCGGTGCCGCCGATCAGGATCAGCTTGCGGTCGAAATTGAGCGCGATCACGGTTTCGGATTTGCAGCCGTGTTTTGCCGGGTCAGCGCGGAAGCTGGGGCAGTTGATGACGGTGAAATCGGCGGTGAAACTGTCAAGCGCGTCCCGCTCGGGGCGGCGCAGCAGGTGGCGGATGAACAGCCCGTGCCAGGCCAGCTCGGTGACCATGCGCACATTGATCGCATAGGCCGGGTCGGCGCCGCCGGTCAGGTCCTGCACATGGAAATCGCGGCCCTTCATATGCGCCAGCAGATCGTCATAGAGCACATCGAAATGGGCGGGCGACATGGCGGCGTTGTTATCCCACCAGATCTTGTCGGCCACGCTGTCGGTCTTGACCACATGCTTGTCCTTGGGCGAGCGCCCGGTGAACTTGCCGGTGGTGACCAGAAACGCCCCGCCGCGCCCCAGGTGGCCTTCGCCATTCTTGATCGCCGCTTCGATCAGCGCGGGCTCGATGAGGTTGTAGCTGACATCGCCCAGCCCGGTAATGCCCTGGTCTTCAAGCCGGAAATTCGGGTTCACCCGTCCAGTTGTCATGTGTCTCACGCTCCTGTTCGCGTTTGCCGCCTGCAAAGGGGCGGTGAAAATGCAGCGGCGCCTGGCATGGCGCCGACGTGTCGGTCAAAACCGGCCCCCGCGGGCCTCTTAGCATGACGTTTCTGTAAAAGAACAGGACGGTTTGGCGCAGTTAGCGCAACCAGAGCGTCGTTAGCGCAACCAATGGCGGGCTCCCGCCAACAAAGTGAGTCAATTTGGCCATGCGTGTCATTTTTTTGCCTTGATCGGGCCCGGCGCATACGGTGATTCGCAGTTTTGGATTGATTGTAAAGGGCATTGCGGCGCATATTGCAGGGAAAAACCAAAGAAGAAGAGCAGCACAAGGACCAAATCTCATGTCTAAGATCGCCCTCGTGGACGATGATCGCAACATTCTGACGTCGGTCTCCATGACGCTCGAAGCCGAAGGTTTCGAGGTGGATACCTATAATGACGGTCAACAGGCCTTCGACGCCTTCAGCAAGAAGCTGCCCGACATGGCCGTGCTGGACATCAAGATGCCGCGCATGGATGGCATGGATCTTTTGCAGCGGCTGCGCCAGAAAAGCTCGATGCCGGTGATCTTCCTGACATCCAAGGATGACGAGATCGACGAGGTGCTGGGGCTGCGCATGGGCGCGGACGACTACGTCAAGAAGCCGTTCAGCCAGCGTCTGCTGGTCGAGCGCATCCGCGCATTGCTGCGCCGCCAGGAGGCGATGGACGGCAATATCGTGGGCGACACCGAGGAAACCAAGGTGATCGAACGCGGCCAGTTGCGCATGGATCCGTTGCGCCACGCGGTCAGCTGGAAGGGCAAGGACGTGTCGCTGACGGTCACCGAATTCCTGCTGCTGCAGGCGCTCGCGCAGCGCCCCGGCTTTGTCAAAAGCCGCGATCAGCTGATGGATGTGGCCTATGACGATCAGGTTTACGTGGACGATCGCACCATCGACAGCCACATCAAGCGCCTGCGCAAGAAACTGCGGATGGTCGATGATGAATTCTCGGCGATCGAGACGCTTTACGGGATCGGCTACCGGTACAACGAGGAATAACGGGGTATAATGGCGCTCGCCGAGGACATCGACATGCGCGAGAACGCGTCGCGCCGGGACGACGACCTCGTTCTTGGCGATGATTTCGTCACGCCCGACAGCGTGGGCGACGAGGAAGTGCGCTCGCGCCGCGAACGGCGCGGATTCTTCTCGCTGCGCGACTCGTCCCTGACCCGCAAGATCGTCACCTTCAACCTTGTTGCGCTCAGCGTGCTGGTCGCCGGTGTTCTCTATCTCAATTCCTCGCGCGACAGCCTGGCCGTGCAATGGGCCGACGGGCTGGTCAGCGAGGTGGAACTGGTCGCCGACGTGTTCGAGGTGCAGTTGCCGGCGAATGCCCCGGTCAATGTCGCCTCGGGCGACGGGCTGGACGTGGCGGGATCGCTCGAGTCGCTGGATCTGCGCAGCGGCGTCGAGGTCTTCGTCTTTGACACCGCTGGGATGCTTGCGGGCCACGCGGAGGGCACCGCGCGCGCGCCCGCTGATGATGGCGGCGCGTCACGCACATTCATCACCGATGCGCTGAACCGGGTCTGGGGCTGGGTGTCGGCGCCTTTCGCGGCATCAGGCGACGCCCCGGCCCAGAGCCTTGAGGAGAAGGCCGCGGCACTGGTCGCGCCGACGCTGGAGGGCGCGCCGCAGACCGCCTCGGGCGATGTCGGCGGGCGCACGGTGTTCACGGCCGCGACCACCATCATGCAGGATGGCAGCCCGGTCGCCGTGGTCGCCCTGACCGACGCCACCGGCGCGATCGACCGCATGGTGCGCGCCGATCACGAACGGGTGCTGCGCATGTTCCTGATCGCCACCGCGGTCTCGGTGGGGCTGAGCGTGATCCTGGCCTCGACCATCGCCAACCCGCTGGCCGACCTGGCCGCCGCCGCCGAGATCGGCGGCGATCGCAACCGCGGCAAGGGCGGCGGGCGCATCCGCATCCCCGACCTGACCGCGCGCCCCGACGAGATCGGCCGCCTTTCGGGCGCCTTGAGGGGCATGGTGGCGGCGCTCTATCACCGGATCGACGGCAACGAACAATTCGCCGCCGACGTGGCGCATGAGATCAAGAACCCGCTGGCCAGCCTGCGCTCGGCGGTGGGTACGCTGCGCGTGGCCAAGCGCGCCGACCAGCGCGAAAAGCTGCTGGAAGTGATCGAACATGACGTGCGCCGCCTGGACCGGCTGGTCAGCGACATCTCGAACGCCTCACGCCTTGACAGCGAGTTGGTCAAGGAGGAGCAGGAAGCCTTTGATCTTTTGGGCATGCTGCGCAATCTGGGCCTTTACCTTGGCGAAGAGGCCGAGAAGAAGGGGGTCGAGTTCATCACCGATTTCCCCAACGAGCCGATCATCTTCGTCGGGCTGGAAGGGCGGTTGGCGCAGGTTTTCGTCAACCTGATCACCAACGCCATCAGCTTTTGCGAGGAGGGCGACGCGATCCGCCTGTGGGTGCGCAAGCGCGAGAACCGGGTGCTGGTCGTGGTCGAGGATACCGGCCCCGGCATTCCGGATCAGGCACTGACCAAGATCTTCAAGCGGTTCTATTCGCAACGCTCGGAAAATGATTTCGGCAACAATTCGGGGCTGGGCCTGTCGATCTCGAAACAGATCATCGAGGCGCATGACGGCGTGATCTGGGCCGAGAACATCCGCCCCACCGATGCCGACGCCACATCGGACCCGCTGGGCGCACGTTTTGTCGTGGGCCTGCCGGTCTGAACGCGTGAGCGGCGCGCCCGACCCCCGATCCCGGACCCCATCCGCGCCCGCCCGGCCGGGCGAAACCATCCTGCACGCTACCACGGTGGCGGTGGCGGGGCGCGCGGCGCTGATCCGTGGCGCGGCGGGGCGCGGAAAATCGGGGCTGGCGCTGCAACTGATCGCGTTGGGCGCCGAGCTCGTGGCCGATGACCGCACGCGCCTGTGGCGTCGCGGCGAGGAGGTCATGACCGACGCGCCACCGGCGATCCGGGGCCGGATCGAGGCGCGCGGCGTGGGCCTGATGCGATGCCCGGCGAGCGGCCCCGTGCCGCTCAGACTGATCGTGGACATGGACCATGACGAACCCGAACGCCTGCCGCCGATGCGCGAGGAGGCGCTGCTGGGCGTGACGTTTCCGGTCACGCGAAAAGCCGCACAGGCCCATTTCCCCGCTGCGATCCTGCTCTACCTGCGCTATGGAAGAAGCGACTGAAACAAACGGACGAGCCCCATGCCGACACCGGCAGACACGATCAAACCCCGCCTTGTTCTGGTGACCGGCCCGTCGGGCGCGGGCCGCACCACCGCGATCCGCGCGCTGGAGGACATGGGCTATGAAGCCATCGACAACCTGCCGCTGTCGCTGTTGCCCCGCGTGCTGGACGGGGAAGCGCCGGAAAAGCCGCTGGCGCTGGGCGTGGACACCCGCAACCGGGATTTTTCGACCAATGCGCTGATCGAGGCGATCGACCGGATGGACCGGCTCAGCCGGGTACCGATGCAGGTGCTTTACCTTGATTGCAGCGCCGAGGTGCTGCTGCGCCGCTTTTCCGAGACCCGCCGCCGCCATCCGCTGGCCCCGGCGGAAAGTCCGGGCCTTGGCATTGCACGCGAATTCGATCTTCTGGGGCCGATCCGCGCGCGCGCCGACATCCTGATCGACAGCTCGGAAATGTCGCCCCACGATCTGCGCGCCGAGCTGGAGCAGTGGTTCGCCCCGCAGGGCGGCAGCGACATGGCGGTGTCGGTGCATTCCTTTTCCTACAAGCGCGGCCTGCCACGTGGGCTGGACATGGTTCTGGATTGCCGGTTCCTGCAAAATCCCTATTGGGAAGAGGCCCTGCGCGCACTGGACGGGCGCGACAAAAGGGTCGCCGATTTCATCGCGCAGGATGCGCGTTTCGCGGCGTTCCGCGCCAAGGTGGTCGATCTGGCGCTGCTGCTGCTGCCCGCCTACGAGGCCGAGGGCAAGGCCTATCTGGCAATCGGATTTGGCTGCACCGGGGGGCAGCATCGCAGCGTCGCAATGGCAGAAACTTTGGCGCGGGCACTTGCGGATGGCGGCTGGCCGGTGTCAATAAGACATCGCGAGCTTGAGCGGCGGGGCGCGGCAGAGACACCGCGCGGGGACCCGCAAGCCAGAGTGGGAGAGTAACGGGATTGATCGGCATCGTTATCGTGGCGCATGGCGGCCTTGCCCCGGAATATCTGAGGGCAATCGAACATGTGGTCGGTGCGCAAACCGGGATCCTTGCGATCTCGATGGAGGGCGACGACGACCGCACGGCCAAGCAGGCCGAGGTCTGCGCGGCGGCGGATGCCGTCGATACGGGTGATGGCGTGCTGATCGTGACCGACCTGTTCGGGGGGTCGCCGTCGAACCTGTCGCTGAAGGCATGTCAGCCGGCGGACAGGCGCATCCTTTACGGGGCCAACCTGCCGATGCTGATCAAGCTGGCGAAAAGCCGGCACATGCCGGTGCAGGAGGCCGCGCGCGCCGCGCTGGATGCGGGGCGAAAATACATCAACAGTCATAACGGCCTTGGCAGTGGCCCGGCTGACGAGGCAGACAGGTAAGAGCGCATGTGCGATACGATCACACGCCAGATGGACATCGTGAACGAAAAGGGTCTTCATGCCCGCGCCGCTGCGAAGCTGGTCGAGGTGGTCGAGGGGTTCGACGCAACGGCCGAGATCTCGCTTGACGGGATGTCCGCCTCGGGGGACAGCATCATGGGGCTTTTGATGTTGGCAGCATCGAAAGGAACCACTATTGACATGCAGACCTCGGGGGCGGACGCAGAGCCGCTGGCCGATGCGATCGAGGCGCTTGTCTCGAACCGCTTTGGCGAGGACATGTGAAGGGACGTGCAGTGATGCGCGACAAGAGGGCACAGCACTTGGCTGACAGGGCACAGGATCAGGGAAAAACGGGCGACACGGTAAGCTTTGCCAAGTATGACCGCCGCAGCCTGACCTACGCCAATTCCTTTGACGCGCCATCGACCGCGTTGGCGATCCGGACGATAGAATGGTTCACTGGCAAGTTGTCGATCCTGCGGATGATCCGCCAGTTCGAAAAGCGCGGCGCGCCCAGCGGGCAGCCGTTCTGGCGCGCGGCGCTGGACACGATGGGGATCGACCTGCTGACCCCGGACAGCCAGCTTATGAACATTCCCAGCGAAGGCCCGGTGGTGGCGGTGGCCAACCATCCGCATGGTCTGGTGGACGGGATGATCCTGGCCGACCTGATCGGGCGGCGGCGCACCGATTACAAGATCCTGACCCGCGCGCTGCTGACGGGGATCGACGAGGTGGCGGCCTCCTACATGATCCCGGTGCCCTTCCCCCACGAGCCTGACGCGCAGCGCAAATCCGTCGAGATGCGCGCCAAGGCGATGGCCCATCTCAAGGAGGGCGGGTTGATCAGCGTTTTCCCCTCGGGCGTGGTGGCATCGAGCGACACGGTCTTCGGCCCGGTGATCGAGCGCGAGTGGAATGTCTTTACCGCGCAGATGATCCGCCGGTCGGGTGCGACCGTGGTGCCGATCTTCTTTCCGGGCGCGAATTCACGCTGGTATCAGATCGCCAACCGGCTGTCGGCGACGCTGCGCCAGGGGTTGTTGCTGCATGAGGTTGTCCATAGCTGCAACCGCCCGCAAAAGCCGGTGGTCGGCGCGCCGATCAGCCCCGAGCGCATGAAGATGCTGGAAAGCGATCCGCGCGGCTTCATGGCCTGGCTGCGCGAGCATACGCTGGAGCTGGGCGAGACCTAGCGCGTCGGCACCGGCGTTTCACCGCGATAATCATAGAACCCCCGGCCTGTCTTGCGGCCCAGCCAGCCGGCCTCGACATATTTGGTCAGAAGCGGGCAGGGGCGATACTTGGTATCGGCCAGCCCGTCATGCAGCACGTTCATGA
>CAZMZS010000027.1:0-25415 GCA_964570675.1 uncultured Roseovarius sp. | reverse complement strand
GTTGCCATGTTCTACCGCCTCGATCGCCTCAGACGCGGCGGTGCGCGCGGCGGCAACGCCCATGATCGGCCATTTGCCCAAGGTGAGTTTCTTCGGCTTGCCTGCATAACGGTATCGCAGCGCCCAGCTTTTCGCCCCGCTCGGCTGCACCACCAGATAGAGCCCGGCAAGCGACGGATCGGGAATTTCGCGGCGGTGCGCGTCGGGTTTTACGGCCTCAACCGCCTTTGTCGTGAATGCCCTTGCCATAATCAATTTGTCCTCTGGGGTAACACTGGGGTAACAGATTCCAGTGTTTTGCGCTGTTACCCCGAGTTACTAACATGACATAACAGTAAGCGCAAATCTCTTATTTTAAAGGCCAAATATCGTTGCGATAGTTTTACATAGTTAGGCACTGTTTGGCCCTAAATTTCGACTGTTAATCAATTGGTCGTAGGTTCGATCCCTACCGCCGGAGCCAAAATCTTCTGAATAATCTGCCGCAGCGCGGGCCAAGAATGGCGCGCATTATGTTGTCGAGCGCAGGCCCAAAGCGTTCGCGCCGGCGTCGACTCGAGACAGGCAGCAGACATGACCGCGCAGCCTTGGCCGAAGGCTGGGATTATGGCCTCATGCCAGTGACTTAAACGTCACCTCAAAACGACCAAAACCCGAAGAACAAGCCAGTCGGAAGCGACGGGGCCGGCGCGTCAGTGCCCTTTGTTGCCCAGATCATCAAAAGTGGCGTGTCGCTCTCACCGCTTACGATGTGTCGTCCAGCCTTCAGATTCAGAGTCTGCCCGGGTGCAATGACCCTGCCGTCGATCCGGACGGGATGATCCGACTGCAGGCGGTAATCACCGGCGCGCAGAATGTCGATCGCGGCGGCGCCGTCACTTAGCCGGGTTTCCTGCCCCAAAAGCCAGACCGGCCCCGAATAATGCACATAGGCGCCTCTCAACGCGTCCGCATCCTCGGGCAAGAGGGGGCAGCACCCTGTCAGGTCCTTCTCGTCCGTCAATGCGGCAAGGAAAACAGGGTTGCTCGCGATCAGAAGGGGCGGTGCGTCCCGGCGCAAGATCTGCGCATAGATCGGCACACCAGCGCGTCTGTAGGTCTTCATTCCCCAGCTCGACATGAACGGTCCCTGCCGGGGAAAGCTTGAAATCATGCCGCTACGCTGGAAATACGGGACCGGTTCGGGGAACATCCGATGCAACTCTGCGATCACTTCCCGCTGCGCGCTGTTGGGTTCCTGTGCCGACAGCGCAACCTGCAATCCGCCGCCAACCAGCATGAGAAGAACCATCGCGGCACGGACCGCGGCACGCAGATGCACCACCCCCAAGGCCACCACGACCATGAGCGGAGGCACTATGAACGGGAAGAAATAGGGAAACGCATTACGATAGACCAGGATCGACAGCACCGGCGCCAGCATCAGCACCAGCGCAACGCGCCGCCGCGCACCTTGCGTGCACAGCAGGCCAGCCAGCGCGATCACCAGAGGCGCGACCGTCAATGCCAGCCACATTGTGACCACGCCCCTTCGGGGCATGAACCCCTCTGAAAGCAGCGTGGTATTCACTGCGTTCACCGCATGCGACACGCCATCCTTGCCCTCGGCCACGGCTAGGCCGCTGGCGTGCAAAAGGTATCCCACTCCGGCAAACGCAATCGCCGCGACACCCGCGGCCAGCGTGCGCAGGCACAGCGCCCTTTCATCAATCCGCCACAGCAATGCGCCCAGAAAAGCCGGCAGGTAGAGCGCCGATTTGATCGTCACGAGACAGGCGAGTGCTACCAAGAGCGCCACAGCCAGCATGTGAATCGGCCGCATGCGGCTTGTCATGACGAGTGTCAGGGTCACCATCAGCAGGGCCGCGGCCAGCGGATCGGCCCGAAAGCTTGCACCATGCCCGACAACAAACCCCGACGACACAAAGCCCAGAACGGCGACCAAAGCCGCATCGCGCCCTGCAAGAGACCGCGACATGCTGAAAATGGAAAGCGCCGTGACCAGGAGGCAGGCCAGCATGAACAGACGACCAGCGATGATCTGCGTCATTTCGTGGCCGGGAAGCGCCAGAAGCCACTGGAACAAGTGAACATGAAACGTCTGCAAGGGCCGCTCCAGCCGACCGGCGGCAAAATCATGCACCAGCGACAGGAAATAGAATTCGTCCCAGTTGACGTTATGCGCAAAGACAAGCCACAGGATCGACGCGCCAAGCGCCAAAATCCCGAACTGCGACAGTTGCCCGACCCGAAAGCCGCTGACCGGACGCGAGAACAACACTCCCGCCACGCTGTCAGGAGGCATCGGCCAGCTTCACGATCTGCGCGCCATAAGTGCGGCGCTGCTCGGCGCTCAGAAGATCCCGGGCACGAATGTCCTCAAGAAGGCTCCGGTTGGCCGCAATCATGTCGCCCAGAATTCCGATCGCCATCAGGATCGTCGCCATTGCCAGAAGGGCGCTGGACAGAACCAGCGACTGCACATGGCCGCTGCTGTCGCCAGCCAGGTAGAACCCGAGGAAACGCGCAACGCCGACCATGCCCGGCAAGGCGCAAACAGCTGCCAGCAGCGAGAAGAACCGCAGCGGAGAATAGAGAACGAAAACGCGCAGGATCGTCGCGATCGAGCGGCGGATATACTCGCCCATGCCGCGGAACAGGCGCGAGGGCCGTTCAACGCGATTGACCCGCACGGGCACCCAAGTGATCGGAATGCGCTTGCGTCCGGCCTGGATGATCGTCTCGATCGTATAGGTATAGGTGTTGATGACGCACATGCGCGCCGCAGCATCGCGGGAATAGGCGCGAAAGCCGCTTGGCGCATCGGGAATATCGGTGCCCGAGCATTGGCGCACGACCCAGCTTCCGAAGCGTTGCAGAAGTTTCTTGGTCGGCGAGAAGCTCTCGTTGTCGCGGATCGGGCGCGCGCCGACCACGATCTTTGCCTTGCCCGCGCAGATCGGCTGCACCAGCGCGGGGATGTCGTCGCAACAATATTGGTGATCGGCGTCGGTGTTCACGATCACATCCGCACCAAGCGCCAGCGCTTCTTCCAGCCCGGCTGAGAAAGCCCGCGCCAGACCCATGTTGCAGCCCATGTGCAAAATATGATCGGCGCCCGCCTGACGGGCGACGTCGCCTGTCCGGTCGGTCGATCCGTCATCGATCACCAGTACCTCGACCGTCGAAAAGCCCGGCACCTTGCGCGGAATGGCCTGAATGACCTCGGCAATGGTGTCTTCTTCGTTCAACGCCGGAATCTGGATGATCAGTTTCATTTCAACAGCCTACTCGTTAACCGTATCCCAGCCGTGCTACAGACGGAATGGTCCGGAAATGTGGCGTTGTCGGGGTGATCTGTGGAACTCAACCCTGCAGTTTCGCCTGCCACTCCGGCTCAAGCCCGTATCCATAGACGCGCATCAGGGGCCCGCAGTGGCGCTCAAGGCATCGCGCCTGTTCACAATCCCATGCCCTCCAGCCGGGCGCCCTGCCCCGGCTGGCATTGCGCCGCTCCTGACGGATCGCGGGATCGAACGTCACATCGTAGCGGCGCGCACCATGCTCGGCAGCAAAGTACAAGAGTGACTCGAGGTGGCTGGGATCGTCCGAGGTAAAGACATCCTCAAAGCGCCAGACGCGCGTCAGGTCGGATACGGCAGCCGCCTCGGTGATGCGGCTGTTGATCATCCACCAGTCCCAGCAGTGTTTCTCGAAACGCCTGGCCTCTGGCCACCGTGCCATCAATTCCGTCTGTCCGAAATCATCCGGTCTCAGGCGCCGCTGGCCGAACAGGCGCGTCAAGTCGCGCCGGTCATGTTGACCACCGTGGTTCAACCACGACGTCACCCAGTCGCGCGGATCTCTCACCAGGCCGATCACCTTGCAGCGCGGATAGACATCGCGCACCACATCGGCAAGCCCATACCATTGATAGTAACTTTCAATGATCAGGGAATTGGGGACCGTGCGGTAATATGCGTCGCGATGCGCGCGGATCGCGTCGGCGATTGCCGCTCGGTCAACCAGCCCACATTGCCAGCGGCGCGCGATATTGCGGATGCCGGTCCGTCCGGCAATCCGGCCAAAGATCATGTGATTGATCCCAAAGACGCGGGTGGCACGCACAAGACGCAAGGGATCAAAGGGGTCCAGCAGGTCCGGTTCGTGAACGCTGAATGTATCTTCGATCAAGTCGGACATGAGATCGCCGAAATACTGCGTTCCGGTGCGCCCGCCCGAGACGATATAGACGAGGTTCTTATTCATGCCGCTTTGTCTTCAGCCGGAGTCGGGCGTAAATCCGCGGCTGTCAGCACTGCTGCCAGCCCGACCATCACGATCATGCCGACCACGCGGTCCAGCGCCGTCGCCAGAAAGGCCGAGGCCGCCGAAAGGCCCACAAGCGGTGCCAGTCCTGCCGAAACGAGTTCACGCACCCCCAGCCCGGCAGGCACGATGGAAACCGCAGAGCCCACGATCCCGCTGATCGCGAATATTACCACCTGTCCGGGCAAAGCCGGTTCGCCAATGATCATGAAACACAGGTAAAGCCGCGCGACACTGACCGTGACGAGGCAAGCCTTCAGCGCAACCAGGCGCAGCCCGGTGCGCCAACGCCCGGTCAGCACACGCCCCCAGCCGACAAGGCCCGTCACCATCGACAGCCCGACCGCCAGCGCCAAGCCTCCCATCAGGGGCGCGGTGCTCAAAAGGAACGCGCCACTGAAAGCAAACGCCACACCAAGCCACATCAACGCAATAAGCAGCGTCACGGCCGTTGCCCGGCGCACTGTTCCGCCGACCGAAGCAAGTCCCGCCACCCGCACCATCGCTGCTCCCGGAAGCGGCAGCATGTTGCTTGCACTTGCGAAGACTGTCAGCGTCAGTGATCGCCTGAGACCAAAACGGCGCGAGATGAAATTGGCCGACAGTTCCATTTCAAGCGCATTGAGCGCGACCGTCGCGGGAATGCCCAGAAGCACCAAGGCGACAAGGGGCGACCAGGACAAATCCGAGAAACGCAGCTCGATCTTCGAGAACGACACCCATGTCCCGCCCACCATCAGCAGCAGCGCCAGCGCGTACGCCAATCGGCGCACCACGGGTCTGGCCGCCGCACCCTTCAGCGCGGCTGCGATCCCCACGCGCGAAAACAAAGCCTTATCCATAGGCATCGAACGTCTCCTGCGCCACACGGGCCCAGTTGTAATGGGCCTGCGCTTGTTCGCTCGCGTGACGCTTGAAGCGGGTTCTTTCCTCTGTGCTCCAGGCGATCACCTCGTTGACCTTGGCGATCCAGGTCTGCGCATCGCCGCTTGGCAAATGAAACCCGGTCTTTCCGTCGATCACCGCATCCCGCAGGCCACTATGATCCGCCGCAAGCACCACGCCCCCCGCACTGGCAGCCTCGACCGCGACCAATCCGAAACCTTCGAACGCTGGGCGCTCGGGTCCATCAGGGTCGATATTCGGAACGATCACGCAAAGCGCCTCAGCGAATTTCCGGGCCAGTGCCTCATGTGGAAGGTTGCCCAGGAAGTTCACCCTCGGATGATCCAACACCCGGCTTTCCTGCGGGTCATTGCAGGTCCCGGCCACATCCAGTTCGATCCCGTCGGGAAGCTGCGGCAAGACGTTCTCGACAAACCACCGACAGCCCTTCCCCGGAATCAATCGCCCCGCGAAAAGGATCCGGTTGATCACGCCCTCGGGCGCCTGAAAGCCGATGTCAGACCCCAGAACGACCCGGCGCGGCTGTGCGAATCCAAGGGCGCGCACCATATCGCACGTCGCGTCGGAATTGCAGATCACCACCGACCTGGCAAAACAAAGCGCACAGGCCCGCATGTAGAACCGATAGAGCTTTTGCCTTAGCTTCGGGCCAAAGGAATAAGACACGTCCGTGCCATGTGCGGTAAGAACGATGCGACTGCGCGGCGAGCGGAGTTTAGCGACCAGTCCCAGCGGCCAGCTTGCCATATCCGCGATCTGGACGACCTGAGCTGGCTTTGCGAACAAAAGTCGTGCTGCCGTCCTCAATCCGAATGACACGAGCGCGCCCAAGCCGGGCGTCGATCCGTCAGGATTACCGGGCAGCACCATGGTTTCGACATCCGCGTGCTGCTTGAGTTCCTGCGACAGTCGCAGGGAATAGGTTTCCATCCCGCCCATCGCCGGTGGCCACTTGCGCGACACGAAGTAAACACTGGGGCGCAACGCATGCATGTAGGTCGGTCTTTCTCGCTCGGCGGGACTCATACGTATGGATGTCTGACTCATGAATGCGGCATCGTATTGGCCTGTTTTGGGCGATTTGACACCCGGTCGCGCCGAAATGAAAGCCGTTTGCGCCAGCCTCACGCCCTGCGCACGCCGCATCGGCATTACCACTACGGATCACGCGCGCACCGCGAAGGCGCGCGCGAACCTGCTGCGAGTAACCTTCATGCGTCGTGATGTCTTCCCGCTCAGGCCGGGGTGTCGCCTTCACCGATATCCCAGAACAACCCCGCCATCAGCCGCAGCGCATCGCGCGACAGCGGCTTGAGCACATGCTCGTCGGGCGCGTGCTGCGAGCACCCCCGATAGGAATGCGGCACCCAGACCGTGGGCAGGCCAAGGATATCCGCGAACGCATCATTGGGCAGTGACCCGGCCAGATTGGGCAGGATATGCGGCTTTTGCCCCGAGGTTTCCTTGAGCGAGCGGGCGACGAAAGTGACCCAGGGGTGATCGGGGTTGAGCCGCGTGGCGCGGAAGAACCCACGGTCATGCGCAACGATGCGCACCGCCTCAAAGCCATGCGCGTCAAGATGGCGGCGCAGCGCAGGCAGGATGTCTTCGGGTTCGGTCCCCACCACATAGCGCAGCTGGCAGGTGGCGCGCGCATGGGCCGAGATCGCATTGACCGGCGCTTCGGGCACTCCGCTCTTCATGGCGAGGATCGCGAAACTGTTCCAGCCATAGACCCGCTCGGCCGGACTCAGGCTTTCCTCGCCCCAATCCTCGTCGATCGAGGGGCCATCGCCCCCCGCGACCGGCAGGCCGTCAAGTGCCGCGCGCACATCGTCGGTCAGGCTGTCCGGGCGCCACTCGGGGATGCGGATCTGGCCGCGCGCGTCGGTGATCGTCGCAAGCGCCTGCACCAGGATCATCGCCGGATCGGCCAGCAAACCGCCCCAGTTGCCCGAATGATGCGCCCCTTCGCGCAGCTCCACCACCAGATCGAAGGTCACGCCCCCGCGCGAGCCCATGAACATGGTCGGCGTTTCGGGTTGCAGGCGCGGCCCGTCCGAGGCGATCAGCACATCCGCCTTCAGATCGTCCTTATGCGCTTCAAAGAACTCGGCAAGACCCGGCGAGCCGGTCTCCTCGCCAGTCTCGATCACGATCCGGCAGTTGAATCCCAGCTTGCCTCGGCTCTGCAAGATCGCATCGAGCGCGGCGATATTGATCAGGTGCTGGCCCTTGTTGTCCGCACTGCCCCGGCCATAAAGCCGCTCGCCCTCTTCCACCAGCCGGAAAGGATGCAACCCCTCGCGCCACTGATCGGTTTGGGCGCGGATCACATCGCCATGACCATAGCTCAGCACCGTGGGCAGATCGTCGCCCTCGATCCGCTCGGCCACCAGGATCGGCCCCGCGCCCTTGACCGGGTTGTCGTAAGTCTTGCAGGAAAACCCCATCGCACCAAGGCGCGGCGTCATGGCCTGTTCCAGATAGCGCACCAGTTCCGCTGCCTGCTCGGGGTTCTGGCTTTCGGTCTCATACCCCACCAGATCGGCAAGTTCGGCCTGAAACCGGCCCTCATCGAAATAGGTGGATACGGTGTCGATCGCGTCGCTTCGTGTCATGGTCTACCTGCTTGGTTCTTCGCAAATGGCGTCGCCCCAGGGCGACATGATCTCGGTGCATCCGGTGTTGACCGCGCCCTTTCGCATCACCCCGGCAGGACAGGCAAAGGCATAGGGAAAGGGGCTGCGCCGCGTGGTATGGACCAGGTGGCGCGCGCGCAGGGCGTCCAGGATCTCGCCTGACAGGGTCTCGTCGGCCACAACCGCCTTGCCGCCCGACACATCGATGCGCGGATGATGGAAGCAATCGGCGATATCCATGCCGAAATCCGCCACGAAAGACGCCATCTGCACCATCGCCGAGACGATCTTGCGTCCCCCCGAGGCCCCGAATGCAAAGCGCGCATCGCCGCTTTCGCCAAGGATCGGGCAGACATTCATCAGGCACCGCTTGCCCGGCGCCAGCGAATTGGGCCGCCCCTGTACCGGATCAAACCACATGATGCCGTTATTCATCAGGAAACCGGTTGCGGGAGACACGACGCGCGCGCCGAAGATCGACAGCAATGTCTGCGTCTGGGACACCATGTTGCCCTGCCGGTCCACTACGGAAAAATGCGTCGTGCAGCCCGGATGCGTCTCGCTCTCGCCAGTGTCGCCCATTGTCGCCAGTCGCTCGCCATAGGCCGCGCTCAGCCCCCCGGCATAGGCGCTGAAGGCCTCTGGACCCGGCGCGGCACCGAACGTCGCAGTTTCCATCTCGGCAAGTGCGTGGCGGAATGTCGGGCCTGCGGTCAGCCCCGGCATCACGTCAAACCGCGCGCCGCGATAATCAAAGCTCAGCGGGTCGCTGAACTCGGCGCGATAGGCGCAAAGATCCTTGTGGCTCAGGCTGCCGCCCTTGGCCTGAATGTCGGCTGCCAGCGCCGCACCAAGTTCACCGTCATAGAACTCGCGCGCGCCCTTGCGCGCCAGTTGCTCCAGACTGTCGGCCATGCGCCCCTGCTCCAACCGCTTTTCGGCCAGCGCGGTCCAGCCGCTGATCGTCGGCCACTGGCCGTCCTCAAGGAACATCGCGGCGGCATCCGGGTCCTTGGCCAGTTCGCGTGTGGTCGAGGCGATGATCAGCGCCGCATACCAATCCACCAGCAATCCCTCGCGGGCAAAGCCGATCGCCGGCGACAGAAGCTCGCCCCAGGGCATGCGCCCGAAACGCTCATGCGCCTGGCCCATACCATCGACCAGCCCCGGCACGGCCACGGCGGTCGCACCTTGCACGTTGCGGTTATCGACCACTTCCTCCCAGGGGAACAGATCGCCCGCGACCCCCCTGCCCGACAGCGGATAGTCGGCGGGGTCAAGCGCCGCCGGGGCGCGCATCCCGTAATTCAGCGCATGCGCCTTGCCGGGATCGGCGCGCCACAGCATCAGCGCACCACCCCCGGCGGGGCCACTCATCCAGGGTTCCAGCACTCCGATGGCAAAGGACGTGGCCACAGCCGCATCCACCGCATCGCCCCCGGCCTCCAGCACCATGGCGCCCGCCTCGGCCGCGAGCCGGTGTTGCGCGGCGACGACGCCGTATTCGGTCTCGATGACGGTCTTGTGGATTTGCGCGCTACGCGACAGGTTCGCGGACATATCAGGCGACCTTCGCGTCATACATGGGGCTGTCAGGGTCGTGCAGATGGCACTCCACATGGCCATGGCTGGTGGGCACGGGGCGCGGCGCGACGCTCTTGCAATGCGCGCCCGCCATCGGGCAGCGCGGGTGGAACTGGCAGCCGCTCGGCGGGTCAATGGGGTTGGGATAGGCCATGCCAAGCTGGGTGTCGGGCACGCCAAGCCCCGGCTCGGGCGTCAGCACCGATTTCAGCAGCGCCTGCGTATAGGGGTGGCGCGCATCATCAAACAGGCCCGCCACGTCGGATTCCTCGACGATCCGGCCCAGATACATGACCGCCACCCGCGTCGCCAGATGCTCGACAACCGCCAGATCGTGGCTGATGAACAGATAGGTCAGGCCGAATTCGCTGCGCAGATCGCCCAACAGGTTCAGGATCTGGCTTTGCACCGACACATCCAGCGCCGAGGTCGGCTCGTCGCAAATCACGATCTCGGGTTTCATGATCAGCGCCCGCGCAATCGCGACTCTCTGGCGCTGGCCGCCTGACATCTGGCTGGGAAACGTGTTCATGACCCGCGCGGGCAAGCCCACGATATCGAGAATCCGGCGCACTTCCTTGTCCCAATGCGCCTGGTCGCCGATCCCGTGCACCCGCAGCGGAAGCGAGACGATGTCATAGATGCTCTTGCGCGGATTGAGCGATGAATAGGGATCCTGGAAAATCGGCTGGATGCGCCGCGCAAGGCTCAGCCTGTCCTGCGCGGTGATCTCCTGACCGTCAACCAGAACCTGCCCGTTCGTGGGGGCCTCCAGACCCAGCAGGATCTTGGCCAGCGTCGATTTCCCGCAGCCGGATTCGCCCACCAGACCCAGCACCTCGCCGCGCGGCAGCGACAGCGAGACATCATTGACCGCCGTCAGCGGCTTGGCCTTGCCGAAAAGACCCTGCTTCACGCGATAAGTCTTGGTGACGCTGCGCAGTTCAAGCACGGCCGAAGTCGTTGTCTGCACCGTCATGCCATGGCCTCCTCGTCGTGGCGTTTGCCGTCCTCATGAACGCAGCGAAAGGCGTGATCCGGGCGGCCCTGCAGGGGGATGGCGCTTTGACATGCGGGCAAGGCATGCGGGCAACGGGTGCGGAACGCACAGCCCTCGATATCACCCACCAGCGACGGCACGATCCCCGGAATCGTGCCAAGCGTGCTACCGCGCGCGGTCTTGCCGGGCAGCGGAATGCAGCGCAACAGACCGCGCGTATAGGGATGCGACGGGGTGTTGAACACATCCACCGCCGAGCCGGTCTCGACCAGCTCCCCGGCATACATCACCGCCACCTTGTCGGCGACCCGCGCCACCACGCCCAGATCATGGGTGATCAGGATCATCGCCATGTTCAGCTCCTGCCCAAGGTCATGCAGCAGGCGCAGGATCTGCGCCTGGATGGTGACATCCAGCGCCGTGGTCGGCTCGTCCGCGATGATCAGCTCGGGTTCGCACATCAGCGCCATGGCGATCATCACACGCTGGCGCAGCCCGCCCGACAACTGGTGCGGATATTGCGACAGACGGCTGGCGGCGGCGGTGATGCCGACCTTTTCCAGCAACTCGATGGCGCGCGCGCGGCCCGCCTCGCGGCTGACCGGCTTGTGCAGGCGCAGCGCCTCGATCAGCTGATCGCCGATCGTGTAGGCGGGATTGAGCGATGTCATCGGCTCCTGAAAGATCATCGACATCCGCGCCCCGCGCAGCGCGCGCATGGTGCGCGGGCTGGCGGTGGTCAGCTCGGTGCCGTCGAATTCCATCCGGTCGGCACTGCGATCGATGGTCTTGCCCAGAAGGCCCATCAATGCCAGCGAGGTCAGCGACTTTCCCGAGCCGCTTTCGCCGACGATGCACAGGGTCTCGCCGCGGTTCAGATCGAAGTCGATGCCGCGCACCGCATGCAGGGTGCCCCCACCGACGGGAATGTCGATCGTCAGGTTTCGGACGCTCAACAGGGGTTTTTCCATTGTCTCAGCTCCGGTTTTCGGGGGCAGTCACGTCGCGCAGACCATCGCCCATGAGGTTGATCGCCAGCACCAGCAGGAACAGCACCGCGCCGGGAATAAGCACCATCCAGGGCTCGAACAGCATCATGTTCTTGCCCTCCGAGACCATCAGGCCCCAGCTTGGCGTCGGCGGTTGCACGCCAAGCCCCAGGAAGGACAGCGCCGCCTCCAGAAGAATGGCGTGGGCCATCTCCAGCGTGACCACCACGATCAGGTTATTGGCGATATTGGGCATGATCTCGGACAGGATCACGCGCGGGGTCGATGCGCCTATGGCGCGCGCGGCGGCAACATATTCGCGCCCGCGCACCTGTAGCGTCGAGGCGCGCATGACCACGGCGAAACGATCCCACAGCAGCAGGCCAAGCACCACGATCACCACCTGGAGCGACCCGCCAAGGATCGCCACCACCGCCAACGCGACCAGCACCACCGGCATCGCCAGACGCACATTGATGAGGAACGTGACCACCATGTCCACGCGGCCGCCGAAATAGCCCGCGGCCACGCCCATTGCCGTGCCGATCACACCCGAGATCAACGCAGCGACCGCGCCGATCATCAGCGACACCCGCGCGCCATAGATCAGCCGCGACAGGTAATCGCGCCCCAGATGGTCGGTGCCTAGCGGATGTTCCCAGTCGCCGCCCAGAAAGACCGGCGGCTGCATGCGGGTCATCAGGCTTTGGGCATAGGGATCATGCGGCGCCAGAAGCGGCGCGAAGATCGCGATGAACAGCAGGATCGCCAGGACAATCCCGCCAAACAGGAGCCCCTGGTGCCCGAAGACGCGCTTGCGCAGCATCTGCCCAGGCGTGGGGCCGGTGATTTCCTGCAGCAGGGAATCCGTTGTGCTGGTGCTGGTATCGGCCATCTCAGCTGCTCCTCATGCGCGGATCCAGCCAGGCGTTCAGAACGTCGGCAAGAAAGGTGAAGACGATATAGAACATCGAGAAGACAAGGATCAGCGCCTGCACGGTGGGCAGGTCGTTGCGTGCGATGCTCTCCCAGGCCAGGTAGCCCGCGCCATGCAGCGCGAAGATCGACTCGACCACGATCGAGCCGCCCAGCATGAACCCCATCTGCACCGCCGCCAGCGACACCACCGGAATGATCGCATTGCGCAGCGCGTGGCGGAACAGCACCCGCCCCTCGGGCGCCCCCTTGGCGCGCGCCGTCCGGATATAATCCGACGACAGCACATCCAGCATCCCCGCCCGCGTCAGGCGCATGATCGCGGGCATCGCGTAATAGCCAAGAACGATGGTCGGCATGATGAAATGCATCGGGCCTGATGCGCCCGAAGGCGGCAGCCAGCCCAGTTTGATGGCGAACAGCACGATCAGGATCAGACCGAACCAGAAGCTCGGCATCGCCTGCCCGGCGACCGACAGGAACAAGGCCACCCGGTCGATGATCGAATTGGGCCGGATCGCCGCGGCCACCCCCAGCGGCACCGCCGTCAGCAATGCAAAGCTGATACCGCAGACGCCCAGCGTCATGGTCACGCCCAGCCGGTCGAAGATCAGCGACGACACGGGCAGGCGGAAATAATAGCTCTCGCCGAAATCTCCGCGCAGCGCCGAAAACAGCCAGTCGCCATATTGCACCAGCATGGGTCGGTCGAAACCGTATAACTTGCTGATCGCCTCGATGTCCTCGCCGCTCGCGGTTTCGCCCGCCAGCGCCGCGGCCGGATCGCCAGCAAGGAACAACAGGGTGAAACTGATGAACGAAACCGTCAGGGCCACCAGAACGGCAAGACCCAATCGTTTAAGAGTGAATGTGAGCACGGAGACACCTTCGTTTATCGCGCGCTTGACGGCGCGGCGACTGCATGGGGGCTACAGGCGCTGGCGGGGGCCGTGATGGCCCCCGCGCATGGACCCGGATCAGTTCCAGGACATCGTTGTAAAGCGCAGCACCTCGTCGGCGGTGGGCGTGTACTCGACCTCGTTGGTGAACACGTAGTTCGTGTTGTACGAGAACATCGGCGCCCAGTAGGCCTGCTCGGTGATCCGCTCGATCGCCTTGGCATAGTGCTCGATACGGGTCTCGGGATCCGTCGAACTGTCGGCAGTGTTGAGGTACTCCAGCACCTGATCGTCGCGCGCATCGTCAAGCGAGCCGTGCTTGAAGAACTGGCTGACCATCGCCGAGGCATCGTTGATCGAGAAGCTGCCCCAGGTCAGGAAGGCCAGCGGCACCTCGCCTTTCATGTTCTGCTCGCGCAGGGCGGAGTATTGCAGGAACTTGAAATCGGTGTCGATGCCGACCGCGTTGAGATAGCTCATGATCGCTTCGGCGTATTCCCGGTTGCGGTAAGCATAGAACTCGATGGTGAACCCATCGGGATAGCCCGCTTCCGCCAACAGCGCCTTGGCCTTCTCGGGGTCGTAGTCGTAGCTCTTGGCCGCCTCTTCCACGCAGCCGAACTGGCTGGGGAAACAGGGCGTCGAGACCACGCGCGACTTGCCCTTCAACAGCGCGTTCACCAGCTCTTCGCGGTTGATCGCGTGGTTGATGGCGCGACGCACGCGCAGATCGGTGACGGGCGTGTCGCCCGAACGGCCCGCGGCATCCATGTTCAGATAGCCCACCCGCATCGTGGATTCGTTCTTCACGGTGAACTGATCCATCGTGGCCAGCTTCTCGGCCTGGTCGGCGGGCACCTGCCAGATCAGATCAAGCGATCCGCTGAACAGCTCGGCCATCTGGGTGTTGACGTCCGGAATGGTGCGGATGTCGACATTGGTGATTTCGGGCTGCCCCTTGGGGCTGTCATGGTAGTTCTCGTTCTTTTCCAGCACGAAATGCTGACCGGGAACGACCGACACCACCTTGTAGGGGCCGGTTCCCACCGGTTCGAGTCCCATGCCGCTGGGGCCGACCTCGGCATAATATTCCGCCGGATACATCGACACCGGGCCGGACAGGAATTCGATCGCCGCCGGGAATTTTTCCTTGAGGTGGATGCGCACCGTGTAGTCATCCACCTTCTCGGCGGATTCCATCCAGTTCACGTTGCGCTGTGTCTTGACGCCATTCTCTTCCTTGGAAACGAAATTGACCGTGTAGACCACGTCGTCGGCGCTGAACGGGGCACCATTGTGAAAGGTCACGCCCTCGCGCAGCTTCAGCTCCAGGGTGGTGTCGTCGATCCATTCCCAGGACGTCGCAAGGTTGCCCTTGTATTCGTTGGTCGCCGGATCGCGGTAGATCAGGCCATCCCAGATGGCGCGCTGCAACACGACGCCCTCGCGAGACGAGTTGAAGAAGCTGTCGACATTCTCAAGCTCCTTGGTGAAGGCCACGCGCAGCGTGTCATTGGCCTTCTCGGCCCATGCACCGCCCGTCGCCGCGACAAGCGCGATGCTGGCGATACCGGATTTAAGCCAGGATGTTTTCATCATTGTCTCCCTGTTCTGATGTTTTGCGAACTGGCGCCGCAGATTTCTGGTTTCATTTTTGAAATATCATACTATGATACCTTGAACCTTCATATGATCCATTAATTCCAACCAGCCCACCTGCGTCAACCCCCTTGGATGATCCATGACGGAAAATATCGAGACAGCCATGACCACAAAACAAAATACGCTCTATGTCGGATCACTCGCCAAGGGTTTGCGGCTTTTGCGGGCATTCGATGAAAGCCACACCGAACTCTCGCTCTCCGACCTTGCCAATCGCAGCGGGCTCGACAAAAGCGCAACGCAGCGCCTTGCCAATACGCTCCACGTCGAAGGCATGCTCGACAAGGATCCGGTGACGCGGCGCTTTCGCCCGTCCCATGCATGGCTCCAGATGGCCTATGCCTATTACTGGTCGGATCCGCTGGTCGGCCAGACGATCCCCAAGCTCATCAGCCTGTCACAGGAGATCGGGGAAACCGTCAACCTGGCTGAAATGTCGGGGGATCACATCATCTATGTCAGTCGCCTGCCCTGCAAGCGCACTTACTTCGCCGCCACCATCATCGGGCGCCGCCTGCCGGCGCTTTCGACATCGGCGGGGCGCGCGATGCTGGCGACCTTCCCCGAAGACGAACGCCGCGCCGCCGTCGACAGCTGGCCGATCATCCAGTTCACGCCCAACACCACGCTTGACCGGGGCAGCATCCGCGACAGTGTCGAGCGCGCCGTACATGACGGCTTCGCGATCTCGACCGGCCAGATGATCCTCAACGAGATCGGCGTCGCCGCGCCGATCGCTGGCCATGACGGGCGCGCACTGGCGGCGGTGCAATGTTCTGTATCGGCCCATACCTGGACGCGCGAACAGATCATCTCGGACCTGCTGCCACGGATTCAGGATACCGCGAATTCCATCTCGCCGTCATTTCAGGGGCAGCGGGGTTTTTATTGCGACCCCGCAAGCTGACCCCCCAACGGTGCGCGGCAGGGCCTGAGGATCACCCCTCGTCGCTGCGCTTTGGCGGGTCCTGGTAGACTGACCAGCCGTATTCGCTCTCTGTGCCGGGCAGATCGGACTGGCGCAGATTGGCCTGCAAATAGGTCTTGGCGATGAAATTCGCGGTGATCGGCGCGGTCAGGAACAGGAACAGCGTGATCAGCAGCTCATGAAATGACAGCGCGCCCTCCACCAGCAGGAAATACAGCATCGAGGCGATCAACACCCCGCCGACGCCCAATGTCGTGGCCTTGGTCGGGGCGTGCAGGCGCTGCATCGTGTCGCGCAGCTTGATCATCCCGAAGGATCCCACCAGCCCGAAAATCCCTGCCACGACAAGGAAGAACGAAATCAGCAATTCGCTTACAAACTCCATGATCGCCCCCTATTCGATGATGTCGCCGCGCAGCACGAAGCGGCAATAGGCGACGGTCGAAACGAACCCCACCATCGCCACCAGCATCGACGCTTCGTAATAAACGGTTGTGCCCTTCATGACCCCATAAAGGATCAGCAGCGCTATGAGATTGATGACCATCGTGTCCAGCGCCAGAATGCGGTCGGCGCTGTCCGGCCCGGTGGCGATGCGCCACAGGTTGAACAGCAAGCCCAGCCCGAAACAGCCGAAGGCAAAGTAGAGCGCAGCGGTGATCATTGGAAAATCTCCTTCAGGCGCCACTCATAGCGGCTCTTGATGTTGTCGCGCACGCCCTCCGGGTCGTCGGTATGCAGGCAGTGGACCAGAATGCTGCTGCCATCGGCGGCCAGCATCGACGACACGGTGCCCGGCGTCATGGTGATCGTGCCCGCCAGCACTGTGATCGCCTCGGGCGAGGTCAGTTCCAGCGGCACGGTGATCCAGTGCGAATGGATGTCGCGGTTGCGCTTGAACAGGATGATCATCGAGACCTCGACATTGGCCACCACGATATCCCACAGCACGATCATGAAATACTCGATCACCCTCAGGGGCCGCCCGATCTTGGCGCGGCGCGGCCAGTAGGGCGCGGTCAAGATCGGCACCAGGATGCCCAGGATCGCGCCCAGCAGCAGGTTGCCGGGGGTAACCTTGTTGGCCAGCCCCAGCCAGACCGCCGTCAGCAAAACGCTCAGCAAGGGATGTGGAAAGATGTGCCGGATCATTTCTTGACCTCCGCTTCAGGGTCCAGCACCGCCTCGACATAATCCGATCCGTCGAACAGCTGATGCGCCGCGTTATCCATGAAACCGGTCACCGGCCCGGCCAGAAACGCCAGCAATCCCAGGATCGCCAGCGCCATCACCGTCGGCGCGACCTCAAGCGGCCCTGCCCTCGCCGGGCCCGGCGGCGGCGCGTCCTTGGCGTCGCCCGCCTCACCCTCGGCCACCTCGGGCGCGAGGGCAGTCGCCTTCCAGAACAGGATCGACCCCGCCCGCGCGAACCCCACGATGGTCATCAGCGACCCCAGCAGGATCGCGACCCATGCCATCGTCATCGCCGGTGCATCGCGCAGCCCGTCAAGGATCAGCAGCTTGCCAAGAAACCCGCTCAGCGGCGGCATCCCCGCCATCGCGATCGCCCCGGCAAAGAACAGCGCCGCAAAAAGTCCGTTCTGCACGACGGGCGGCTCGGCCCGCAACAGATCGCCGCCCGGTCGGCGCGACACCACCAGGTCGGCCAGCAGGAACAGCGCCGCCGCCGAGAATGTGGAATGCACAAGGTAATACAACGCCGCCGTCATCGCCTGCGGCGTGAAGGCCGCCACCGCCAGCATCATCGTGCCCATCGACCCGACCACGGAAAAGGACAACAGCGGCATCAGGCGCCGCGCGCCCAACACGCCGACCGCGCCGACCGCCACCGTGACCACCGCCGCCGGCATCAGCCACTCGCCGATCAATCCGCCCATAACCGGCACGTCCGGCCCGAACACCACCGCGTGAATCCGGATGATCGCATAGGCGCCCACCTTGGTCATGATCGCAAACAGCGCCGCGACCGGCGCAGGGGCGTTGGCATAGGTCGCCGGCAGCCAGAACTGCACCGGGAAGAGTGCGGCCTTGATGGCAAAGACCACCATCAGCAGGATCGCCGCGACCCGCACCAGCGCCGCATCCTCAAGCGGCATTTCGCGCACCTTCACCGCAAGATCGGCGATGTTGAGCGTCCCGGTCGAGGCATAAAGCGTACCAAGCGCGAACAGAAACAGCGTCGATCCCGCAAGGTTCATCACCACGTATTGCAGGCCCGCCTGCAGGCGCACCCGCCCGCCGCCATGGATCATCAACCCGTAGGACGCGATCAGCAGCACCTCGAAAAAGACGAACAGGTTGAACGCGTCTCCGGTCAGGAACGCGCCGCAAATGCCCATCAGCTGGAACTGGAACAATGCGTGGAAATGGCGTCCGCGATCATCCCAGCCGGTTGCGGTGGCATGCATCAGCACCACCAGCGCCAGCACCGACGTGACCAGCAGCATCAAGGCCGAAAGCCGGTCCAGAACCAACACGATACCAAAGGGCGCGGCCCAATCGCCCATCCGGTAAACATGCGTGGTGCCATCCGCCACCATCACCATCAACCCGATGGCGATACCCGCAAGCGCAATGGTCCCCGCGAAAGAGGCCGCGCGCGCCAGCGTGATATCATGGCGCATCACGAACGCGATGATCGGCGCCAGCAGCGCCGGCAGGATGACCGGGGCAACTATCCAGTGACTCATACTCGGTTTTCCCCTTGCGCTGTGATGGCGGCATCATCGCTGCCGCTGTCGCCTTCGCCGTCGTCCTCGGGCGCATCGGTCATGTCGATCCGGTCATGATCCGCCTCGAGATACGCGCCAAGCGCGAACATCACCAATACCGCCGTCATTCCGAACGAGATCACGATCGCCGTCAGCACCAGTGCCTGGGGCAACGGGTCGGAATAGGCGACATCGGCATATTTGTTCAGCACCGGCGGCGCATTGACCGCCAACCGCCCGGTGGCGAACAGAAAGACATTGACCGCATAGGTCAGCAGCGCCAGCCCCAGGATCACCGAAAAGGCGCGCAGCCGCAGGACCAGATAGACCCCGCCCGCCGTCAGAACGCCGACTGCACTTGCAACCACAATCTCCATGTCACTCAGCCTCCGGCTTTTTCTTCTCGATCGTCAGAGACGGGTCGTAATCCATCGGTTCGACGTTGACCGTTTCACCGGCATAGCGGGCGATCCGCGACAGGCTGTAAAGCATCAGCATCACCGCCCCCAACACCGTCAGGAACACACCAAGGTCGAATGCCATCGCCGTCGCCCATTCGAACTCCTCGATCGGCGGCCAGTGAATATAGCCAAAGGCGCTGGTCAGGAAAGGCTTGCCCGCCAGCCATGCACCCGCGCCGGTCAGGCCCGCGATCAACACGCCCCAGCCGATCATCACATGGTATTCGATCCGCTGTCGGCTCTGCGTCCAGGCGAAACCCGACGCCATGTATTGCATCAGCAGCGCAATCGAGATGACCAGCCCGGCCACGAAACCGCCCCCCGGCTCGTTATGGCCGCGCAGGAACATGTAGACCCCGACCATCACCGCGATCGGCATCATCGCGCGGGTCGCCACCACCATCATCAGCGGGTGGCGGTCGCGCGAGCGGTCGGGCGGCACCGGGCGCGCCCGCAGACGGCGCCCCGCCGGCCCATCCAGCAGCGCCTCCATCAGCGCATAGATCGTCAGCCCGGCGATCCCCAGCACGATGATCTCGCCATAGGTGTCATAGCCCCGGAAATCCACCAGGATCACGTTGACCACATTGGTGCCGCCACCGCCCTTGTAGGCATTGGCCAGATGGAAATCCGAAATCGGGCTGAAATCGCGTGTCAGGAATGCCATGGCCAGCGCCGCGACAGCGCCCCCCGCAACCAGCGCGATCGTTCCGTCGCGCAGGCGCAGGCCCGCACCGCTTTCCCTGGGGCTTTCCTTGGGCATGAAATAAAGCGCCAGCAGCAACAGCATGATCGTCACCGTCTCGACCGAGATCTGCGTCAGCGCCAGATCGGGCGCTGAAAGGTAAACGAACCCGACCGAGATCATCAGGCCGATCACCCCGATCAGCACCAGCGCACGGAACCGGTTGCGGTGATGCAGCACCACCAGGATCGTCGCCCCGACCAAAAGCAGCCAGCCGACTGCCACCACCGGCGGA
The DNA here is from genome assembly GCA_964570675.1 of uncultured Roseovarius sp. Taxonomy (GTDB): domain Bacteria; phylum Pseudomonadota; class Alphaproteobacteria; order Rhodobacterales; family Rhodobacteraceae; genus Roseovarius. The sequence continues at coordinate 5,367 of CAZMZS010000027.1, read as the reverse complement.
ACCGGCAGTATCTCGCGGGTGGGCGGGCGCATCTCGCCGCCCGAAAAGGCTGCGTATCCCAACAGGACCGTGGCGGCGATGAAGATCGCTAGGTAACGGCTGATCGCGCCATTATGCAGCCCCTCGGCCAGCGCGCGCGACAACGCCGCGATACCCCCGACCAGCCCGTCGAAAATGGTTTTCGCCTCGGGCCGCGGCGCGGCGATCCACAGCCGGTCCAGCGGCCGGTGCAGCGCCAGCAGGACAGCACCGCCCAGAACCGCGATGATCGACATGATCAGCGCCGGGGTGACCCCGTGCCAGATCTTGAGATAGGGCTTCAACTCGTCGCCGGTCACGGCGCTGGCGGCCGCCGCCACCAGCGGCTCGGCCAGGTGCGGCATGATCCCGATCACCATCACCAGCACCGTCAGAAAGGCGGGCGCGGCCCACATGCCGAAAGGCGGGTCATGCGGATGCGCGGGGTAGTCGTCGCGCGCCGGCCCGGCGAAGACATGAAAGATGAAGCGCAGCGAATAGGCCACCGACAAAAGCGCGCCCACAGTGGCCAGCACCGGCACGATCCAGGGATTGCCGAACCAGCCGGTATGCGCGGCCTCTTCCAGCATCAGCTCCTTGGACAGGAAGCCGTTGAAAAACGGAATCCCCGCCATCGACAGCGCCGCCAGCGTGCCGATCAGCGCCGTCACCGGCATGAACTTGGCCAGGCCCCCAAGCCGCTTGATGTCGCGGGTATGGGTCTCGTGATCGACGATCCCGGCGGTCATGAACAGCGCCGCCTTGAAGGTCAGGTGATTGATGACGTGAAACACCGCCGCCACCGCCGCCGCCTTGGTGCCAAAGCCCAGCAACATGGTCAGCAAGCCCAGGTGACTGACCGTCGAAAATGCCAGCAATGCCTTGAGATCATCCTTGAAGAGCGCGATCAGCGCGCCCAGAACCATGGTCACAAGGCCGGTGATGGACACGATATAGAACCAGGCGTCAGTGCCCGAAAGCACCGGCCACATCCGTGCCATCAGGAACACGCCCGCCTTCACCATCGTGGCCGAATGCAGATAGGCCGAAACCGGCGTCGGCGCCGCCATCGCATGGGGCAGCCAGAAATGGAACGGGAACTGCGCCGACTTGGTGAACGCGCCCAGCAGGATCAGGATCAGCGCCGGCAGATACCATTCCGACGCGCGGATCGCCTCGCCCTGCGTCAGGATGTCGGTCAGGTTGTAGCTGCCCGCGATATCGCCGAGGATCAGCATCCCCGCGATCATCGCAAGCCCCCCGGCCCCGGTCACCGCCAGCGCCATGCGCGCGCCCTGACGCCCCTCGGGCAGATGCTTCCAATAGCCGATCAACAGGAACGAGGACAGGCTGGTCAGCTCCCAGAAGATCAGCAACAGCAGGATATTATCGGAAATCACGATCCCCAGCATCGCGCCCTGAAACAGCAGCAGATAGGTATAGAACTGCCCCATCGGATCATCGCCCGACAGGTAGAAGCGCGCATAAAGCGTGATCAGCAGCCCCACGCCCAGAATCATACCCGCAAACAGCAACCCCAGCCCGTCGAGAAAGAAACTCGCGGTCAGGCCCAGCTGCGGCAACCACACGATCTCGGCCTGCAACACCTCGCCGCGCAACACCGCCGGCGCCAGCGTGCCCAGCATCACCAGCGCGGCCAGCGTCGGCACGGCCGTGAAGCTGGCACAGGCCGTGCGCCCCGCGCGGATCATCAGCCCCGGAACCAGCGCGCCCAGAAAGGGTAGCAGCGCAATAATAGGTAAAAGACTTCCGCCGTCGCTCATATCCGCTCCGTTTCAAACACTCTTCGCGCGTTCTTCAAGCGGAATCGCCACATGAGCCACATGCAATTCCCCCGCCCCTGTCGGTCTCGCAACGGTGCGCATCGTCACGCGCGCTGCCGCTGCCTCCCCTACATAAAAATTCGTGGCCCTCGCGGCAAGTCAACCCGAACCGAATCTTCAACCCGCGTCAAATTGCTCACTCCGCGCCGGACGACACCTTTCATCGCAGGAACGGCCACGCGGGGCAAGGTTCCGCTCATGGCGCCCCACAAGGCCTTGCGGCGCCGCAAAACGATTTGCGCAATACGTGCCTTGCCGACTACAAACACTCCGATACAAACGGTTCTGTTCAGATATGTTTAAGCGCACCGGTCCAAACATTCCAACTCAAGCACGAGCCAGACAATGCCGCTTTTCCGCCACGACGGAGATATTTATTTCTTTGCGCATGTTCCCAAAAGCGGGGGCTCGACCATCGAGCACGGCCTGCAGGATGCCGGGCTGACACTGTCGTTTCTTGATGCCGATTGGCGCGGTCCCGACGTGCCGGACTGGAACAGGTCCTCGCCCCAGCATGTGCCGCGCGACGTGCTGGCACGGCTCTTCGCCCCCGGTTTCTTTGACCACAGCTTCGCCTGCATGCGCGATCCCGTCGACCGCTTTCTCAGCGCGTTCAACTTCAACCGCAATCTCGATCACATCCCCCACCGTCAGAGCCTGCGCAGATTCCTCGACCGGCTGGAAAGCTCGGGAAACCATTTCGAAAACCGGTTCGACAACCATTTCCTGCCCGCCGACCGGCTCGTGCCGGAAGGCTGCACCGTGTTTCACCTCGAACACGGCCTCGCGCCGCTGGCCGCGTGGTTGAAAAAGCGCTCGGGCGGCGCGATCACGGTCGATTTCGGCCACCACAACAAGTTCATTCCCGCGCCGCCTAACCGGCCCAAGGGTCTGATCGACACCATCATCAGCGACGCGCCCGAAACCGACCACATCACCGCTGACATGCTTGAAGGTGACATTCGCGACTGGATCAAGGACCTCTATGCGGCGGACTACCGCCGCTTCTATTGAGCGCCCCTCGCGCGCAGCGCGCGCCGCTCAGTAATTCCCGGCGACGTATTTGGCGATCGCCGCCCCGCGCGAATTCACGTCCAGCTTCTGATAGATCGCCTTGAGGTAATATTTCACCGTGTTCTCGCTCAACCCCAGCCGGGCCGAGATCTGGAAATTCGTCAGCCCGTCCACCAGCAGCGCCAGGATTTCATGCTCGCGCCGCGACAACGCATCGGCATTGTCCGAGGTCAGCCGCCGCAGGATCTCGGTGGGCATGATCGCATGCCCCTCGACCAGCTTGCCCAGGATCCTCGGCAGGCTGGTCAGGATCTGGCTCATCATGCAGACCGAATTCGCGCCCTCCTTCACCGCCATGCGGATAAAGGCGAACTCGGTATCCTCGGCGATGACCACCACCATGACGTCCGGGTGATCCTTGCGCACCATCTCCAGAACCTGCGTCAGGTCGCCATCCGCCAGCCGCACGCCAAGGATCAGGATCGACTGGCCGCGCGCGCCCGACAACAGCTTCTTGAGGCTGGCCTTGTCGGTGGCGAAGGCGCCCAACGCCACTTCCGGAATCTGCGCCACAAGCGAGCCGATACCCTGACATACGATCGCCTGCCTGTCGGCAACGATCACCTGCGGCACATCGGACGCCGCGCCATGCGCGGGCGTTCCCAAGATGGGTTGGCTCTCCTCCATGGCACAAGCTTACACCAGTAAATGCTTCGCGCCATGCTCTGAATTGCGACATATGATCGCCTGAAACCGATGATTTTAAAGGAAAAATCAGCATACCGGCGCATACTGGCGTATTCCGTTTCACTATTTCACTCGAACGGGTGGGGCCACCCTACCCATTCGTTGGCAGGCCCGCGCCGCTGGCCTTGATGACCATTCCTTCGGGCGTTTCGCAGCCGCCGCCCACTGGCCGATAAAGGGCGTGACCCTGATTTCGGAGGAAGATCATGAACGGTTACCAACATCTTTTCATTCCCGGCCCCACCAATGTGCCCGAACCCGTGCGCCAGGCCATGAACATCCCGATGGAAGACATGCGCGCCCCCGATTTCGGCGCTTTCGTCTCGGGCCTGCTCGAGGACCTGAAACAGGTCTACCGGATGCGCAATGGCCGTGTCTTCGTCTTTCCCTCATCGGGCACGGGCGCCTGGGAGGCGGCAATCTCGAACACACTCAATCCCGGCGACCGGGTTTTGATGTCGCGTTTCGGTCAGTTCTCACTGCTCTGGGCGGACATGGCGCGCCGCCTCGGACTCGAGGTGGACCTGTGCGATGTCGAATGGGGCAAGGGCGTCCCGCTCGAGGACTACGCCGCCCGCCTTCGCGACGACCGCGACCACCAGATCAAGGCCGTTTTCTGCACCCATAACGAAACCGCGACCGGCGTGACCTCGGATATCGCCGGTATCCGGCGCGCGCTTGATGACGCGGACCACCCCGCCCTGCTTTTCGTCGATGGCGTGAGCTCAATCGGTTCGATCGAATTCGAAATGGACGCCTGGGGCGTCGACCTCGCCGTCGCGGGGTCGCAAAAAGGCTTCATGCTGCCCGCGGGGCTTGGCTTTCTCGGGGTCTCCGACAAGGCGCTGGCCGCCCATGATCAGGCCACGATGGCGCGCTGCTATTTCAGCTTCGCCGACATGATCGCGCTCAACGACACCGGCTATTTCCCCTATACACCGGCCACCCAGCTTTTGCGCGGGCTTCGCTCGTCACTCGATCTCCTGCTCGGCGCGGGCATGGAAAACGTCTGGGCACGCCACACCCGCCTGGCGCGCGGCGTGCGCAAGGCGGTTGCCGCCTGGCAGGGCTGCCGCCTCGTGGCCGACGACCCGCAATGGTATTCAGATACCGTCTCGGCGATCTACACGCCCACGGGCATCGATGCGCGCGACGTGATCTCGACAGCCTATTACAAATACCAGACCTCGCTTGGCTCGGGCCTCAACATCCTTGCCGGGCGCGCCTTTCGCATCGGTCATCTGGGTTCGCTCAACCCGGTGATGCTCTGCGGGGCGATCTCGGCGGCGGAAATGGCGCTGCGCGACGCGGGCGCCGTGATCGAACCCGGCTCCGGCGTGGCCGCGGCGCAGGAATGCTACCGCCTTTCCACTCCCGAGGGGATCGAACAGCCCGCCTCGCAAGCCGCCTGAACGCGCCACATCAAAGGACCCTGACATGAGCTACACCCTGCACCCCCTGAAGAAACAGCGCCTCCAGCGTTCGGAACTGGCCGTGCCCGGCTCCAACCCCTCGATGATCGAGAAAGCCGCCGACAGCCCCGCCGACTACATCTTTTTCGACCTCGAGGACGCGGTCGCGCCCCCCGACAAGATCAAGGCCCGCGCCAATATCATTCAGGCGCTCAACGATATCGACTGGAAGGCCCGCGGCAAGACCATCTCGATCCGCATCAACGGGCTCGACACCCATTACATGTATCGCGACGTGGTCGAGATCGTGGAACAGGCGGGGCAGCACCTCG
>CAZMZS010000026.1:0-25554 GCA_964570675.1 uncultured Roseovarius sp. | reverse complement strand
TCGGCCACCGCCAGCGCGGTGTTGAGCCCGGTCTGCCCGCCCATCGTGGGCAACAGCGCGTCGGGGCGTTCCTTCTCGATGATCCTGGCGACGACCTCTGGCGTGATCGGCTCGATATAGGTGGCATCGGCCAGCCCGGGATCGGTCATGATCGTCGCCGGGTTCGAGTTGACCAGGATCACCCGGTATCCTTCTTCGCGCAGCGCCTTGCAGGCTTGTGCGCCCGAATAGTCGAACTCGCAGGCCTGCCCGATAATGATCGGGCCCGCCCCGATGATCATGATGGACGAGATGTCGGTTCTTTTCGGCATGGTGATCCCCGGGCAGCTGATCGGGCGCAGGCAGTTGCTGCCCGCGCTCAAATTGTTGGCGGTTATATCCATCACAGGCAGGCTTGCAAGGGGGATCGCAAAACCGGGGTCATTGGCCGCTTTTGAGGGTGTCAAACAGGCGCTCAGGCTCTAGATAGCACCCACCACGGCAAGGCAGGGGGCATCCGTTGCAGATTCGCTTCGATCATGGACCCGAGGGCAGCGCCGCCGTTTTCGCGGCCCCCCAGCGGATCATAAGCGCGTCGCATCCCGATGAGGTGCCCGATGCAATGGCCGCTCTCGATTGCGCGCGCGCCGAAGGGGCCTGGCTGGCCGGATTCGCAAGCTACGAGCTGGGTTATGCGCTGGAACAGCGCCTTGCGCCGCTCATGCCGAAAACCCGCCGCCTGCCGCTGCTGCATTTCGGCGTCTATGACGCGCCCCGCGCCGCGCCGCCCCTGACGCCCGCGCCTGCCGGGCTCTCTGACATGCGCCCGCTCTGGTCCGAGGCCGATTACGCGGCGGCCTTTCAGACCGTGCATGATTATATCTGCGCGGGCGATATCTATCAGGCCAACCTGACCTTTCCCCTGACAATGCAGACCAGCGCCCCCCCCGAGGCGCTTTACGCCGCCCTTTGCGGCGTGCAGCCGGTGCGCTTTGGTGCGCTGATCGACGCGGGCGATCTGCCCGCGATCCTGTCGCGCTCGCCCGAGCTGTTCTTTCGCACCGATGCCGATGGCGGTATCGAAACCCGCCCGATGAAGGGCACACAGCCGCGCAGCGACGACCCCGCCGAGGATGTGCATCGCAAGATGTTCCTGGCCACCGACGAAAAGAACCGCGCCGAGAACCTGATGATCGTCGACCTTCTGCGCAACGATCTCAGCCGCATCTGCGCCCCCGGCAGCGTGCGGGTGCCTGAACTTTTCAAGGTGGAAAGCTACGAAACCGTTCACCAGATGACCTCGCTCGTGACCGGGCGGACACAGGCGGGGCGCGGCCTTTCGGACATATTCCATGCGCTGTTTCCTTGCGGCTCGATCACCGGCGCGCCCAAGCTGCGCGCGATGGAGATCCTCGCCGCGCTCGAACCCGGCGCGCGCGACATCTATTGCGGCACCATCGGCTGGGCCGCACCGGACGGGCGCTCGGAATTCAACGTGGCGATCCGCACGCTGCTGGTGGAAAACGGACAGGTGACGCTCAATGTGGGCGGCGGCGTCGTTTACGACAGCACCGCCGAATCCGAATACGAGGAGGCGCTATGGAAGGCCCGCTTCGCCCGCCGCCTGCCGATGACTTCCGGCTGATCGAAACCATGCTCTGGACGCCCGGTGGCGGCGTCCACCGCCGCGCGCGCCATCTTGCGCGGCTGGCGCACAGCGCGGCACGGCTGGGGATCGCACCGCGCGGGGTGGAGCGCGCGCTTGACGGCATCACCGGCAATGCACCGCAACGCCTGCGTCTGACAGTGGCGCGCGACGGGCAGGCGGAACTTGCGGCGTATCCCTTCACACCGCTCCCGCCGGATACCGTCTGGCGCCTGCGGCTGGCCGGGGCGCGGCTCTCCTCCGCCGATCCCTGGCTTGGGGTCAAGACCACCGAGCGCGCACTTTACGACGCCGCGCGCGCCGACATGCCCGATGGCATTGACGAGCTGATTTTCCTCAATGAACGCAATGAGCTTTGCGAGGGCACGATCACCAATCTGTTCGTCGATCCCGGAACGGGCGTCTTGCTCACCCCGCCGCTTTCCTCGGGAGTCTTGCCCGGCATCCTGCGCGAAGAGCTGATCGACAGCGGGCGCGCACGCGAAGCAACGCTGACGCAGGCCGATCTGTGTGCGCCGGCATCGGTCTTCGTGGGCAATTCCCTGCGCGGTTTGATCGCCGCGCGACTGGATTGACCTCTATTCGGCGGCGTGGCGCAGTCCGGCGGTATCGCCACCATAAAGATACTCTCGCGTCAGCGGAACGGCCTCCTGTTTTGGCGAAAGCTGGAATTGGAACACCACCTGACGATTCATCCTGAAGGTCAGCTCGCAAGCCACCAGATAATAGCGCCACATCCGGCAGAACCGCTCGTCATAAAGCGTACGGGCCTTGTCGATATTGGACATGAAACGATCATGCCAATGTTTCAGGGTCATGGCATAATGCAGCCGCCAAATCTCGATATCGGTGGTGAAAAGGTCCTGCTTCTCTATCGACCTGGTCACTTCCGAAAGGGCCGGCACATAGCCGCCGGGAAAGATGTATTTGGTGATCCAGGGGCTTGTCGTGCCGGGTGGCTCGGCGCGGCCGATCGTGTGGATCAGCGCCACGCCATCCGGTGCCAGCCGCTCTGCGACATTGCGGAAATAGGTGCTGTAATGGGGCACACCGACATGCTCGAACATGCCGACCGAAACGATACGGTCGAACTTCCCTTCGATCTTGCGGTAATCCATCAGCTCGAACTTCGCCTTGTCGGCAAGGCCCGCTTCCCTCGCACGGGCATTGGCCATGGCGTGCTGTTCGCGCGACAGGGTGACACCCAGAACCTCGGCGCCGTAATCGCGCGCCAGCGTCAGCCCCATGCCGCCCCAGCCGCAGCCGATATCCAGCACCCGCATCCCCGGCTCGATCAGCAGCTTGCGCGCGATATGGTGCTTCTTGGCCTCCTGCGCCTGTTCCAGCGTCATATCGGGGGTGCGAAAATAGGCGCAGGAATATTGCCGGTCCGGGTCAAGGAACAGATCGTAAAGCGCGCCCGAAAGGTCATAGTGATGCGCCACGTTCTGCCTTGCGCGGCTCATCGGGTTGAACTGGTCGAGGTGGCGCAAAAGGTGGCGCCCGGCCACCAGCGGCTTGCGGAACCACGGCTGGCCATTCTGCGCGATATTGCGGATCGCCAGCCCCAGAAAGCCGTAGAGATCGTCATCCCCGATGGTCAGCCGCCCGTCCATATAGGCTTCGCCCACGGCCATATCAGGCGACAGCGCGATCTTTCGGGGCAGGGTGTCGTCATGCAGTCTGACCTCCACCGGCGGCCCGGTTCCGTCGCCATAACGGCCGGTGCTTCCATCCGGAAAGGTCAATTTCAGATCCCCGCTGCGAAACAGATGCGCAAGGAACGCGTCGAGTATCTTGATCCACATGTCTCACCCTCGATCGTTGCTCGCCGAAATGGGCGCACTCGTATCGTGAAGAGAAACCTGCCGGTTTTGTTCCCGGTCACGCCGGATCCTGCTCGATGGGAAGCATTTTTGCCGACAAATCGCGCCCTGTAAATGATTTTGCGCTCTCCGCGCCGTCAGGGCGTCCGCCCGCCCCTTGACTTTGTGCCGCTGCCAAGGTGTATCGGCGCAATCCAGGATACGCAGCCCGCCGGGGCCAGAGAGGACGCCATGCACGCTTACCGCAGCCACACCTGCGCCGAACTCGACAAATCGAACGTGGGCGACACGGTCCGCCTCTCCGGGTGGGTCCACCGCATCCGCGACCACGGCGGCGTCCTGTTCATCGACCTGCGCGATCACTATGGCATGACGCAGGTGCTGTGCGATCCCGATAGCCCGGTTTTCGCCCAGGTGGAATCGCTGCGTTCGGAATGGTGCGTGCGGATCGACGGCGAGGTGAAGGCCCGCGCCGACAGCCTCATCAACCCCAAGATCCCCACCGGCGAGATCGAGGTCTTCATTCGCGACCTCGAAGTGCTCGGCAGCGCCAAGGAACTGCCACTTATGGTGTTTGGCGACCAAGAATATCCCGAGGAAACCCGCCTTCGCTATAGATATCTCGATCTTCGCCGCGAAGAGATGCAGCGCAATATGGCCCTGCGTTCGGATGTTGTGGCATCGATCCGCCGGCACATGTGGGACAAGGGTTTTCGCGAATACCAGACGCCCATCATCACCGCCTCCAGCCCCGAGGGCGCGCGCGACTTCCTCGTGCCGTCGCGTCTTCATCCGGGCCGCTTTTACGCGCTTCCCCAGGCGCCGCAGCTGTTCAAGCAGCTGATCATGGTCTCGGGCTTTGACCGCTATTTCCAGGTCGCGCCCTGCTTTCGCGACGAAGACCCCCGCGCCGACCGCTCGCCCACCGATTTCTACCAGCTCGACATGGAAATGAGCTTTGTCGAGCAACAGGACGTGTTCGACACGATCCAGCCGGTGCTGGAATCGGTGTTCGAGGAATTCGGCGGCGGTCACAAGGTCGACAAGCACTGGCCGCATATCTCCTACCGCGACGCCGCGCTCTGGTATGGCACCGACAAGCCCGACCTGCGCAACCCGATCAAGATGCAGGAGGTCTCCGACCATTTCCGCGGCTCCGGTTTCGCCATCTTCGCCAAGCTGCTGGAACAGGACGGCACCGAGATCCGCGCCATCCCCGCCCCCACAGGCGGCAGCCGCAAGTTCTGCGACCGCATGAACGCCTTCGCCCAGAAAGAGGGCCTGCCGGGCATGGGGTACATCTTCTGGCGCGATGGCGAGAACGGCATCGAGGCCGCAGGCCCGCTGGCCAAGAATATCGGCCCCGAACGCACCGAGGCGATCCGCCTGCAACTGGGCCTTGGCAAGGGCGACGCGGCGTTCTTCCTTGGCGGCAAGCCGCAGACCTTCGAATCCGTCGCCGGTCGTGCCCGCAACGTCATCGGCGAGGAACTGGGCCTCACCGAAAAAGACCGCTTCGCCTTTTGCTGGGTCGTCGATTTCCCGATGTATGAAAAGGACGACGAGACCGGCGCGGTGGATTTCTCGCACAACCCGTTCTCGATGCCCCAGGGCGGGATCGACGCGCTCAATGGCGATCCGCTGGATGTTCTGGGCTACCAGTATGACCTTGCCTGCAATGGCTACGAGCTGGTCTCGGGCGCGATCCGCAACCATCAGCTCGACGTCATGATAAAGGCATTCGAGCTGGCCGGCTATGACGAAGCCGAGGTTCACAAGCGGTTCGGCGGGCTGGTCAACGCCTTCCAATACGGCGCGCCGCCGCATGGGGGATGTGCTGCGGGGATCGACCGGATCGTGATGCTTCTGGCCAATGAACAGAACATCCGCGAAGTCATCATGTTCCCGATGAATCAGCGCGCCGAAGACCTGATGATGAACGCCCCCTCAGAGGCCAGCAGCGAACAGCTGATGGAACTGAGCCTGCGGGTGATCGAACAGCAGGACTGACCACAGCGCCGACAACGGGGCAGGGCGCGCCGATCCCGCGCGCCCTTTCCATTCGTCTTGCGCGCTCCTAACCTGCGGCGCAGCGCAAGCCCCGAAAGGATGCCCCATGTCAGACCGCCCCGTCGGCCCGCCCGTCAAGGAATGGCAGGCCCCGCCGCGCCCCGGCCCCGCGCGGATCGAAGGCCGCTTTGCCACCCTGACGCGGCTTTGCCCGGATCACGCGGCGCCACTTTTTGCGGCCTTTGAAGGCCATGACTGGGTTTGGGATTACATGCCGGTCGGCCCGTTCGACTCGCTTGCGGCCTTTCAGGACTGGCTCGCCCCCGCGGCCTCGCGCGATGATCCGATGTTTTATGCGATCCGCGATGGCGATAGCGGAGCATGGGCGGGTTTCGCGTCGTTCTTGCGCATCGACCCGGCCGCCGGGTCGATCGAGGTGGGTTTCATCGCCATGTCGCCCGCGCTGCAACGCACCCGCGCCGCCACCGAGGCGATTTACCTCATGATGCAATGGGCGTTTGACGCGGGCTATCGCCGCTTTGAATGGAAATGCGATGCGCTCAACGCACCCTCGCGCCGTGCCGCACGACGTTTCGGCTTTGTCTTTGAGGGGGTGTTTCGCCAGGCCACCATCGTCAAGGGGCGCAACCGCGATACCGCCTGGTTCGCGGTGATCGACCGCGACTGGCCGCAGCTTCGTGCCGCCTATGAAACCTGGCTCGACCCCGACAATTTTCATGCAGGGGGCGATCAGAAGCAAAGCCTGAGCGACCTGACAGCGCCGCTGGTCGCGTCGGGCGAGGCCGAGGCGGCGGGGCTTTAGCGCCTTTTCACGATCACGGGTTCAGATCACGGCGCGGTCATGCAGCCGGTCGCGCACCAAGGCCCTGAGCTGCGCCAGAACCGCCAGATCATCACCGGGCGCACCGTCGCGGCGGCTTTGCTCAAAGGCTTGCGCCGCTTTCGCCAGGGCCGTGTCCTGCGCCGAAAGCGCGACCCCGCCCAGAAACTGCGCGACATAATCCAGCACGGGGCTTTCGGGCGGATCGTCCAGCAGTTCGGCGACATGGGTGATATCCTCGTGATAGGCGCGCCGGTCCGGCCTGATCGGCTCGTCGCGCACCGCGCGCGGAAAGGCCGGTTGCCGGTCGGCGGGCAGATGCGCCACGATCTCGCGCTGGAAAAGCGCAAGACTGTCGAGCGGCTTGAGCAGGCAGCCATCGGCCCCCGCCTTGGCGGCCATGCCGGGCGCGCGGTCATCCGCGCTCAACCCCAGGATCACGCCGATCCGGGGGGTCGTGCGGGCCAGTTCCCGGATCAGATCAAGGCCCGACCCGTCCGGGAGCCCGATATCCACGATGATCGCCGAGGGGCGATAGACCTTGAGATGGCGGCGCGCCGAGGCGATGCAATCGGCCCGCCTGAGCCGCGCGCCGCTATGCAGGCACATCAGGCGGATCGCCTCGCTGGCAAAGCGGCTGTCCTCGACCACGAGGATCGTCAGACCCAGCAACGGTCGGTTCGATGTGGGCAGCCCATATTGCGCATGGGCAGGCGGTGTTGAGTGGCGATCGTCCATGGATTCGTCCTCTGGCAACTGAAGGTGGAATCAGGCTAGCCCGATCAGGGATAACGATTGGTTAATGGGCGGGTTGCGTCGCCCTGTCGCTTGCCTCGCGTGGCCTGCGCCCCCATAACAGGGCCAAACGCCAAGCAGGAGTGGACCATGATCGGACGCCTCAACCATGTCGCCATCGCCGTGCCGGATCTCGAGGCCGCCGCGGATCTCTATCGCAATGCGCTCGGCGCCAATGTCGGCGAAGCGCAGGACGAGCCCGATCACGGCGTTACAGTCATTTTCATCGAACTGCCCAACACCAAGATCGAGCTGCTTTACCCCTTGGGCGATGACAGCCCGATCAACGGCTTTCTCGAAAAGAACCCGGCCGGCGGAATCCATCATGTCTGCTACGAGGTCGAGGACATCATCGCCGCGCGCGACAAGCTCAAGGCCAGCGGCGCGCGGGTGCTGGGCAATGGTGAACCCAAGATCGGCGCCCATGGCAAACCGGTGCTGTTCCTGCACCCCAAGGATTTCCAGGGCACGCTGGTCGAGCTGGAGCAAGTCTGATGAGCATCGCCTCTGCAATCGTCCTTTTCATGGTCCTCTGGTTCCTGACCTTCCTGATCGTGATTCCGATCCGCATCCAGACCCAGGGCGATCTGAAAAAGATCGTGCCGGGCACGCATGCCGGGTCGCCCGAACATCACAATCTCAAGAAGAAGGCCGTGATCACCACCGCGGTCGCTGCGGCGCTTTGGGGGGTTATCGGCGGCGCGATCCTGTCGGGTGTCATCTCGGTGCGCGATATCGACATGTTCGAACGCATGGGGCCGGGCGGCAGCATGTGGTACAGCGAAAGCGACAAGGAATAGGGCCGCGTGCCTTGTACGAAATCGGGCGTGGTTTTGTACGCACCCCCTGTTAACGCCATGCCTTTACGGTGCGCGATACCGACGTGATACCGACGTCATGCCGATGCGATACCGAAGCCGGATTTTCCTTGTTAACCGGGGGGGTGAGCCGATTCGCCCGCCTTGGCCTGCAAGCGGTGGAAAATATGGGTGAAGGTCGCCGCGCCCAGGATCGGCACCACCAGGTTCAGGATCGGCACCATCAGCGGCGCCGCCATCAGCACTCCCGCCAGCCAGATCGCGACCCCGTGACGCCGCCGCAACTCCAGTGCCCGCTTGCGCCCCACCCGCCGCATCGCCGCGACGGTGAAATACTCGCGCCCCAGAAGGTATCCATTGACGGCGAAGAACACCGGCAAACCCGCTATGGGTAGTATGAGGGTCAGCAGAATCGCCAATATGTTGGCCACGATCAGCACGCCCATAGCCGACAGTCCGTCGATGATCTCATCCTTCAGGGGCGTGCCCGCCACCTTGGGCAGGGTTGGGTAATGGCGCCGCTCCACCGCCTCGGCGACCTCGTCCAGGAACATCGACACCACGCCCGATGCGACCGGCACCATCAGGAATACCGAAAGCACGATCATCAGCGCCAGAAACGCCCAGCTCAGAACGTTGTCCACCCATTGCACCTCGCCCAGCAAAGGCAGCGTCACCGCATCCCCCACCAGCCAGCCCACACCCCAGACCAGCAGTGCCGTCACCGCTCCCAGCAACAGCAGCGTAAGCCCGATGCCGCGCCACAGAACGGCCCGGAAACGGGAATCGCCAAGCTGTGCCAAGGCTTTGAAAAAAGACGTTAAAATCATTCCGTCACCCATGTGCTGATCTGCTCGGGATCGGGGCGGGGCCGCTCGGGCGGGGTGGCGCCACGGGTGCCGATATGGATGAACCCGGCCACGCGTTCATGGCTTTCAAGGCCAAGGCCGGTCTCGACGAATCCGCGGTCATGCGCGGGCCAGCCGCTCAGCCAATTGGCCCCCCAACCCGCCGCCAATGCCGCATTGAGCAGCGACAGGCAGACCGCCCCGGCCGAATATGTCTGTTCGATCGGCGGGATCTTGTCGGACTTCTTTTGCACCTCGATCACCGCTACCGCCAGGTGGCTGTCGTCGAATTGCTGGCGCCCTTTCGTGATCTCGGCCTCGTCGCGCCCCAGCGACAACCCCCTTGCCGCCGCCAGTTCACCAAGGCGCGCAAGTGCCTTGTTTTCAATAACAATAAAGCGCCAAGGCTCCAGCTTGCCGTGGTCCGGGCAGCGTGCGGCGGCGGTCAGCAATTGCAGCAGTGAGTCGCGACCGGGCACTGGCAGGCCCAGGGTCTTGGCCGGGCATGAGCGGCGGCTCAGCAGAAACGCGAGGGCGGGTGGAGTCTGATCGGCCATGAGTGTCCTGTCCATCTGGAGTGTCGCGCTTACATGTCGGCGCAGCAGCGCAGCGGGTCAACCCCGGCCGTGCATCTGGCGCAACCGCGCAAGGCGGGCTATGCCATCGCCATGACCGCTTCGCCGCTCTCTCACCTTGCTCAGCCCGGCGCTCGCATCGCCGTCCGCGTAACACCGAAAGCCTCGCGCGAGCGTCTGGTCGAAGAATCCGGGGTGATCCGCATCTACGTGACCGTGCCCCCCGAGGACGGCAAGGCCAATGCCGCTGTGCAGAAACTTCTGGCCAAGGCGCTTGGCCTTGCCAAGTCGCGCCTCGTGCTGGTGCAGGGCCAGAAATCGCGCGACAAGCTGTTCGAGATTACCGAAGGCCCGGCGCGCTAGGGTTTCTGATCGGGGCGCAACGTATAGACCCCTTCGGGCAGGTTCAGCGCAGCGCCAAGATCGCGGATCTGCACCATCGACAGGGTGACGATCTGCACCCGGTCGGTGCGGGCGTCATATTGCTCGATCGTGACGCATTCCTCGAAGGCGTTGACGATCACGTCCTCCTGAAGGGGTGCTTTTCCCTCGTCAACCAGCGTGATGACGGTCGAGTCGAATTCGTGCTCAATTGAAAACATCTCTTTACCCTATAGGGTTGGCGGGTCTTTGCAACTGCGCCGATCTTGCCGCGAACAGGGCTGTCAGGAAACCTGAAACCTGCTAGATGATGACACCGAAAATCATTTTCGAGGATTCCGATGCGCTGGATTGCCCTTTTCTTCATGACTGTTCTTGCCGGTTGTGTTTCGACGGTCGAGCCCCAACGCCCATCCGGCCAACCGGCCAAGGCCGCCGCTTCGGCGCCGGCCATGCCGACACGGGCCAAGGTGGATCAGTTCGTGGCGGTCGTAAAGTCGGTCGAGCCGGTCGCGGAACAGGTTTGCCGTGCGCAGACCGGGCCGAACTCGAATTGCGATTTCCGCATCGTCGTCGATGACCGCCCCGGTCAGCCGGTGAACGCCTACCAGACGCTTGATCGCAATGGCCGCCCGATCATTGCCTTCACGCTGCCCATGATCGCCGAGGCACGCAACCATGATGAATTGGCCTTTGTCCTCAGTCACGAAGCGGCCCACCACATCGCCGGGCACATCCCCCGACAGCAGCAGAACGCCGCCGCCGGTGCGATCCTGCTGGGCGGGCTTGCCACGCTTACAGGTGTCGGGTCGGATGCGGTGCGGACCGCCTCGGATCTCGGGGCGACGGTCGGCGCGCGCAGCTACTCCAAGAATTATGAACTGGAGGCGGATTCACTTGGTACCATCATCGCCAAGCGGGCGGGGTATGATCCGGTCCGTGGGGCTGCATTCTTCACGCGCATTCCCGATCCCGGCGACCGGTTTCTTGGAACGCATCCGCCCAATGCGCAGCGGATCGAAACCGTGCGCCGCGTCAACGCGCAGCTTTGATGCGGCAACTGACGGGTGTGATCAGCGACCGGGGGTCGAAATACGCGGTCTCGGGCGGCCCGGTTGAGGACAAGTCCGGGATCGACGCTTTTCTGAAGACTCTCAAGCGCGACAAGAAATTCGCCAAGGCGACGCATAACAGCTGGGCGGCGCTTTTGTCGGATGGCACCTCTCTCAAGAATGACGACGGAGAATCCGGGGCCGGGATGGTGATCCTGCGCATGCTGCAACGCGAAGGCCTGTCGGATCACGTGATCGTCGTGACCCGCTGGTATGGCGGAAAGCATCTTGGCGGAGACCGGTTTCGCCATGTTCAGGACTGCGTGCGCGCCTATCTCGATGCGCGCGCGGGCGGTTGACTCAGGTCAAGGTCGTTTCCGGGATGATGCGATAGCCTTTTGATCGGCGCAGCTTTCACATGCGCCGCCAATAGAGGAGGGCCCAATGCCAGAGACCGCTACATTCCGCCGCCACGCGGCGCTGGTTGACCGGATGGCGAGCACCATCGGAATCGACCTTGAGGAAAAAGTCATGGAAGGCCAGTTGGATTTCAACGGCGTCAGCGATGCGGTGCTGAATTGCAGTGGCTGCTGTTGCACCGGTGCCTGTGAAATATGGCTGGATGCATTCGTCGGCGGGGCTGACGCACCGCCTCCGATTTGCCGTAACCGCGAAATGTTTGGACGTTTGAAAGCAGGAAAGCGGGCCTGAAATGTCACCCTTGGGCGATATGCGACGGCATTATTGGCTGGTTCTGGAGATGGCGCGCTTGGCAGGCGTTGATCTTGTCGCGGCGTTTCGCGACGGACAGCTTGATAACAGGTCATGGGCGGCGATGGTCGCCTCCTGTCGCGCTTGCGGGGATGTCGATACCTGCGAAGATTGCCTGCGAGACCACGAAACAGGCAGTGAGCCGCCACCGGGCTGTCGGAACCGGATGGATTTCAGATTGCTGCGTGACCAACAGAAGGTGACATTCTCATGAATGCTCAGGTGAGATATCTCGGCGATCCGACATTGCATTTCTGGCTGACGCGATCGGTCGCGCGGGCCATGAACCTGAGCCTCTCGGAGGCAATGACGCAAGGGCATCTGAGTGCGCGGGATTATGCTGAGATGGTGACCCGGTGCCGCAAATGCCCGCATGTCGAGACCTGCGAAGCATGGTTGGCCACGCCCGCCGAGAACGTGAGCTCTGCGCCCGATCATTGCTGGAATGCCCAAGCGCTCAATGCATTGGCAGACCGGATGGAGCATTAAGCCGGGCAATTCGGGCAGGCGCGATACTCAGTCGCCGCCGGTTTCCTCCGAGACCCAGGCTTCGGCGTCAGACCCTGCGCCAATCTCTTCCCATGTGATGATCGGCAGATCGCAGGGGTGCTCGTCTTCGATCAGGTCCATAAGACTTTGGCGATGTGCGATGCGGGTCTTGAGGGTCAGGCCGACTTCCTCTTCCTCCTCAATCGTGCCGCGCCAGTGAAACAGGCTGCGAATACCCGGCGTAATGTTGGCGCATGCTGCAAGTCGCGCCTGCAAGGCCGTGCAGGCCAGCATACGCGCGCTGTCCAGATCGGGGCAGGTGGTGCTCACATGGATCATGGCGGGCCTCCTTGTTGTCACAAGGAACAGCCTAACTGCACGCGCCAAACCTGTTAAGGCCCCGCGCGTCAGGCGACTTGTGTCAGGGCGGCCCAGATGCCGATGAAGAAGCAGCTTGAGGCCACGACTATGAACATGTGCCAGATCGCATTGGCAAAGCGCAGGCTTTCCCAGCAATAGAACGTGACGCCGCCGGTATAAAGCAATCCGCCGGCGACGATCATGGCGATACTGAGCCCGGGCAGCACCCCGGCCAGCGGCACCAGCAGTGCAAGCCCCGCCCAGCCAAGCGCCACATAGGGCAGCCATCCGGTCGTCATCTTCCCGGGCGCGGCCATCAGTTTCGTCGCGGCGCCGAAAAGGGCGCAGACCCAGACGACGGTCAGCACCATATATCCGAATGCGCTGCCGAGGATGACGCCGAGCGGCGTAAAGGTGCCTGCAATCTTCACGTAGATCGCCGCATGATCCAGACGCCGCAGGATCGGGCGTGCGGGTGTGTAGGCCGCCATGTGATAGGCGGCCGAGGCGGTCAGCATGACGATCAGAGCCGCACAGTAAAGTATCGTCGCGGCCAGTGTCGGCCCGTCCATCTGAAAGGCCCAAAGCGCGAACAGCATCGCCACGCCGGTGATTGCGGCGCAAATGCCGACCACATGGACGACACCATCTGCAATGCGCTCGGCGCGGCTGTATTCAGGATAGGACAAGTCGATCATGCCTCCGGTTTGACACGGAAAGTAACGGACGAATGATAGCAGATTGGCGCGGCAAATGCCCGTTGACCTTGCGTCATCGCTCAAACTTGCGCGACAAGGCGCCCCCAGAGGTCGTATTCCCCGGCTTCATCCACCTCGACGGTCACGATATCGCCGACCGAAAGGGCTTTGGTGTCCTCGTCGATGAACAGGCAGCCGTCGATCTCGGGGGCATCTCCCTTGGTGCGGCAGGTGGCGATCCCGTCCTCGTCGATATCGTCCACGATGACCTCCTGGCGGCTTCCCAGCTTGGCGGCCAGCTTCGCTTCGGAAATCGCCTGCGCCTTCTGCATGAAGCGCTCCCAACGGTCCTGCTTGAGATCATCGTCTACATGATCGGGCAGGTCATTCGAACGCGCGCCCTCGACATTCTCGTATTTGAAGCAGCCGACCCGGTCGAGTTGCGCCTCGTCCAGCCAATCCAGAAGGGCCTGGAACTCATCCTCGGTTTCGCCGGGGTAGCCGACGATGAAGGTCGAGCGCAGCGTGATGTCGGGGCAGTCGCGCCGCCACGCCGCGATCTCGTCCAGTGTCCGCGCGGCGGCTGCGGGACGCGCCATGCGCTTGAGGGTGTCGGGATGGGCGTGCTGAAAGGGGATGTCCAGATAGGGCAGGATCAGCCCTTCGGCCATCAGCGGCACAAGTTGGCGCACATGCGGGTAGGGATAAACGTAGTGCAGCCGCACCCAGGCCCCCAGGCTGCCAAGATCGCGCGCGAGGTCGGTGATATGGGCGCGGTGTCCGTTGGCTTCAGCGTGCTTGATGTCAACGCCGTAAGCACTGGTGTCCTGGCTGATAACGAGAAGTTCGCGCACACCGTTCTCGACCAGCTTTTCAGCCTCGCGCAGAATGGCATGGGCCGGGCGACTGGCCAGCCTGCCGCGCATGTCGGGGATGATGCAGAACCGGCACTTGTGATTGCAGCCCTCGGAAATCTTGAGATAGCTGTAATGGCGCGGGGTCAGTTTCACGCCGCTTGCGGGCAGCAGATCGACAAAAGGATCGGGCGCAGGCGGAACGGCCGAATGCACCGCGTCGAGCACCTGTTCGTATTGGTGGGGCCCGGTCACCGCCAGCACCCTGGGATGGGTACCGGTGATATAGGCCGGGTCAGCGCCCAGACAGCCGGTCACGATAACCTTGCCGTTCTCATTGAGCGCCTCACCGATCGCCTCGAGGGATTCGGCCTTGGCGGAATCAAGAAAGCCGCAGGTATTCACGATCACCGCATCAGCCCCCGAATAGTCGGGCGAGATGCCATAGCCCTCGGCCCGCAGCCGGGTCAGGATGCGCTCGCTGTCCACCAGCGCCTTGGGACATCCCAGCGAGACCATGCCGATGGTTGGCTGGCCGGCGCGGTTGGTTTCGCTGATACGGGCGCGGGCCTGATCGGGCCGCAGGTCGGGGGGATTGGTGCTCATGGCGGGCATATAGTTCAGCCAGCGCCCCGCGGGAAGGGAAAAGCTGTTGTTCGAACCTGCCTCCCCGCTTACACCTTGAGGTAGGCAAGATGGGGGTTTCGAGATGCGGTGGTTGGTTCGCCTGACAGGACTCGTGGTTATTCTGATCGTGGTCGTGGTGGTGTCGCTGTTGCTGTTGCCGGGCGACAGGATCGCAAAGATCGCCGCCGAGCAGATCAGCAATGCCACAGGTCGCGACGTGACCATGAGCGGTGAAACCAAGATCAGCCTTTATCCCGTTCTGGGCGTCAGCACCGGTGAGGTGATCGTCGCCAATGCGGGATGGTCCAAGGCCGGGCCTATGCTGGAGGCCGAAAGCCTCAAGATCGGGGTGGAGCCTGCGGCGCTGTTTGGCGGCGAGATCAGGATCACCGGGCTGGAAGCGGTGAACCCCAGGATCCTTCTGGAACGCGCCTCGGATGGGCGCGTCAACTGGGAGTTGGGCGTCGAGGGTGTCGCATCTTCGGGGCAATCGGGTAGCAATGGAAGCGCCGGTGGTGGCGGCGGCGCGACTGCGCCCGCGCGGTCCGAACGGCTTGCGCTGACGCTGGACCGGGCACTGATTTCCAAGGCGAACCTGCGCTATGTGGATCATGGCACCGGCGAGGATGTGGCCCTGTCGGATATCGACCTTGACTTGCGCTGGCCGGATTACGAGGGGGCCGCGACATTCGAGGCATCCGCCCGCTATGCCAGCGAGGTCGTCCGGGTCTCGGGTCAATTGTCCCAAGTGGTCACCTTTATCGACGGCGGGGTCTCGGGCCTCAAGGCGGATATCGAGACGAAGGGCGGCAGCCTGTCCTTTGACGGTCGCGCCAGCACCGAGCCGCAACTGAGCGGGCGGCTTCGCGCGGATATCGGCAATACGGCCAACTTCCTGGCGGCGCTTGGCGTGTCGGGTGTGGATATTCCCCGTGGGCTGGGGCGTGCCATTGCTTTGGATGCCGACCTGACGGTTTCGCAGGATATGCGCGTTTCGCTGCGTGAAACCTCCCTGACGCTTGACGATAACCGGCTGAGCGGCGCGGCTGACGTCTTCCTCGGGGGTGACAAGCCACGGCTCAACATGCAGCTGAACGCAGGTGCGCTGGATCTTTCGGCGCTGGCAGCCGGGGATGATTCAGGGGCCGGGGAAGGCGGTTCGGGCGCATCCGGGAACGGGAGTGGCGGCTCTGGCGGGGGCAACGTGCCAAGCGACGGTTGGCCGAAGACCAAGATCGACGCCAGTGCCCTGGGGCTGGCGGATGCCGAGGTGGCACTGGTGGCCGACAGCGTCAATCTGGGCGATCTGGCGCTCGGCAAGACCCGTGTGCTGATGACCCTCACCAACGCGCGTCTTGTCTTCGAGCTGCGCGAATTGCGCGCCTATGACGGGCTGGTCACGGGCGAGTTCGTGATGAACAACCGTTCTGGCCTGTCGGTGGGTGGCAACATGAAGGCGAACGGCATCAATCTTGAAACATTCCTGACGGATGCCGTTGATATCTCGCGGTTTTCGGCCAAGGCCGATGGCAAGGTCAGCTTTCTGGGTGTGGGCCGGTCGCTGCATGCGATCATGAACAGCCTCGAGGGCAAAGGGTCGCTTGGGACGGGGCGAGGGGTGATCTCGGGGATCGACCTGGACCGGCTCATGCGCTCGGGTGATGCAAGTGGCGGCACCACGGTCTTTGACAGCCTGAACGCCAGTTTCACCATGAAACAAGGCAACCTTTTCAACAAGGATCTGGCCATGAGCCTGCCACTCGCGAAGGCCAGCGGCGAGGGACGCATCGGGCTTGGTGCGCGCGATATCGACTATACCTTCACGCCGGCCCTTTTGGAGGGTGAGAACCGCAAGGGACTGGCGATTCCGGTGCGTATCCGTGGCCCATGGGCCAGCCCGCGCATCCAGCCTGATCTGGAGGCCGCGATCGACCTCAACTTCAAGGAAGAAAAGAAAGAGCTCAAGGCGAAGGCGAAACGGAAACTGAACCGCAAGCTCGAAAAGGAACTGGGGCTTTCCGTGGAGGAGGGTCAGTCGGCCGAGGACGCGATCCGCGACAAGGTCGAGGACGAGCTGAAGAACGAACTGTTCAAGCTGTTCGAATAAAAGGAAAAGCGTGCGCTGCAGGGCAGGGCACGCTTTCCGAGATCATTGCGTTGTCAGCGACGTGGGGTTTTAGCGTTTGCGGTCGCGCCGGCTGCTCATTGGCTGGAATGCGACGCCGACATGGGCCTCGCAATAGGGCTTGCCCGCCTGGACCGGCAGGCCGCAAAACCAGAAATCCTCGGTCGCGGGGTCACCCACGGGCCATTTGCATGTCCGCTCGGTCAGTTCCATCAGCGTCAGCCGCTTGGCTTTCTTCTCGATCTCGCTGACCTTGGCCAATGCGGCGGGGTCGATCTCGTTGGCCGAAGGCTGCGGCGGCAGGGGCTGCCCCGCCGGGATGATCTGCTTTGCGCGCGAGACGGGGGTCGCCGCAGGCGCGGGGCTTGCGGGTTCCTTGGCCTCGGGCGTGGGCTTGGGTGCGGCCTTGGCAGCAGGCTTGGCGGGTTTGGCCTTGGGTTCGGGTTTGGGCGCCGGTTTTGCCTTTGTCGCGCTATCGGCCCCGGTTGCGCCCGAACCGTTGCGGTTTGACAGGCCGAGCCTGTGCACCTTGCCGATCACGGCGTTGCGGGTGACGCCGCCAAGTTCCTTGGCGATCTGGCTGGCAGACTGGCCCTCGCCCCATAGTTTCTTCAGCAGTTCGACGCGTTCGTCGCTCCAGGACATGGTTGTTTCCTATCTCAAAAGGCGGCCGGTTGCCCGCGCCGCCCTGCTCTATCCGTAGTCGCCCCTATTCTAATCACTCACCGGTAAGTTACAAGGCATCGAATCACCCGCAAACGGAGGAACAGCATGAGCGAAATCACCGATATGGGCACACGCCGCTTCGGATATGTGAACTGGCTGGGGCTCTACACGCTGGCCTCGCGCGAGGTGCAGCGTTTCATGGCCGTCTGGACCCAGACCCTGCTGGCGCCGCTGGTCACGGCGGGGCTGTTCATGCTGATTTTCTCGATTGCCATCGGCCCGCGCCGGGGCGATGTGATGGGGGTGAGTTTCACGACCTTCATCGCGCCGGGCATCCTGATGATGACGGTGATCCAGAATGCCTTCGCCAATACCTCGTCCTCGATCGTGATCTCGAAGGTGCAGGGAAATATCGTGGATACGTTGATGCCGCCGCTCAGCCCGGTCGAGATGGTGCTGGGATATATGGCAGGCGGAGTCGGGCGGGGCGTGATCGTGGCGTTTGCTGTTGCCCTGGGGCTGCTGGTGGTGCTTGGGATCGTGCCGGCGCATCCGCTATGGATGCTGACCTTCATCCTGCTGGGCGCCGCGCTGTTGTCGGCGATTGGCATGGTTGCGGGAATTTTTGCCAATAAATTCGACCAGATGGCCGCGATCACCAACTTCATCGTAACGCCGCTGGCCTTCCTGTCGGGCACGTTCTATTCGGTTCAGGCGCTGCCGCCGATCCTGAACGAGATCACCCATTTCAACCCGATCTTCTACATGATCGACGGGGTACGCTACGGCATGATCGGGGTCTCGGACAGCTCGCCCTGGCTTGGGCTGGCGGTCGGGGTCGGGTCGGTTCTCGCGGTCGCGTTCATGGCGTGGCGGATGTTCGCGCGGGGCTACCGGCTCAAGTCCTGAGCCGGGAAGCAGACCCTAGCGGCACAGCCTTTCGGCGCGGTCGCCATAGGCCCTGTAGGCCTGCCAGAAGCTCCGGTCCGAGGCGCGGTCCGATTGGCGGATCTCCTGGGCGCTGTGGGGATCGGAATAGAAGGCCACGGCGCGGCGTTGTTGCGATCCGCTGAGGGTCTGGTCGGCCGCCGCCTGGATGCAGCCACAAAGCGTGCTGGAGCGCGCGGAGCGGCCTGAGACCATGCAGGCCTGGCTGATCGGCCCTGCGGCAAAAGGCATCGCCCCTGCAAAACCACCACTGCTGCGCGAGCGATCGCCGCCGCCGCCGCAGCCTGCCAGAAGTGTCACCAAACCAAGAATAATCGCCTGTTTCATTTTACATGCCTCTTTTGCCGGGTGCGGTGCGGGTTCCTTCCCGCCTTGATGCTCCGGACCCGTGTGCCCATCCAGATGTTTGCCCCAGATCGGCGGTTTTTTCAATTCACAACCCGCGCCATTGCTGCGACAGTTTGTGAAACCCGCGGCGCAAATCCGACCCGGAGAGACCATGGAATTCAACCTATCGACCCTTTTCTTTATTGTTTTCATAGTGATGATACTGCAACCGATACTGACCGGACGGGTATTCGGGTTCCGGCGCGAGCAGGCGATCCGCAACATCGAGCGCAAGCGGGGCAGCCGGGTGATCACCATGATTCACCGGCAGGAAAAGCGCAGTCTGTTCGGGGTCAATGTCTCGCGGATGATCGACCTGGAGGATGCGCAATCCATCATTTCGGCGATCAAGGCGACGCCGGACGACAAGCCTATCGACTTGGTGCTGCACACCCCCGGTGGGCTGGTTATCGCGGCCATGCAGATCGCCCGCGCCGTCGAGGCCCACCCCGCGAAAGTCACTGTTTTTGTTCCCATTTATGCGATGTCCGGGGGCACGCTTATAGCACTTGCCGCCGATGAAATCGTGATGGGAGAGTTCTCGATGCTGGGGCCGATCGATCCGCAGATCATGGGTATTTCGGCGGCGTCTATCGTGGCGGCGAGGGATGCGAAGCCCATCGAGCATGTGTCGGATGTGGCGCTGGTGCTGGCGGATGTGAGCGACAAGGCGATCAACCAGGTGACACGGGGCGCGGTGGAGATCATGACGCCCCGGATGGAGCGCGAGGAGGCCGAGGCGCTGGCGCGCAAGCTGGCCTCGGGGACGTGGACCCATGATTATGCGCTGACCCCGGCAGAGGCACATGAGCTGGGGTTGGAAGTGACGGTGGGCATGCCACCCGAAATCCTGAACCTGATGAAACTGTTCCCGGCGCCGGTGAAACAGAGCGCTGTCGAGTTCCTGCCCTTCGATCCGCCGGGCAAGAAAATGGGCTGAGCGTGCGAATCGCCCCGCAAGCCATTGGTTAACAACGAAAACCCGCTTCGGCATTGCGTCGGCACCACGTCGGTATTGCGTCGGTATCGTTGCGGTAAACGGGCCGGATTAACGGGGCGTGCGGTGAAATGCGTACAAATCGCCCCCCGGTTTCGTACCAAGGCGTACACACGGGGCGCGCCGTTCAGAGGCTGGAATAGATCACCACCCAGGCCGAGAGGATCGTGCCGGTCAGCAGGAAATAGACGCCATTCCAGCGCAGCCCGACCTGGCGCGCGCTGATGCGGGCAAAGGAGCCGATCAGCAGCGTGGTGGCGGTGAAGGGCGAGGTCACGCCGCTGAGTGCCCAACCGGCGGTGATGGCGACGATCAGCGCGGTGGGTGACACGCCGAGTTCGGCCGCGGGGGGCACCAGCGGTGCGATCAGCGTGACCGCGAGGATCGGGTTCATCGCGATCTGCCCCGCCAGCGGGATGATCCAGACGAAAGCGATCAGGACCAGCGGCGTGGGCAGCGCCGCCAGATCGAGCCCGAGGCCGCTGAGGAGTGGTTCGAGCAGGGGTGCCCCCACGGTGCCGATATAGCCCGCCATCATCAGCAACAGGATTTCGCTGCGATAAGCGGGCAATTCGCGAAAGCTGTACTCCGTCAGCCTGCGGGGGATGCGCAGCTCGGGTTGGGCGCTGCGGCTTTGCAGGGCGGTCCAGACCAGCGAGATCATCGGAACGATCAGGATCACCATCCCGACCACCCGCACATCGGTAACGTAGTGCAGCAAGGTGATGCTGCTGACCAGGATCGCCAGCAAGACAAGAAGCGGCAGGATCGAGGCCCAAGAGCCTTCGGGCGGCCTGGGCGCGGGGCGCGGCCCCGAGAGGGTCGGGCGAAACAGGGAATCGAGCGCCCAGCCGGTTCCCGCGAGCAGAATCGAGCTGACGATTCCGGGCAATACCGCCTGCGCCCATGTCGCGCCGGGAATGAGCGCGACCGAAATGGCGACGGCGAAGGAGAGGGGCGACCATGGCAACATCGAGGTGAAGGCCCGCTGGATCGCCAGCAACATCCGCCTTGTGCGGTGGCGGCGGATCTCGGGGTCGGGTTCCTCGTTGGCGCTGGCGGTGGCGAGGCTGCCCAGCAGGGCGATGGAGCCGTAATTCAGCAAGAGCGCGAACATCTGCCCGCCCAGTGTCAGCGCAAGGTAGCGCCGCCCCGGCGGCTGTTGGGCCAGAAAGCGGCCAGCGCGGCGGATCGAATCGGATGTCTCGGCTGCAAAGCGAAGAGTGGCAAGGGCGGTGAAAAAGGCGCAGATGAATCCGGCGGTATAGAGCGCCTTGAGCGTCACCGCCTGCCAGTCGGGATTGGCGAGCGTCAGGGTGATGGTGAGCGCCAGCGCGACCAATGCGAAAAGATAGCGCCCGGCGCGGGTCTGCAGGGCCAGAAGCAGTGTCGTGGCGATCACCAGCCAGGGCAGGATCATGTCGGCCAGCGCGATTGTCGTCCATTCGCGCAGGATCACCAGCCCGGTGATGGCGAGCAGCATTATGCCGGTCGTTCGGTTCACGCGTGTCGAGGGTTTCATGCCAGCGCCATATGAGCGGCGATGCAGGGAAAGTGCAAGGCGATGATGGCGCAGATCAGAACGCCAGGGCGGAGACCACCACGAGATAGAGCCCGGTCAGGATCAGGAGGCCATAGATCAGCCGCATGAACACCGCCGTGTCGATCCGGGTGAACAGCATCTGCCCCAGGATCACGCCCGCGCCGGTGGCCGGGGCCAGGATCAGCGAGGCGCGAAGCACCGTGCCCGAGGCCGAGCCGACGCCGATCTGAAGCGCGAGGCTGATGGAATAGGTGATGAGGAAGCAGGTGAGCGTGGTGCTGCGCAGCACGCGCGGCGGGATCGGCGCGCCCGAGAAATAGACCATGAGCGGCGGCCCCGGCATCCCCAGCCCGCTGGTCAGCGCGCCCGAGAACGCCCCGGTCAGCACATCGCGCCCCTTGCTGCGCCGGAAGCGGAATTTGCGCAGCACAAAGAACGTGAACGCCAGAAGCAGCAGGCCGATCGCCATGC
Organism: uncultured Roseovarius sp.; assembly: GCA_964570675.1. Taxonomy (GTDB): domain Bacteria; phylum Pseudomonadota; class Alphaproteobacteria; order Rhodobacterales; family Rhodobacteraceae; genus Roseovarius. The sequence continues at coordinate 3,827 of CAZMZS010000026.1, read as the reverse complement.
GTAAATGGTCGGGATCGGCATGAACATAGGTGAGAATCCCCAAGGGCGCGCCCAGTATCCCGCCTGCCAGCAGGCGCAAGAGCAGCGCCTTGTCGATATCGGGCAGAAGCCGTGGCATCAGCACCACCGAGATCATGATCGAAAGCGCGATATTGATCTGGATCGCCTCGGCGGTGTCGAAGACCAGCAGAAGGAAGGGCGTTGCCAGCACCGAAAAGCCGAAACCGGTGCAGGCATGGAGGATCGCCGCAAGCATGACGATCGCGCTGGCGGCCAGCATTTCCATCAGGTGAGGGGCATGGCCGGGCGGCTCATTCCTGATCGCCGTCTGACACCAGAGCGGCAAGGTCGTCCGCCGCGCTGCGCATGGCGTCGAGGTAATCGAGCGCCCTGTCGATGGTGAAGCGCTGCGTCGGGGCGTGAAAGGAGAGTGTCGCCATCAGCCGCCCGTTGATGTCGGGCACGGGCACGGCGAGGGCGATCATGTCGGCCATGAATTCCTCGCGGTCGAGCGCATAGCCCTGTTTGCGGATATCGCGCAGCTCGGCGAACAGCGCGTCATGGTCGGTGAGGGTGTTGGGGGTGCGGGGTTCGAGCGTGGTGGCAGAGAGGTATTTCAGAAGATGGGCGCGGTTCAGCGAGCTGAGATACATCTTGCCGCTGGCGGTGCAATAGAAGGGCACCCGCGTCCCGATGGGCAGCTGGATGCGCAGCGGCCATTCGGTTTCGACCCGTTCGAGATAGGTCATCGCGTCGCGGTCGGGCAGGGCGATATTGCAGGTCTCGCCGATTTCGCGGCTGACGCGGCGCAGGATCGCCTGTCGTGCCGTGCGGATGCGAAGGGATGACAGGATCCCGCCCGACATGGTGCGCAGGCGGGGGCCGGGCGAATAGGTGCGCCCGTCCATGTCGCGTTGCAGGAAACCTTCTTCCTCGAGGGTGGCGAAGAGGCGGTGGATGGTCGGTTTGGGCAGGCCGAGTGCGGTGTTCACCTCGGTCGGGGTGACGGGCACCCCGGCCTTGGAGATTTCCTCGATCACAAGGAGAAGCCGGAGGTTTGTCGGGATCGCCCCTGATTTGCCACCGTCACCATCCATTGCATCACTATCCTTACCTAGATGGGATCAGGATCGTTGACAGGGTGGGCACCATGGCCACCAGGATCCACACCGCGATCAACGTCACAAGATAGAAGACCGTGTAGCGCAACAGCCTGAAATAGGGAACACCGGTCACGCCCGAAGCCACATAGAGATTGAGCCCGTAGGGCGGGGTGATGAAGCCGATGGATGCGCCGACCAGGAAGATCACCGCGAACTGCACCGGATCGACGCCGACGGAATGGGCGATCGGCGCAAGGATCGGGGCCAGGATGATCGTCACGGGCAGGCTTTCAAGCACCATGCCGCAGACGAAGACGATGGCCATCGAGGTGAAGAGCACGGCGTAGTAGCCCCCCATCGACATCACGAAATTTCCGATCACCTCCTGGGCGCCAAGCACCGAGAGGATCTGTTGCATCACCACGGAAACGGCGATGAGCGGCGCAAGAATGCCGGTGATCTGAGCGGATCGCATGGTGATGGATGGCAGTTCGAGCGGGCTGAAGCCTTCGACCACCAGCATTTCGGAGATGCTCTTTTCGTTGACGTCGCGGCCTTTCGCACCGCCCATCAATTTGTAGAGCGGCAGGCTCAGGAAGCCGACGAGCACGCAGAAGCCCACGGTGACGCCGGCGGCTTCGGTGGGTGAGAACTTGCCGGTGTAGATGCCCCAGAGCACGAGGCCGATGGCAAAGAACCCGAGCCAGGCGCCGATCGCCGTCTTGAGCACGCGCAGCGGGCTGAGCGGGATCAGGAAGCCCCATTTATTGCGCCAGCAGATGAGGAAGGCGGCGGACATCATGCCCAGGACCATCAGCGCGCCGGGGATGATGCCGGCAACGAAGAGTTCCGAAATCGGCAGGTTCAGCAGGAAGCCGTAGACGATGAAGATGATCGAGGGCGGGATGATGATCCCGACGGTGCCGCCCGCGGCCGCGGTGGCGGCCGAGAAGCGCTCGTCATAGCCGCCCTTGACCATTTCGGGGTGCAGCATCGAGCCGATGGTCGCCGTGGTGGCCGAATTCGAGCCCGAGATCGCGGCGAAGAGCCCGCAGGCGCCAAGCGCGGCCATCGACAGGCCGCCCCGGATCCAGCCAAGGCAGGCATAGGCGAAATCGCTGAGCCGGCGGGCGATGCCCGAGCGGTTGATGAGATCCCCGGTCAGGATGAAAAGCGGCATCGCCAGAAGGGCGAACCCGTCGGTGAAGACGTTGGACAGCGCCCCGCCGATGTTCTGAAGGGGCATGCCGACGACGAAAGAGATGCCGATGACCCAGTAGCCGATCACGAGGAACACCGGCACGCCGAGCATGAACAGCAGGGTCACGCCGATGGAAATGAGCGTGATGAGGGTTGGATCGCCCATGTCAGTCTCCTCCGATCACGGCTTGCCGGATGAGGGTCTCGTCGTTCCGGAAGCGGGAAATGTCGGTCAGCGCGTTCTCGAGCACGCGGGCGACCAGCGTGGTGAAGGCCAGCGGCATGGAAATCAGGAACCACCACTGCATGACGTTGTCGGTCCCCAGCATGATCTGGAAATTCGACGCCGAATTGACCACCAGTTTCAGCGAGGTGACGATGACCACCCAGGAAAACCCGATCCACAGCAAGGCGTCGAGCATCAGGCAGGTCATCTGCCCGGCGCGCGGCATGTTCATGCGGAACTCGGCAAAGGCCAGATGGGTGCGCAGCTTCACGTTGAAGGAGCAGCCGAACCACGTCATGATAAGAAACAGGAATGGGGGCAGGGTCGTTGACCACGGCACCTGGACCGAAAAGACGAAGCGGCGGATCACTTCGACGAAGATGATCGCGCCGATGGCCAGGTATGACACCACCATCACGGATTGTTCCAGATTACGCTCGGCCCACGGGACAAGGCGATATAACATGAGAAAAGCGACCCCAGCGGCGAGCATCGCGACCAGGCCGAGCGGCCACATGACCGGGTGCCGCATCGCCTCGCTCAACATCCATGCATCGCCCGCGGCGAGCGCACTCAATATATCTTGGGCGCCCTGAAACCAGCCGGTCATGCCCACTCCTCCCTTTGGGTTGCCGTATGTGCTTGCCGCTTATTGTGCGGCATGGAGAACCGGGCCACCAAATGGCGGCGGCCCGGTATCTTGATGTCAGATCAGGCCGAGCGCCACCAGCGGCGCGGCTCGACATTTTCGGGCAGCGTATCGACGGGGATCTCACGCGCAACGTCGTAGATCTCCTGATAGGTGTCGATGCCGCCGGCCCAGTTGTTGATGCGCTCGCGCCACTGTGCCCAGGGTTCGGGGTTGAACTCGGGCGAGCACATTTCTTCGGCCATCTTGATCTGATCCTCGGCGAGGAAGGCCGGGCGCACGTTGTTTTCGGCAAAGATCGTGCCGGGCAACTGCGGATCCGAGAAGCCCACGGTCTTGACCAGAGCCGCCTCGTTGGCGGCCTGAACATGCACCTGAGCGAGATAGGCCGATTCCATGATCGCGTCCTGAAGATGCGGTTCCATCGCGTCAAAGACGCGTACGGACATCGACGTGTGCTCGGTGCCGCAGAAGAACTTGAGATCGACCGACTGGCTGACCACGGGCGCCATGTTGGCATAGGCCACGGCCGATGCCCATGTTTCGGCGCCGTCGATCAGGCCCTGCTTGAGGCCATCGAGCGTTTCTTCCCAGGCCACCGGCACCGGGTTGAGGTTGAGCTGCTGCATGGCGATGCGGCCCAGCTGTG
>CAZMZS010000025.1:0-27867 GCA_964570675.1 uncultured Roseovarius sp. | reverse complement strand
GCAGGTCCTTGAATTTCACCCGCTCGTTGCAGCGGATGCAGGGCACCGGCGTGGCGCCCGAGAGGTAGCTGTCGGCGAATTCGTCGATCACCGCGTCGCGGAAGATGTTTTCGTAATCGAGCACGTAATGGGGAAAGCCCATATCCTCGGCGACGCGGCGGGCGTCGTGGATATCGACCCCTGCGCAGCAGGCGCCTTTCTTGGCCAGCGCCGCGCCATGATCGTAGAGCTGAAGGGTGACGCCGACCACGTCATAGCCTTCTTCGGCCAGTTGCGCGGCCACGACCGAGCTGTCGACACCGCCGGACATGGCGACGACGACACGGGTGTCGGCGGGGGCCTTGGCGAAGCCAAGCGAGTTGAGTGCGGTGTCGAGGGGCATGGGGCGTCTCCTTGATGATGCGGAATATAGGAAAATGCGAGGTAGTCTCAAGAGTCGGTTTCACCGGTCGTTAAGGGGGCAGGCGCCATTTTGCGGCCGGGACCTGTAGAGAAGGGGTGAGACCATGTTCCTGAAGAAGACGAATGGAAAACGAACTGTGAAGCTGCCTGATGGCAGTGTGATGAGCTGCGCCGATCTGCCGGCGCCCGAGACCGAGCGCTGGACGGCCGCGCGCAAGCTGTCGGTGGTGCGCGGGGTGGCGCATGGGTTGATCGACAAGGAGGAGGCGCTTGAGCGTTACCGGCTGAGCGAGGCGGAGTTCCTGGAATGGGTGAAGGGCGCCGGGGAGGGCGGCCTGAGCGGTCTGAGGGCGACGCTGCGCAATAAGAAGAGTGCAACCTGTGATTGAACTTTTAGTTTGCGTCTACCCGGTAACTTGTGGTTAACCAATAAGAGGCAATGTGACATCTGACCATCAGGAGTTATAGCGGAGTTGAGTTAATGCGCGTGTTATTGGTTGAAGACGATCCCACCACCGCGAAAAGCATCGAGATGATGCTGAATCATGCCAATCTGAACGTCTATACAACGGATCTGGGCGAGGAGGGCATCGACCTTGCCAAGCTCTATGACTACGATCTGATCCTTCTGGATCTGGGGCTGCCGGACATGAACGGGCATGAGGTGCTGCGTCAGCTGCGCCTTGCGAGGATCGAGACGCCGATCCTGATCCTGAGCGGTGCGGATGATACCGACAACAAGATCAAGGGATTCGGATTTGGTGCGGATGATTACCTGACCAAGCCGTTCCACCGCGAGGAGCTGGTGGCGCGCATTCACGCGATCATCCGTCGCTCGAAGGGGCATTCGCAATCGGTGATCCGCACGGGGCGGATCAATGTGAACCTCGATGCCAAGACGGTGGATGTGGACGGGCGGGCGGTGCATCTGACCGGCAAGGAATACCAGATGCTGGAACTTCTGAGCCTGCGCAAGGGGACCACCCTGACCAAGGAGATGTTCCTGAACCATCTTTATGGCGGCATGGACGAGCCCGAGTTGAAGATCATCGACGTGTTCATCTGCAAGCTGCGCAAGAAGCTGAGCGAGGCGACCGGCGGGCAGAACCATATCGAAACGGTCTGGGGGCGGGGCTATGTGCTGCGCGACCCGGAACCTGAACAGTCGAGCGCCGACCGCTTTGCCATTGGTGCCTGACCGCGCATGCCGATCTGTGGCTGGCATCATGCGCGCGTTGAGAGCTTGCCACCACTCACGACTGGACCTCGCAACGCGCGCACCCTATCACTTTGACCGAAGGATGCGGGGCCGCGCGGCCCCGGCGCGGATCAAGGCGGAGGGCCGCAATGGGCAGGAAACGCGGGCAAGAGAGCGCGCAGGACGGCGCGGGCGCGGCGCGACAGGCGCGCGAAGGCGCCGAGGCTGCGCGGGCTTCGGGCCAAGGCGGAGCGCCTGAACCTGCGGCTGAGGCCGGAGGGGGCGGTGGCGATGAGAGCGACAATCGGGCCGCGGGCGGGCCGGGTTTCGGCGATATCGCGGCCAATGATCTGAGCCGCCAGGAGGCCGAAGCGGAGCTGGCGCGGCTGGCCGATCTGGTGGCGCGGGCGGACCAAGCCTATCACGCCGATGACGCGCCGATCATGGCGGATGCCGATTATGACGCGCTGGTGGCACGCAACCGCGAGATCGAGGCGCGCTTTCCCGACCTCAAACGCCCCGACAGCCCCAGCGAGCGGGTGGGCTTCACCCCGTCCGAGAGCTTTGCCAAGGTCACCCATGCGGTGCGGATGCTGAGCCTTGGCAATGCCTTTGACGAGGACGAGGTCGCCGAATTCGACAACCGTATCCGCCGCTACCTCGGGATGGGGGCGCATGATGCGCTGACCTATACGAGCGAGCCCAAGATCGACGGGCTGAGCCTGAGCCTGCGTTATGAAAACGGCGCGCTTGTGCAGGCGGCGACGCGCGGCGACGGGGCGGTGGGCGAGAATGTCACCGCCAATGCCCGCACCATCAGCGATATCCCCGAACGCCTTCAGGATGCGCCCGAATTGCTGGAAGTGCGCGGCGAGGTCTATATGGCGCATGAGGATTTTGCCGCACTCAATGCGCGCCAGGCCGAAAGGGCTGACAAGCAGTTCGCCAATCCGCGCAACGCCGCCGCCGGCAGCCTGCGCCAGCTTGACCCGAAGATCACCGCCCGCCGCCCGCTCAGGTTCTTCGCCTATGCCTGGGGCGCGCATAGCGAACCTTTGGGCGAGACGCAGATGCAATCCATCGCGCGGCTGGCCGCGCTTGGCTTTGTCACCAATCCGCTGACCACGCGCTGCAATGGTCCCGGCGAGATGCTGGCCCAATACCGGCGCATCGAGCAGATGCGCGCCGAGCTGGGCTATGACATCGACGGGGTGGTCTACAAGGTGGACGACATCGCGCTGCAGCACCGGCTGGGCTATCGCAGCACCACGCCGCGTTGGGCGATTGCCCACAAGTTCCCCGCCGAGCTGGCCTGGACGCGGCTGGAGGCGATCGACATCCAGGTTGGGCGCACCGGCGCGCTGAGCCCGGTGGCGCGGCTGCATCCCGTGACCGTGGGCGGCGTGGTGGTCAGCAATGCCACGCTCCATAACGAGGATTACATCCAAGGGCGCGATGCGCGCGGCAACGAGATCCGCGGCGGCAAGGATATCCGCATCGGCGACTGGGTGCAGGTCTACCGCGCGGGCGATGTTATCCCCAAGATCAACGATGTTGATCTCGACAAGCGGCCCGAGGGCGCAGCGCCCTATGATTTCCCCAAGACATGCCCCGAATGCGGCAGCCCCGCCATCCGCGAGGAGAGCGACGCCGCGCGCCGCTGCACCGGCGGGTTGATTTGCCCCGCGCAGGCGGTCGAAAAGCTCAAGCATTTCGTGTCGCGCGCCGCCTTCGATATCGAGGGTCTGGGCGCAAAGCAGGTCGAGCAGTTCTATCGCGATGGCTGGATCCGCGAACCGGCGGATATATTCACCCTCAAGGATCGCTATGGGCCGGGCTGCCTGACGCAGCTCAGGAACCGCGAGGGCTGGGGCGAGACATCGGCGGGCAATCTGTTCGCGGCGATCGACGACAAGCGCCGCATCCCGCTGGCGCGGCTGATTTTTGGCCTTGGCATCCGCCATGTGGGCGAGGTGGCGGCGCGCGATCTGGCGCTGCATTATCGCGATTGGGATGCGATGGCGCGGGCCGTGGATGTGGCGCGCCCGGCGGCGCTGGCGCATCGGGCTGCGGATGAGGCCGAGGAAAACGAGCGCATCGCCGCCAGTGAGGACGGGCGGCGCGCGCGCATCAAGGAAAGCCGCGAGGCGGCGATCAAGGAGATGGATCTGCCCGAAGCCGCCAGCGCGGCCTGGGAGGACCTGATCGGGATCGACGGGATCGGCGCGGTGCTTGGCCTGTCGCTGAGCGACGCCTTTGCCAATGACCACGAGCGCGCGGCCTTTGACGCGCTTTGCAAGCATCTGACGATTGTGCCGCCCGATGCCCCGGCCTCGGACAGCCCGGTTGCGGGCAAGACGGTGGTCTTTACCGGCACGCTGGAAAAGATGACCCGCGCCGAGGCCAAGGCCCGCGCAGAGGCGCTTGGCGCCAAGGTTTCGGGCAGCGTCAGCGCCAAGACCGACCTGTTGGTGGCCGGACCGGGCGCCGGGAGCAAGGCGAAGAAGGCCGCCGATCTGGGCGTCGAGACCATCGACGAGGATGGCTGGCTGCAATTGATCGCCGGGTCATGAGCGGGCGGCCCGAAGCCCTGTTCCCGCTATTCGCGGGGCTTGATACGCTGGAGGGCGTGGGGCCGAAAACCGTGCAGAATCTTACCGCGCTCGAGGTCACGCGGCCGCGCGATCTGATCTTCACGCTGCCCTGGTCGGGGGTGGACCGGCGCAAGCGCGCCACCGTGCAGGGCGCTGAAATCCCCGGCGTCGTCACGGTGGAGGTCGTGGTGGGCCAGCATCGTGCGCCCGCGCGCCGGGGTGGTGCCTATCGCGTGACGGTCGAGGATGCGGCGACCGCATTTCAGCTGGTGTTCTTTCATGCGCGCGACGATTACCTGCGCCGCATCCTGCCCACGGGCGCGCGGCGCATCGTGTCGGGCAAGGTCGAGCTGTTCGACGGTGTGGCGCAGATGGTGCATCCCGATCACGTCCTTTTGCCCGAGGAAGCGGGCGAAATCCCCGATTTCGAGCCGGTCTATCCGCTGACGGGGGGTGTCACCCAGAAAATGATGCGCAAGGCGGCGCAGGCTGCGCTGACGCGGCTGCCGGAGCTGGAGGAATGGATCGACCCCGCGCAAAAGGCGCAGGCCGGTTGGCCCGACTGGGCCGAGGCGGTGGCACGCGCGCATGACCCGCAAGAACAGCGTGACCTGAGCCCCGCCGACCCCGCGCGCGAGCGCCTCGCCTATGACGAGTTCATGGCCCATCAGATGACGCTGGCGCTGGCGCGCGCAAGGCTGCGCCGCGCCAAGGGGCGCGCCACGCTGGGCACGGGCGCGTTGCAGGCCAAGGTGCTTGACGCGCTGCCCTATGAGCTGACCGGCGCGCAGAAACGGGCCGTCTCGGAGATCGCGGGCGACATGGCGCAGGAGACCCGGATGAACCGCCTGCTTCAGGGCGATGTGGGCGCGGGCAAGACGCTGGTCGCCCTCAAGGCGCTGCTGATCGCCGTCGAGGCGGGCGGGCAGGGGGTGATGATGGCCCCGACCGAGATTCTGGCGCGCCAGCATTTGCAGGGCCTGCGCCCGCTGGCCGAAGCGGCGGGCGTGGTGATCGAGATCCTGACCGGGCGCGACAAGGGGGCCGAGCGGCGCGCCAAGCTCAAGGCGCTGGCGCAGGGCGATATACAGATATTGGTGGGCACCCATGCGGTTTTCCAGAAGGACGTGGTGTTTCACGATCTGCGCCTTGCCATTGTCGATGAACAGCACCGGTTCGGCGTGCGTCAGCGCCTGGAACTGGGCGCCAAGGGCGAGCGCGCCGATGTGCTGGTGATGACGGCAACGCCGATCCCGCGTTCCTTGTCGCTGGCGCAATATGGCGACATGGATGTGAGCGTGCTTGACGAAAAGCCGCCCGGTCGCAAGCCGATCAAGACGGCGCTGATCAATATGGGCCGGATCGACGAGGTGGTCGATCACCTGCGCCGCGCCATTGCCGAGGGGCGGCAGGCCTATTGGGTCTGCCCGCTGGTCGAGGAAAGCGAAGCGGTGGATCTTTCAAGCGCGGTGGACCGGTTCAAACGGCTGCGCGCGGCCCTTGGCGAAGGGGCGGTGGGGCTGGTGCATGGCCAGATGCCGCCCGAGGAGAAGGACGCAGCGATGGCCGCGTTTCAGCGTGGCGAGGCGGCGGTGCTGGTCTCGACCACGGTGATCGAGGTCGGGGTCGATGTGCCCAATGCCTCGATCATGGTGATTGAGCGGGCCGAGCATTTCGGGCTGGCGCAGCTTCATCAGCTGCGCGGGCGCGTCGGGCGGGGCGAGGCGGAATCGACCTGTCTGTTGATGTATCAGGGCCCGCTGAGCGAAGGCGGGGAACGCCGCCTGACCACGATGCGCGACACCGAGGACGGGTTTCGCATCGCCGAGGTCGATCTTGAGATGCGCGGCGCGGGCGATCTGATCGGCACCGCGCAATCGGGTCTGCCGAAGTTCCGCATCGCCGACATGGAGGCGCAGGCGGCGCTGATGGCGGTCGCGCAGAGTGATGCGCGCAAGCTGCTGGCCGATGATCCGGCGCTGGAAAGCGAACGCGGCCGCGCGGCGCGGGTTCTGTTGTGGCTGATGGAACAGGATCAGGCGATCCGGCTGATTTCGGTCGGTTGAGCGGCGCGAAAAAGTTTGTCGTAAAATCAGTGCCTTGGCAGCGCTTGTTCCAGAATGTTCGCGAATGTTCTCATAAAGTTCTTTACAGGTACCATTCAAAATGAGAACAAAGGGGCAACACAGTTAACCGGAAAGGAGCCACCCATGCTTCGCCAGATCAGAACCGCCGCCGAACGCTCTTCGGATACGCTTGTTGGGGATTTCCTGGGCGCTGCCGCCTTGATGGTGATGCTGGTTGCGGGGCTTTACCTGCCCGGTTTCGTCTGAGTTTCTGCCTGCGACGTTCCGCGCCCGTCATGACGATCGGTATCGCCTGTCCCCTTGTGCCGGTGCCGATGTGATTGACCCTCTGTCCCGAGGTCCTGGCCGGGGGTGATCTGCCTCTTCACCCCGACCCGCCCGTGACGGGAACCTGCGGAGCCCGCTTTTCCTGCCGCCGCCACCTTTGATGGGTGCGCGGCGGTTTTTTTGTCTGCGGAGCATCAAGCGCTGTCGTATCGGGGGCTGACGGCCTTCAGGCGCAGGAATGGGCGGCGCGGGCCTGTTCGATCGCTTCGCCAAGGGCGTCGAGCGTCAGCATGATCGAGGCGTGACGGTTCTTGTATTCGCGCGCCGGGTGCAGAACCTCGAGCCCGTCAAAGGGCGCGGGCGGGGGCGGTCCGTCCTGTTTGAGCATCGCCTTGAGCGCGTCGCGCGCGGTTGAGATCTGATCGAAGCTGCAGCCGATCACATGCGCACCCACCACGCTGGCGGCGGCCTGACCAAGGGCGCAGGCTTTTACCTCGGCGGCGTAATCGGTGATCGTCTCGCCATCGGTGGTGATATCGACCGTCACCGTCGAGCCGCAAAGCGGTGCGCGTTTCTTGACGCTGGCATCGGGCGCCTCGAGCCGCCCGAGATGCGGAATATCGGCGGCCAGTTCGAGAATCCGGGCCGAATAGAGCTTGATGAGGTCGGTTTCGCCGCTCATGGCTTTCCCTTTGCTGCTTGATTCAATAGATAGAAGTCCTGACGCGAGATGCAAAAGGTTTTAGGTCATGGCGTTCGATCCGGGCACGTTGAAATACGATGATCGCGGGCTGATCCCCGTCATTGCGCAGGCCGCCGAGGGGGGCGAAGTGCTGATGATGGCGTGGATGAACCGCGAGGCGGTGGCGCGCACGCTGGACAGCGGGCGGGTGACCTATTGGAGCCGGTCGCGACAGGCGTTCTGGGTGAAGGGCGAAAGCTCGGGCCATGTGCAGAATCTGGTCGAGATGCGGGTGGATTGCGACCGCGATTGCCTGTTGGTGCTGGTCGAGCAGGTCGGACCGGCCTGTCACACCAACCGGCGGAGCTGTTTTTACACGGCATTGCGCGAGGGCGAAGAAACCGAGATCATGGCGCCCTTGGGCGAGTGATGCGCGTGGGGGTTTTGCACCCCCACACCCCCGCAGAGTATTTTTCGCAAGATGAAGCCCGATCAGAGCCCGAGACGGGCGCGCAAGGATTGGGGGCTTTCACCCTGGGCGCGGTATGTGGCGATGGCGCGCGCATCGTCGCGTTTGGCAAGGCGCTTGCCATGGGAATCACGGATCAGGCGATGGTGGTGATAAAGCGGCACCGGCAGCCCGAGAAGATGTTGCAGGAGGACATGGATCTGCGTGGCCGCGAAAAGGTCCTGGCCGCGGATCACATGGGTGATGTCCTGGGCCGCGTCATCGACCACGACCGAAAGGTGATAGGAGGCGCCAAGCCCCGGGCGCGCGAGCGCCACGTCGCCGACCTTCCGGATCATGTTCTCGGGCGTGATGAGCCCGGTTTCGCCCGAAGGGCCGGTGCCGGTTTCGCTGAAGACGAGAGGGTCTTCGAGACGCGAGAGGGCGCGCGCCATGTCAAGGCGCAGCGGCAGCTCGGGCATGGCGCCTGAAGGCGGTGAATCCGTGCGGCAGGTGCCGGGATAGATCAGCCCGTCGGGGCCGTGGGCGGGCGCGCCTTCCTGGGGGGCAGTGGCGGCGGCGCGGATATCCGCGCGCGAGCAGGTGCAGGGATAAAGCAGGCCCATGTCCCAAAGGTGCTGAAGCACGGCGCGGTAGCTGGGCAAGCGTTCGGACTGGCGCAGCACGGGGCGGGGCCAGTCGAGCCCGAGCCAGGCGAGATCGTCGAATATCTGCGCCTCGTATTCGGGGCGGCAGCGGGACGTGTCGAGATCGTCGATGCGCAACAGGAAACGCCCGCCCGCCGCGCGGGCCATGTCATGCGCCAGCAGGGCCGAATAGGCATGGCCCAGATGCAGGGGGCCGGTGGGGGATGGGGCGAAGCGTGTGGTGAAGCTCATGAAGGGATGAGATCGGCCGTTTCGCTGAGCCAGTCGCCCCAGGCCGATTTGGCGCGGTCGGTATAGGCCTTGTAGCGGTCGCGCCGCCCGCGCCGCCCGCCCTTGAGCCCGTCAACCGGGCGAAAGAGGCCGAAATTCACGTTCATCGGCTGGAAGGTCTTGGCCTCGGCACCGCCGGTGATGTGATGGATCAGCGCGCCCATGGCCGAATCCTGGGGCGGCGGGGGCAGGTCGCGCCCGAGGATCTCGGCGGCGGCGAGGCGCCCCGCCAGAAGGCCCATCGCGGCGGATTCCACATAGCCTTCGACGCCGGTGATCTGCCCGGCAAAGCGGATATGAGGGCGCGCGCGCAGGCGCATCTGCGCATCGAGCAGGCGGGGCGAGTTGATGAAGGTGTTGCGGTGAATGCCGCCAAGCCGCGCGAAACGGGCGTTTTCGAGCCCCGGAATCATCCGCAGCACCTCGGTCTGGGCGCCGTATTTCATCTTGGTCTGGAAGCCGACGATATTATAGAGCGTGCCGAGCGCGTTATCGCGGCGCAGCTGCACGATGGCATGGGCCTTGATGTCGGGCTGGTGGGGATTGGTGAGGCCGACGGGTTTCATCGGCCCGTGGCGAAGGGTTTCGCGGCCCCGTTCGGCCATGACCTCGATCGGCAGGCAGCCGTCGAAGTAACCGGCGGTCTCGCCCTCGTGGAAGGTGGTCTTGTCGGCGGCAAGCAGCGCGTCGATGAAAGCCTCGTAGGTGTCGCGGTCCATCGGGCAGTTGAGATAGGCGGTGCGCTCGGCCTCGGTTTCGCCCTTGTCATAGCGCGATTGCATCCAGGCCTTGGACATGTCGATCGAGTCGAAATAGACGATCGGCGCGATGGCGTCGAAGAAGGCCAGCGCCTCGCGGTCGGTTTCGCGCGCGATGGCCTGACCGAGCCCTTCGCTGGTAAGCGGGCCGGTGGCGATGATCCAATGGCCTTCGGCGGGCAGGCCGTTGATTTCGCCGGGTTTGATGCTGACCAGGGGATGCGCGCGCAAGGCTGCGGTCACGTCACGCGAGAAGGCGTCGCGGTCCACGGCAAGGGCGCCGCCCGCAGGCAGGCGGTGGCGATCCGCCATGGCCATGATCAGCCCGTCGGCGGCGCGCATTTCCCAATGCAGAAGGCCGACAGCGTTCTGTTCATCATCATCCGAGCGCAGCGAATTGGAGCAGACCATTTCGGCCAGATCGCCGGTGCGATGGGCGAAGGTGCCGGTCTGGGGGCGCATCTCGTGGATCACCACGGGCACGCCCATATTGGCGGCCTGCCATGCGGCCTCGGACCCGGCCATGCCGCCGCCGACGATGTGGAGTGTCTGTGTCATGAGCCGCGATGTAGGCGATCACGGGGCGTTTGGAAAGGGCGCGGGAAATTGGGCGGAAATGGGGCAGGGGCGCAAACCGCTTGGTGCCGGGTAAGAGGGGCGCGGAGAGGGCCTGAGCTATGCCCTGCAAGGTATTGAATGAAGGAGGATTCGTGGGGCTGACGCAAGCCGTAATGCATTGCTATTAAAAACCCGAATTCGAACCGATCGAATGTTACTTGCACCAACCCCGCATCAAAAATGGCAGAATTGTGCCGGGTTAAAAAACCACCGCTCTGGAAACGGTTTGTTTCCGTTTTGGCAACTTACCCGGTAAATCCCTGTTGCGGATCAAGAATTGCGCTGCGCGGGTCCGGGCGTGACTGTCGGAAATTCGACGTTATGCCCGCCGATCGTTCCCATTGCACAGACAATGGGCGGCTCGTGACAAGGATTATAGCGAGAAACTGTTCAGTCCTGCTGCCAGTCGGGGGGGCGCTTTTCGAGAAAAGCGCTGATTCCCTCGGCGGTGTCCGCGACCATCATGTTCTCGACCATCACCGCGCCGGTATGGGCATAGGCCTGATCGAGACCCATTTCGATCTGGTCATAGAAGGCGCGTTTTCCGATACGCACGGCCGCGCCGAGCTTGCCTGCGATCTGGCGCGCGAGCGTGTCGGTTTCGGCCGCGAGGTCCTCATGCGGGACGGCCCGGTTGATGAGACCAAGGGCGACGGCGCGCTCGGTGTCGATGAATTCGCCGGTGGTCAGCATCTCGAAAGCCTGTTTGCGCGGGATGTTGCGGCTGAGCGCCACCATGGGCGTCGAGCAAAAGAGACCGATATTGACCCCGTTGACGCCAAAGCGCGTCCCCGTGGCGGCCACGGCGAGGTCGCATGAGGCGACGAGCTGGCAGCCGGCGGCGGTGGCGATGCCATGGGGCTGGGCGATGACCGGCTGGGGCAGGGCGCGGATCGCCGTCATCACGCGGGCGCAGCGGCTGAAGAGATCGGCGAAATAGGCGCGCCCGCCATCCTCGGCCTGGCGCCCGGCGGTCATTTCCTTGAGGTCATGCCCGGCGCAGAACGCCTTGCCCGCGCCGTCGATGATCACCACGCGGATCGCGCTGTCATCGGCGAGCCGGTCGAACTGATCCTGAAGGGCCGCGAGCATGGCGTCGCTGAGCGCATTCAGTTTTTCGGGGTGGTTGAGGGTCAGCCGGGCGACGGGGCCGCTATCGCTGCGCTCGAGAATTGCCATCTTGAACCTCCGGTTTCGTTGTGGGCAACCTTACGCGCGTAAGGGCAGGGAGGGAAGCGGATGAGCCTGAAAATGACACGCGAGGCCTTGGCGGCGTTTCTGGAGGCGGAATTCCCGCAGGTAGCGGAGGATTTCGTGATCGAGGAACTGGGCGAGAACCGGATCCGTGTGCGGCTGGCGACGGCGGAGCGGCATCTGCGCCCTGGCGGGACGGTGTCGGGGCCGAGCATGTTCGCGCTGGCGGATGTGTCGGTTTACCTGGCGATCCTGGGAATGATCGGGCCCGAGGCGCTGGCGGTGACCACCAATTGCAGCGTGGATTTCATGCGCAAGCCTGAAGCGGGGGCGGACCTGATCGCGGAGTGCCGGATTCTGAAGCTCGGGCGGGTGCTGGCGGTGGGCGAGGTGCTGATATTCTCGCTGGGCGTGGATGCGCCGGTGGCGCGCGCGAGCCTCACCTATTCGATACCGCCCGCGAAGGGCTGAGCCGGGAAGGGGGGCTGTCTGCCCCCCGCCGCGCCGCGGGCGCGACTCCCCCCGAGGATATTTGACAACAGAAGAAGGGCGCGATGGCGTGCAGAGGCGTGGGGTAAAATAATACCGTAATTGCAAGTTATTGAATTTGGGCGATTTATTGAGGTATATTGCTGTTGACCTGCGCCGCGCAGGGTTTATAACCGCGCCATCGCATGAAGGGGCTGCGCCGTTGCGCGCCCGGCACGTCAACCAAGGGATTTCCCTGCAATGAAAACATTCTCTGCAACTCCGGCAGATATCGACAAGAAATGGATCCTGATCGACGCCGAGGGTGTCGTTCTGGGCCGTCTTGCCTCGATCGTCGCCATGCGTCTGCGTGGCAAGCACAAGGCATCGTTCACGCCCAACATGGACATGGGCGACAACGTGATCGTCATCAATGCCGACAAGGTCCAGCTGACCGGCGCCAAGCGCGACAAGCCCAATTACTGGCATACCGGCTATCCGGGCGGCATCAAGTCGCGCACCACCGGGCAGATCCTGGAAGGCGATCACCCCGAGCGGGTCGTCATGCAGGCCGTCAAGCGGATGCTGCCGGGCAACCGCCTGTCGCGCAAGCAGATGACCAATCTGCGCGTCTATGCCGGCGCCGAGCACCCCCATGAGGCGCAAGGCCCCGAGGTGCTGGACGTCAAATCCATGAACAAGAAGAACACGCGGGTGGCTTACTGATGGCTGAAGAAATCAAAACACTCGAAGGTCTGGAAGCGGTCGCCGAGGGCGTCGTGGCCGAAACCGAAGTCGAAACCCCGCGCGAGCCAGTCCGTGACGATCTGGGCCGCTCTTATGCCACGGGCAAGCGCAAGGACGCCGTCGCCCGCGTCTGGATCAAGCCCGGTTCGGGCAAGGTCAGCGTGAACGGCAAGGAGCTGAACAAGTATTTCGCCCGCCCCGTTCTGCAGATGATCCTGCGCCAGCCCTTTACCGTGGCCGGTGTCGAGGACCAGTTCGACGTGCAGGCCACCGTCAAGGGCGGCGGGCTGTCGGGCCAGGCGGGTGCGGTCAAGCACGGCATCTCGAAGGCGCTGCAGCTTTATGATCCGGCACTGCGCCCGGCACTGAAGGCGGCCGGTTTCCTGACCCGCGACAGCCGCGTGGTGGAACGCAAGAAATACGGTCGCCGCAAGGCACGCCGGAGCTTCCAGTTCTCCAAGCGCTGAGCGTCATCGCGACAACGTATGCCGGAAAAGCGCAGCCCGTGGGTTGCGCTTTTTCATTTTGGCGCAGTATCAGGCGATGCAGGTATTGTTGCAGTCGGCAGGGCAGTCATTGTTACCATGAAATACAGACGCGAGATTGACGGCCTGCGCGCCGTGGCGGTTGTACCGGTGATCCTGTTTCACGCCGGGCTGAGCGTGTTTTCCGGCGGTTATGTCGGGGTGGACGTGTTCTTTGTGATCTCGGGCTACCTGATCACCACGATCATCATCACCGAGCGCGACGAAGGGCGGTTCTCGATCCTGCGCTTTTATGAGCGGCGCGCGCGGCGCATCCTGCCGGCGCTGTTTCTGGTGATGGGGCTGTGCCTGCCGTTTGCCTGGTTCTGGCTGCCGCCCGAACCTTTCGACGATTTCCTGCGCAGCCTGGCCTATGCGGCGCTGTTCATCTCGAATGTGCATTTCCTTGAAAATACGGGCTATTTCGCCGAGGCCGCAGAGCTGCGCCCGCTGCTGCACACCTGGAGCCTTGCCGTCGAGGAGCAGTATTACGTGGTGTTCCCGCTGCTTCTGGCGCTGCTGGGCGCGTTCGGGCGGCGCAAGCATATCGTCGTGATCGGGCTGCTGGCGGCGGCGTCGCTGGCCTTGAGCGAATGGGGCTGGCGCAACTATCCCGAGGAGAATTTCTTTTTCACGCTGTCGCGCATGTGGGAGCTTTTTGCCGGGTCGATCTGTGCCTTCATCGTGTTTCGCCGCAAGCTTGAACCCAATGGCGCGCTGGCGACGCTTGGCCTTGGACTGATCGTTTATTCCATCTTCTTTTACGACGGGGCGGTGCCGTTCCCATCGGTCTATGCGCTGGCACCTGTGCTTGGCACCTGTCTGGTGCTGCTGTTTGCGACCCAAGGCACGATGGTGGCGCGGCTTTTGTCGATGAAACTGCCCGTCGCGATCGGCCTTATCAGTTATTCGGCCTATCTGTGGCATCAGCCACTTCTGGCCTTCGGGCGGGCGCGCTCCATGCATGAACCGGCGCTTTGGCTGTTGCTGGCGCTGGGGCTGGCGAGTTTCGGGCTGGCGGCGTTGAGCTGGCGCTTTGTCGAGCAGCCGTTTCGCGCCGGGCCGAACAAGCTTTTGCGCGGGCGCATGGCGCTGTTTGGTGTGAGCGGCGTCGGGATCGCCGCTTTTGCGGCCTTCGGTTTCGTGGGGATGGATCAGAACTGGGCCGAAGCGCGCTATGACAAGCGGATGCCGCCATTCTACAAGAGCATCATCACCAGCATGAAGGGCCATAATCTGACGCGGGCCTGCTATGCCGGAATCCAGAACGACGAGATCCGGGCCACGCGGTTCTGCACGGTTTACGACGGCGAAGGGCCAGGCGAGACGATTGCGGTCTTCGGCGACAGCCATGCGCAGGCGATCCTGCCCGCTTTTGAGGCCTATGCCGAGGAAAGCGGCGCGCGGATCGTCAAATCCGGGCTTGGCGGCTGCCCGCCGCTGATCGGAGCCTATGTGGCCGGGGGCAATTACAGTCTTGGCACCTGTCATGAGCTGTCGCAGGATCAGGCCGCCTACGTGGTGCAGAACGACGTCACGACGGTTGTTCTGGTCGGGCGCTGGTCGCTTTATGCACAGGGTGGATATGACAATGACGGGCGCCATTTCCTGTTGAATTCCGAACCCAGCCCGCAGCTGGATGGCCGGGAAGCCTCGTTCGAGGTGCTTGCACAGACGCTGCCGTCCACGGTGGATTTCTACCGCAGGCTCGGCGTGCGCGTGATTGTCGTCGAGCAACTGCCCGAAATGCAGGTGCATCCGCGGCGCGGGATTTATGCGGCGGTCTCGCGCGGGGATACGCCCGAAGAGGCGACGGATGTTTTCAAAGCATCGGCCCTGCCGGTTGCCGAGCATGACGCGTTGCAGGCGAAGGCACGGTCGGTCTTTGCCGGGCTTCAGGGGGCCGAGGTGGTGGACCTGTCCGGGGTGCTGCGCAAGGGCGACGCCTATCACTGGTTCATCGACGGGCGCGCGGCCTATAGCGATCTGGATCATGTGTCGGCCTATGGCGCGTCGCTTTTGCAGGCGCAAATGGCCGAAATCCTGTCGCGGCAGTGAACGGGGTCAGTCATCGGGCGCGATGAGGCCAAGGCCGCGCAGGTAGATGCCGATGCCGCTTTCCAGAAGGTCCTCGGGGGGGAAGGGCGAGGCGGTGCCCGGCGAATTGCGCGCGAAAAGTTCGACCACGCCATGCGACATCGCCCAGATATGGGCGCTGAACATCGCGGCGGGGGGGCGTTTTTCGGGCGCGATATGCTGGCTCAGCTCTTCGGCGGCGCGTTCGATCACGGCACGCGCGCGGGATGCTTCATGCGCAAGTTCGGGGGTGCGGTTGACCGAGATGCCGCTTTCGAACATCGCGATATAATGACCGGGATACTGGCGCGCGAAGGCGAGGTAAGCGCGCCCCGTGGCCTCGAAGCTGGCGAGCGCTGAGGGCTGGCCCTTTTCATAGGCATAGCGCATGACATCCGCGAAGATCGCGTAGCCTTGGCGCGCGGCCTCGGCGATGAGGTCCTCGCGACCCGCGAAATGGCGATAGACGGCGGCCGGGGTTACGCCCGCCTGCTTGGCGGCCTCCGATAGGGTGAACCCGGCGGGGCCGCGTGTTTCGATCAGGCCAAGCGCGGCCTCGACCAGCGCCTGACGCAGGTTGCCATGGTGATAGCCGCGTTTAGACATCCCATATCTCGGGGCCGCCGCAAATCAGCGGATCGGGTTTGCCAATGGCACGCGGGTCCTTGCGGGCGTAATCCACCTTGGACAGCACATGGCGCAGCGCCTCGATGCGGGCGCGGCGTTTGTCGTCCGAGCGGATGATCGTCCACGGCGCGTGATCGCTATGGGTGCGATCAAAGGTTTCGCGGATGGCGTCGCTGTAGTCATCCCATAGGCGCAGCCCCTCGACGTCGATGCGGCTGAGTTTCCATTGCTTGAGAGGGCTGGCTTCGCGCTTGAGGAAGCGGCGCAGCTGTTCGGCGCGCCCGACATTGAGCCAGAATTTCACGAGGTGAATGCCCTCATCCACAAGCATCCGTTCGAAATCGGGGGTTTGAGCGAAGAAATGCGCGCGTTCCGAATCCGTGCAGAAGCCGAAGACCTTTTCGACGACGCCACGGTTATACCAACTGCGGTCATAGAACACGAGGTCACCGCCTGCGGGCAGATGGTCGATATAGCGCTGGAAATACCATTGGGTCGCCTCGGTGTCCGAGGGTTTGGGCAGCGCCACCACCCGCGCGCCGCGCGGGTTGAGATATTCGCGGAAACGTTTGATCGTGCCGCCCTTGCCGGCGGCGTCGCGCCCCTCAAAGACGATGGCGATGCGCGCGCCGCTTTCCTTGGTCCAGGCCTGCAATTTGACAAGCTCGACCTGAAGCGCCTCGAGCTCCTTCTCGTAATGCTTGCGCGGCAGGCGCTCGGAATGGGGATAGCCGGGGTCGAGTATATCGTCCTTGTCCGCGCGCCGGATCGCGTTGCGGATCGGTTCCGGGGCGTCATTGGCGAAGAAGGAGGAAATCGCGCCGTCGAATGGGAGCTCCATGAGCCTCTCCTTTTTTGGGGATTACTATGACGGGTCAGTCGGCGGGGTGCAATCCGGCGCGCCGTGCGGCGCGGTCAATGGCGGCAACGACGCTGTCCTCGTTCGCGTGATGGGGCATGTGGCCGGTGCCGGGCAGCCGGGCGAGATTGGCGGCGTCAAGCTGGCGCGCCAGCGGCTCGGCGTGGATGTGCAGCCCGACGGTGGTGTCGGCGCTGCCATGGACAAGTTCGATCGGCAGATCGAGCGTATCGAGCGCGGGTTGCAGGGCGGTGATCTGGTCAAGCAACTGCGCGCGTTGCAGGGCGTTGGCGCGCAGGCTGTCGCGGCGCAGGGTGAGTGGCGCGCCGATATGGGCGATATAGTCCGGCGGCACCGGGTCGGGCTGAAAGATCGACTCGACCGCGCGCTCGACCCGGTCGTCATGCACGAAGGCGGTGAGGAACGGGATCACCAGCGGCCCCAGGACCGGGTGTGAAAGCACCCTGTAATAAAGCGAAAGATCGCTTTCCCAGGGCTTGGCCGGAGAGGCCAGCGGCACCAGCGCGGCGATGTGGCCGGGCCGATGCACCGCCCAGGCCAGCGCCACCGCGCCGCCATAGGAATGGCCCAGCACGATGGGTTTCTTGATGCCCATCTGGCGTGCGGCGTCCGACAGAAGCTCGGCCTGCTGGCGGATGCTTGCGCCGCTGCGGTTGATCCGGTCGCTGTAACCCAGGCCGGGGCGGTCAAAGACCGTGACGCGGTAGCGTTTGGCAAGGCGCGGCGCGAGGCTGTAGGTCATGTCGCGCAGATTGCCGCTGGCGCCGTGGATCAGCACGATATCCGGCCCGCTGCCCATGCTGAGCGCATGGACCCGGTGGCCGTTCACATCAAGGATGCGGCCCTCGGGCGGAAAGGCGGCTTCGGCGCGGGCCTCGTGGGCAAGGGCGAGCAGTTGCGCAACAACCCAGAGCAGAGCCAGCGCGAGCAGACAGGCAAGGGCGATCCTAACGGCCAACGGCATGAAGATCGAAGGGCGTTGTCTGGTAAATCTGGTTGATCCAGTTGCCGTAAAGCAGATGCGCATGGCTGCGCCAGCGGTTCTGCGGCGGGCGCGCGGGATCGTCGCCGGGATAGTAATTGCAGGGCAGGGCGACCGGCGTGCCATTGTTCACGTCGCGATCATATTCCTGCTTGAGCGTGTCGCTGTCATATTCAAGGTGGTTGAAGATGTAGAGCGCGCGATGCGCGGCATCCTCGACCAGGCAGGGACCGACCTCGTCACTGTGCAGAAGGATGTCGAGATCGGGTACGGATTCGATCTCGTCGCGGCGCATCTCGGTCCAACGGCTGACCGGGATCACGCAATCATCCGAGAATCCGCGCAGATAGGGCGATGCGGGCGCCATGTTGCGATGGCGGAAGCAGCCGAAAGCCTTTTCATCGAGCAGGTGTTTTTGCACGCCGTGCAGATAGTTCATCATCGCCATGCCGCCCCAGCACACACCAAAGGTGGAATGCACATGGGTCCGGGTCCAGTCGAACACCTGGCAAAGCTCGCTCCAGTAGGTGACCTCGTCAAAAGGCAGATGCTCGATCGGGGCGCCGGTGATGATAAGCCCGTCGAATTTTTCGCCGCTGGCCAGCACATCCGAGAAGGGGCGGTAGAAACTGCGCATGTGGTCGGCGGCGGTGTTGCGGGTGCGATGCTCGCTCATGCGTATGAGGCTGAGTTCGATCTGAAGCGGTGTCGCGCCGATCAGGCGGGCGAACTGGTTCTCGGTCTGGATCTTCTTGGGCATCAGGTTCAAAAGCCCGATGCGCAGCGGGCGGATATCCTGACGGTCGGCCTGATCCTCGGTCATGACCATGACACCTTCGCGCGTCAGCACGTCGAAGGCAGGCAGGTCGGCGGGGATCTTGATGGGCATTTGCGTTCAGTCCTTGCGTTGACGGTCAGCTGCGGCGCGCGAGAGCGGTGGCAATCAGGGTTTCGAAGGCGTCGGCATCACGGGTGGCGGCGACCTCGTCGGCGGTGATGGTGACACCCCAGCGGGCCATCGATTCATAGCGGGGTTGGCGATGGGCCAAGGCGCGCGCATAGGTCCAACGGATGAAAGCATCGGGATTAACTTCGTCCGCTTGAACTTTGTTTTCACGTAGATATTCATCCCAAGCCGCGTCAAGGAATTCGGGCTGGTAGGCCATCGGCTTGGGGGCGCGGTCAAAGCGGCGGATCAGTTCCTGAGTGTGCGCCTCGGAGCCTTCGATATGGATCAGCAGGCAGTGGCGCGAAAGTTCACGCAGAAGCGGATCGTCGGGATCGTCGCCATCCACCCATTCGCATATGGAGCCGCCGGTATCGCAGACGAAATGCGGATAGCCGTAAAGCCGCTCGGCACGCGAGATGAAATGCGCGGTATCCTGAAGCGCCGCGATTTCGGCATGGCGGAACTGTTCCTGCCGTCGGCGGTATTCGTCGATGGGAAAGCCGCCCTTGGCGGGGTCGCCCGGCTTGCCCAGATAGGTCGAGACCGGCGCCAGGTTGTCGAAGGTGATGTTGGAGCCGATATAGATCGAGTCGGTCAGCAGAAGGTCGCGCAGGAACGGCACCTTCATGGCGTGGGCCTTGGCGTTGTCGGCGATCAGTTCGCCCATGTAGCGGGTGCCGATCCGGTAATCGATCGAGTAATGGAACCAGTCGCCGGACTCGCGCAGCATGTTCGACAGATGCGTCTTGCCAAGCCCCGACATCCCGAAAAACAGGACGCGCTTGTGGCTGGCGTCGCGCCAGGCCTGAGCGGATTGATAGATCATGGGCGGATCCTTTCTGCCGGGTTGTGGTAGCCAGCGGCGCGGGGCAGGTCAATGGCAAGCGGGGCGCAACGAAAAACCCCGCCCGAGTGATCGGGCGGGGCGGTAACTGCCGGGATGGCGCGGATCAGTAGTTCCAGCCGACCTTCACACCGACACCGATGGCCGAGTTGTCGGTGAATTGCGGGCGCAGCGGCCCGATGGCGGTGGTTGCATCGCCGATCCAGGTGTAGTTGACGCCGGTCGAGACCGAGAAGTTCTCGTTCTTGTAGCGCGCGCCGACGGTGACGCCGAACTTGCCGCTGGTGGGGCCGAGGTTCGAAACCGGGGTGACCGAGTCGCCGTCCTCATAGGTCATCGAGAGTGAACCGCTCCAGGTATCGGTGAAGCGCCGGCCCACACCCATCGTGTAGGTGACGGTGTCGTCGTTATAGGACAGAAAGGCATTGCCCGTCGCGCCGCGATAGATCAGCGGGTCGATGGTGAACTCGCTCCATTCCACCCAGCGGACGCCGCCGAAGACCAGCGTGTCCTTGGCGATGCCGGTCTGGAAATCCAGGTTGACCGATTGCGGGGTCTCGACCTCGGTCTTCGTGACAAGGGCGGTGACCGGTGCTGTCAGGTTTTCAAGCGTGGTATGCGAGGTCTTGACCTTGGAGTTGTAGGTCAGCGACACGCGCAGCGCGATATCGGGGCGTTCATAGGATGCGCCCGCCAGGTAGCCCACGCCGTAATCCGCATCCGCCACGGCGTTGTAGCCGGCGACGATGGGGAAATTCGCGCGCGCCTCGAGGCGCTGCACACGCAGGCCGCCGTGAACGCCAAAGCCGTTATCCATGCGATAGCGCAGCACGCCCGTCACCGCGGCGGTTTCCAGCGTGGCGCTGCTTGTGGCCAGCGGATAGGGCACGTTGGCGCTATACTGGACATCCGCACCGAAGGGCTGGTCGAAGATGACCGCGTAGCTGAGATTGTCGTTGATCTGCTGTTTGTAGGCCGCGCCGACCTGCCAGTAGGGGTTGGTCATGTTGCCCGACGGCAGGCCCAGCAGGTTGCCCGAGACCGAGGGCGTGACCGTTCCGAAGCTCAGCTCGGCGTAATTCCCTTGCTCGAACAGGGCCGAAAGCGACTGCCCGGAGCGGTCGACACCGCCAGCATAGGCTGCGCCCGAAGCGGCGCAGAGTGCTGCGGCGGTGATGATGGTTCTTGTCATTGAGTTGCCTCCTCCGAATTTCCGGGAATGCTATCTGGTGGGCTTAAGGGGTCAATCTTTGACGCGGCGTCAGTTACGCCACGTCAGAAAAAGGTGGTGCGAGAGCAACACTTAGCCCCGTATCATGGCAAAATTATGCACGATCAACGGGTTCTGGCCACGCCTTGGCGCCCCTTGCGCGTCTCGGACCAGAGATTGAGGTAGTTCGCGCCAAAGATGATTGCGGCCCCCAGAATCACGAAAGGGTTGATTGGCTCATTGTAAAACAGCAGGCCGATCACGGCGATCAGCGGCAGGCGGGCGAAATCGACAGGGCTGACCAGCGTCGCAGGCGCGATGGAGAGCGCCGTCGTCAGACAGAAATGCGCCATCAGACCGCCGCTGGCGATCACTATCAGCCAGGGCAGGGACACTGCCGAGGGCAGGGCGATATCGCCGTCGATCCCGGCGCAGATGAGGCCGAACAGGCTTTGGCTGAGGGTCATCCAGAAAAGAATGCAGGTGAGGGTCGCACCGCGCGTCAGCACCTTGGTCGCCAGGATCGACCCGGCAAAGCCGATGGCGGCGCCCATCGCCGCAAGCGTGCCGATATTGAGCGTGTCGGGGCTGGGCCGGGCGACGATCAGGATCCCGATGAAGCCAAGGCAGGCCGCCAGCACCCGCACCCGCGTCAGTTTTTCGCCGAGCACCAGCGGCGACAGGATCAGCACCCAGAGCGGCGAGGTGAATTCCAGCGCGAAGACCTGCGCGAGCGGGATCATCGTGATCGCATAGAACCAGAGATTCTGCCCGGTGAAGTGAAAAACATTGCGCACCAGATGCAGGCCGGGTCGGCGCGCGTCGATATGGCGCCACGCGCCTGTCGCGCGCGCGACCACGACCACCAGCAAGAGGCCGATCACACTGCGATACATCATGATTTCAAAGGTATCGAGCTCGAAGCTGACCGAACGCCCGCCCACGGCCATGGCCGAAAAGGACACCACCGCGCCCAGCATCCAGAGCGCGGCGCGCAGCACGTCGGCGGGATCGGCCTTGAGAGGATCGGGAACGCTGGGCGTCATTCCCACTCGATGGTGCCGGGGGGCTTGGAAGTTACGTCATAGGTGACGCGGTTGATGCCCTTCACCTCGTTGATGATGCGCGTTGCGGTCTCGCCCAGGAATTCATGGCTGAACGGGTAGTAATCCGCCGTCATCCCGTCGACCGAGGTCACGGCGCGCAGCGCGCAGGCATAGTCATAGGTGCGCCCGTCGCCCATCACGCCGACGGTGCGCACCGGCAGGATGGCGACGAACGCCTGCCATATCTCGTCGTAAAGACCGTGCTTGCGGATCTGGTCGATATAGACCGCATCGGCCTTGCGCAGGATCTCGAGTTTGTCGCGGGTGATCGCGCCGGGGCAGCGGATGGCGAGGCCGGGGCCGGGGAAGGGATGGCGCCCGATAAAGGAGGTCGGCAGGCCCAGTTCATGGCCGAGCGCGCGCACCTCGTCCTTGAAGAGTTCGCGCAGCGGTTCGACCAGCTTGAGCCCCATCTTTTCGGGCAGACCGCCCACATTGTGATGGCTCTTGATCGTCACCGAAGGCCCGCCCGAGAAACTGACGCTTTCGATCACGTCCGGGTAAAGCGTGCCCTGCGCCAGGAATTCGGCGCCGTCGATATTACCGGCGTATTTCTGGAACACGTCGATGAACAGCCGACCGATTGTTTTTCTCTTTTCTTCCGGGTCACTTACGCCTTCAAGTTCACCCAAAAACAATTCCGCCTCATCGGCATGGATCAGCGGGATATTGTAATGGTCGCGGAACATCGTGACCACTTCGTCGGCCTCGTTATGGCGCAGCAATCCGTGATCGACGAAGACGCAGGTCAGCTGATCGCCGATCGCCTCGTGAATCAGAACCGCCGCCACCGATGAATCAACGCCGCCAGACAGCCCGCAGATCACCTGCTTGTCGCCGACCTGCTCGCGGATCTGGCGGATCGCCTCGTCGCGGTAGGCGGCCATGGTCCAGTCGCCCTTGAACCCGGCGAGGCGGATGAAATTTTCGTAAAGCGTCTTGCCGTTGGGTGTGTGGTGGACCTCGGGGTGGAACTGCACGGCAAAGAAGTTGCGCGACAGATCGGCGGTGATCGCGAAGGGCGCATGGGGAGAGGTGCCATAGACCTCGAATCCGGGCGCAAGCTGGCTGACATGGTCGCCATGGCTCATCCAGACCTGTTCGCGATCCTCGAGGAACCAGCCGGTCAGAAGGTCGATGCGCGATTCGGAGGGGCTGACATAGGCGCGCCCGAATTCCGAGGTGCCATGGCCGCGTTCGACCCGGCCGCCCAGCATTTCCATCATCACCTGCTGACCATAGCAGATCCCGAGGATCGGCACGCCAAGGTCGAACACTTTTTCCGGCGGGCGCGGCGAGCCCTCGTCGATCACGCTGGCAGGCCCGCCCGAGAAGATCACGGCGCGCGGCGCGAATTCGTCGAGAAACGCGTCGGTGACGTTCTGGAAGGGGTGGATTTCGCAATAGACGTTCAGCTCGCGCAGGCGGCGCGCAATCAGCTGCGTCACCTGGCTGCCGAAGTCTATGATGAGAAGGCGGTCATGCGATGTCTGGCTCATGCATTGCCTAGTAGGACGCAGCCGCGCATTGCGCAAGACCCGGCGAGAATTCCGCCGGATTCGGCGGTTCTGACGCCGCGCATGTCGCTTTAGCCCCCAATGCGGCGCAAATCTCTGATGAGGGAGGGCGGTGCTGCGCTAAGGATGCCCCGAGATGTCCCGAACACCGGGGCGATTCAGGACCTTTCGGGGGGAATGCATAACATGGTCGAAGCAACAGCCCGCAGACGTGGACGAGGGGGCGGAGGTGCCGCGCGCCGCGCCGAGCGCACCGCCGTCAGCATCGAGACCGCGCGATTCATCGAGCGCAACGTCCCGCTTTACGAGATCCTCGACGAGGCGGCGCTGGAGACCATCGAGGCCAATGCCGAGATCATCCTCGAAGAGATCGGGGTGAATTTCGTCGAAAATCCCCGCGCGCTGGAACGCTGGCGCGAAGCGGGGGCCGATGTGCAGGGCGAGCGGGTGCATATCCCGCGCGGGCTTGCGCGCAAGCTGTGTGCGACCGCCCCGTCGCGCTTTACCCAGCATGCCCGCAACAGCGCGCGCAATGTCGAGATCGGCGGCAACACGCTGGTCTGCGCACCGATCTACGGGCCGCCCTTCGTGCGCGATATGGAAGGCGGTCGCCGCTATGCCACGATCGAGGATTTCCGCAAGTTCGTGAAGCTGGGCTACATGTCGAAATGGCTGCACCATTCGGGCGGCACGGTCTGCGAACCCACCGACGTGCCGGTGAACAAGCGCCATCTGGACATGCTGCATGCCCATATGACACTGAGCGACAAGCCTTTCATGGGGTCGGTCACCGATCCCAGCCGCGCCCAGGACAGCGTCGAGATGTGCGAAATCCTGTTCGGTAAGGACTTCGTGCAGGACAACACGGTGATGACCTCGCTCATCAACATCAACTCGCCGATGACCTTCGACGAGGTGATGATGGGGGCGCTGGAAATCTACGCTCAGAACAATCAGGCCTGCATCGTGTCGCCCTTCATCGTCGGCGGCGCGATGGCGCCGGTGTCGGTCATGGGGACGCTGACCCAGGTGATGGCCGAGGTGCTGGCCGGGATCGCCTACAGCCAGCTGGTGCGCCCCGGCGCACCGGTGATCTTCGGCGCCTTCGTCAGTTCGATCGACATGAACAGCGGCGCCCCCACCTTCGGCACGCCCGAGGCCAGCCAGATCATCTATGGCGCCGGTCAGCTGGCGCGCCGCATGGGCCTGCCATTCCGTTCGGGCGGAAGCCTGTGCGGGTCCAAGCTCCCCGATGCGCAGGCGGCCTATGAAACCGCCAACACCCTCAACGCGGTGATGCTGGGGGGCGTGAACTTCATGCTGCACAGCTGTGGCTGGCTTGAAGGCGGGCTTGTCGCGGGCTTCGAGAAATTCGTGATGGATGCCGACCAGCTTGGCGCGCTGCACCGCTTTGCCGAGGGCATTCCCACCGATGAAAACGGCCAGGCGATGGATGCCATCCGCGAGGTCGGGCCGGGCGGCCATTATCTGGGCTGCGCCCATACACAGGCCAATTTCAAGAAGGCATTCTGGCGGTCCGACGTTCTGGATTACAAGCCGTTCGAGACATGGCACGAAGAGGGCGAGCGCGACACCATGCTGCTGGCCAATGCCAAGATGCACCAGATGCTGACCAACTATCAGCAGCCGGCCCTTGATCCGGCCATATCCGAGGCGCTCGACACCTATATCGCCGCGAAAAAAGCCTCGATGGCGGACGCCTTCACCTGAGGATGTCGCCCGTCGCGGCGGCTTGCGCGGCGCGCAGCAGGCGGGCCTCGCCCATCATCGCGATCAGCAGATCCACATGGAGCGTGACGCGATAAGAGGCGTCGCGCTCCTTGCGCGTGCGCTCGATCGCGGCTTCCAGGGCCATGAGGTCGATCAGGGCGGGGCCACTGCGCGGCAGCGGGCCATAGCCCAGATGCCGGGGAAGATGCGTGCTGCGCCGGTATTCAGGCAGGCCAAAGCGGGCCGCACTGATCAGAAGGCGGGGGCGGCGCAGATCCGCCATGGCCGAAAGAATGTCTTTCATCGCATGTCTCCGTTATCATCAGGGGGTTTCTTTTACACAACCTTAACGGGTGTTGCGTGATCGCCCGTTTATGCGCGCGCTGCGCTATGGTTTTGTTTAAGTTTCGGAAACAAGTGTTGATGAATATGCGGCAATTAACGAACTGGTAACACTTACCCGCATAGGTTGTGGATAAACCTGTGGATAACTGGCTCGAACAGCCAGGGTCATGACTTTGGAGGGATGAGGTGAGAGGCGATTCCGGGGGCGATGAGCCGTTGGCGGGGGTGCCGGGCTGGCTGCCCCAGTCCGCGCGACATTACCTGGCCCATATCGAGGCGGGAACCCCGATCCGGGCGCTGGCGCGGCGCGCGGGCTGCCATGCCTCTACGGTGCTGCGCCAGATCCGCGCCTGCGAGGCAAAGCGCGACGACATCCTGGTGGACGCAGCACTTCGGCGTCTTGGGCAGCGGGTGCCACGCGGCCCCGGCCGACATGGATTGATCAAGGAGACCTGGGACATGGACGGACGATTGGACAAGGACGGCGCATTGCCCACCGAGGAACGGCTGAGCGTCGAGGCCCGGCGCATCCTGCGCCGCTTATGCGAGACAGGGGCGGTGCTGGCAGTGGCGGCGGATATGGAAAAGGCCGTGGTGCTGCGCGACAATGGCAGCGGCGAAACCAGCCGCGCGGCGGTGGTGGAGCGTGCTGTCGCCGAGGCGATGGCCCTGAAGCAATGGATCGCCTGCGAGACGCCGGGGCGGGTGTCGCGTTACCGGATCACGGCGGCGGGGCGGGGTGAAATCCAGCGGATGCTGGGCGCGGACGAAACCGATCCGCACGGCTGCGCCGAGGCGCCGCGCGTTTTTGCGGGGCCTGCGCGGGCGGTCGGCGTGCAAGACCCGCCCACATCCCGGCGCATCCGTTATGGCGCCGGAGAAACGCCGCTGATTGCACTGGCGCGGCGGCGCGACCGTGACGGGCAGCGCTTTCTTTCCGCCGATCTTGTGCGGGCAGGCGAGCGGTTGCGTGAGGATTACGAGCTTTCCGGCCTCGGCGCGCGCCGCGATGCGCCCTGGGACCGCTTTGTCATGGAGGACATGGCCCATCCCGAGGGGCTGTCGCGCACGCAGGTTCTGGCACGCGCAAGGGTGCTGGGAGCGCTGCGCGATCTGGGGCCGGGGCTGGGCGATGTGGCGCTGCGCTGCTGTTGTTTCCTTGAAGGACTGGAAACGGCGGAAAAGCGCATGGGATGGTCCGCGCGTTCGGGCAAGATCGTACTGCGCATCGCGCTGCAAAGGCTCAAGCGGCATTACGAGGGGCTGAATGATGGCGGCGGGCTGATCGGCTAGCCGCCGACGATGGCCCCCACCACAAAGGCCACGACCGCGCAGACCGTACCCACCAGCACCGTTTCCCCGATCGAGCGGCTGAGCCGCTCGCGCGTGGCGCTGAAGCGCAAGAGGCCAAGCGCAATCAGCGCGCTCAGCGTGGTGCCGATCGAGATGTAGAAGGTGGTCTGGGTCGGCTCCAGCAGGAAATAGGGCAGGAGTGGCGCCGAACCGAACACCACGAAGGAGATGAAGGTGAAGAACCCGTTGAGCGCGGCGTTGTCCTCGTCGGGGTCCTGCATGCCGAATTCATAGGTCATCATCAGGTCCGCCATGACCTGCGGATGGCGCGACAGGATGGCGGTGGTGGTGTCGGCCTCGCCGGCGGGCAGGCCGCGCTGGCGCAGGATCTCGAACAGTTCCATGCGCTCCTGTTCGGGGTCCTCGGCGATGGCGCGCAGTTCGTTGTTGCGCTGCGCGCGGTAAAGATCGTGCTGCGAGCGCGCCGACAGGAATTCGCCAAGGCCCATGCTGACCGCGTCGGCAAACAGGTTCGCCAGCCCGAAGACCAGCACCGCGATGCCGCCGATCTGCGCGACGCCTTCCGCCGCCGCACCAGCGAAACCGGCGACGATGGCGAAGGTGGTGACGATCCCGTCATTGCCGCCATAGACGATCTGCTTGAGAAACTCCTGCGTTCTGCCCAAGGCATGGGCATCGCGCCTGTGCGCCTGCCAATCCATGTCGTGAATCCCCGTGCCTTGTTGCGCGCCCAATGTCTGGCGCGCACAATAATCAAGGTGACGCTGGCCGCAACCGGGGACGTGGTCAAAGCCCCCGATGATGGCCGCCGTCCGGCAGCGCGCTGTGGCGCGCGGGAACTGGAACTTGCCTTCGCCATGGTCTATGGTCTGCCTTGCAAGCCAATGATGTGCGGGGACGATTCCGTGAAAGATCTGAAGATTCCGGGCCAACGCCATCCTGAAAAGGCCCATCGCCCGGACAATGCGCAACCCCGGAAACCCGACTGGATCCGCGTCAAGGCGCCGACCGGGCAGGGCTATCGCGAGACCCATAAGATCATGCGCGAGCATAATCTCGTGACGGTCTGCGAAGAGGCGGGCTGCCCCAATGCCGGCGAATGCTGGAGCGCGGGCCACGCCACCATGATGATCATGGGCGATATCTGCACGCGCGGCTGCACCTTCTGCAATGTGGCCACCGGCAAGCCGCAGGCGCTCGATGTGTTCGAGCCGGGCCGCGTGGCGGATGCGGTCCAGAAGCTGGGGCTGAACCACGTGGTCATCACCAGCGTTGATCGCGACGATGTGGAGGATGGCGGCGCCGAGCATTTCGCCCAGACGATCCGCGCCGTGCGCCATCGCAGCCCCGGCACCACGATC
>CAZMZS010000024.1:0-29632 GCA_964570675.1 uncultured Roseovarius sp. | reverse complement strand
CATCGGCCTTGCCCGCGCCCACCAGCGTGTGCATCTCGTCGATGAACAGGATGATTTCACCGGCAGCCGATGTCACCTCGTTCAGAACCGCCTTCAGGCGCTCCTCGAACTCGCCCCGGTATTTCGCCCCGGCAATCAATGCGCCCATATCCAGCGCCAGGAGACGCTTGTTCTGCAGGCTCTCGGGCACGTCGCCATTCACGATGCGCAGGGCTAGGCCCTCGGCGATGGCGGTCTTGCCGACGCCGGGCTCGCCGATCAGCACCGGGTTGTTCTTGGTGCGGCGGCTCAACACCTGCATGGCGCGGCGGATTTCATCGTCGCGCCCTATGATCGGGTCGATCTTGCCCTCTTCGGCGGCCTTGGTCAGGTCATGGGCGTATTTTTCCAGCGCCTCGTAAGTGTCCTCGGCGCTGGCGCTGTCGGCGGTGCGCCCCTTGCGCAGGTCGTTGATCGCCTCGTTCAGCTTCTGCGCGGTGATATTGCCCTGCTCCAGCGCGTCCTTTGCGGGCGATTTGACGATCGCCAAAGCGGTCAGCATCCGTTCGACGGGCACGAAACTGTCGCCCGCCTTCCCGGCCAGCTTCTCGGCCTCGGCCAGAACCTTGCCGGTCTGCTGATCCATGTAGGTCTGCCCGGCATCGCCGCTGACCTGCGGGATTTTGCCAAGCGCCAGGTCAAGCGCCTGCACGACGCGCGCGGGCTCGCCCCCGGCGCGTTTGATGAGGTTGCTCGCCAGCCCCTCGCTATCGTCCATCAGTGCCTTGAGAATATGTTCAGGCGCCAGTTTCTGGTGGCTTTCCCGCATCGCGATCGTCTGCGCGGCCTGAATGAATCCGCGCGACCGCTCCGTGAACTTGTTCAAGTCCATGGTCTGTCTCCTTTTTTACAAGCGTTACCCCGGATGCGCACCCTTTTTTAGGCATACGGCTGTCGGGAACCTCGCTAATCGAAATGGGTAACGCGCGCGCGATCTTCAAGAGCTTTGCGCCAAAACCTTCGCCGGGCTTGACGACGACTGGAAGCGCCGCGACAAGGACGGCATACGACCCCATGACCCAACCGCCAGAGGCCCGCCCCATGTCCGATGACCGCCTGATCGTCGCCCTCGATGTTCCCGACGCGCTTCAGGCGCTCAAGCTCAGCGAGATGTTGGGGCAGGGCGTGTCCTTCTACAAGATCGGCCTCGGGATGCTGACCGGCGGCGGGCTGGGGCTGGCCAATGAGCTCAAACAGGAACATGGCAAGCGCATCTTTCTGGACATGAAGCTCTTTGATATCGGCGCGACGGTGGAAAAGGCGGTGCGCGGGCTGGCGCAGTTCGATCTCGATTTCCTGACCGTGCATGGCGACCCGCATGTGGTGCGCGCCGCATGCGAGGGCGCTTCGGGCAGCGACATGAAGATTCTGGCGGTGACGATCCTGACCTCGCTCGACCGCGCCGATCTTGACGCCAGCCTGATCCGCCCAGGCGAGATTCCCGACCTCGTCGCCGAACGCGCCGCACGCGCCTTCGAGGCCGGGGCCGACGGTGTGATCGCCTCGCCGCAAGAGGCCGCCATGATCCGCGCGCTGCCCGAATCGAACGGCCGACTGATCGTAACACCGGGCGTGCGTCCCGCCGGGTCGGATATGGGCGATCAGAAACGCGTGGCGACCCCGGCTGAGGCGATCGCCAACGGCGCCGATCACATCGTCGTCGGCCGCCCCGTCTGGGCCGCCCCCGACCCGGCCCGCGCCGCCCGCGCCATCCTTGACCAACTGCCCGGCTGAACCCGCGCGCATGAGTATTTCAGGCAAGATGAAGCGGACAGAAAGAGGATCTGTACCAAACACTTTCCGGCGCGCCCGAATTGCGTACAATAGCGCCGTACAGAACGTCCGTTTTGTACTGATCCCGAGGCCCGGATGCCTGCCCTCTGCCGCGACTGCCTGAGCACATTCGAAAGCGGCGCGCGCTGCCCCGTCTGTCGCAGCCCGCGCACCGTTGCGCATGCCGAGCTTGGCACGCTTTCCATTGCCCATATGGATTGCGATGCGTTTTATGCCAGCGTCGAGAAACGCGAGAACCCGGCGCTTGCGGGACTGCCGGTAGTCATCGGCGGCGGGCGGCGTGGCGTGGTGTCAACTGCCTGTTATATCGCAAGAATTCGCGGTGTTCGCTCGGCAATGCCGATGTTCAAGGCGCTTGATCTGTGCCCCGATGCGGTGGTTCTGAAACCCCGGATGGAGCTATATGCAGAGGTCTCGCGCCAGATCCGCGCGCTGATGGAAGAGCTCACGCCGATGGTCGAGCCGCTCTCGCTGGACGAGGCATTCATGGACCTCAGCGGCACCGCCCGCCTGCACGGCGCATCACCCGCAGTGATGCTGGCCCGGCTGGTCAAACGCATGCGCGACGAGCTGGGTGTGACCGGGTCTATCGGCTTGTCTTATAACAAGTTTTTGGCAAAGGTCGCCTCGGATCTTGATAAGCCGAACGGCTTTTCGGTGATCGGCGAAGCGGAGACCGATGCCTTCCTGCGCGACCGTCCGGTCAGCCTGATCTGGGGTGTGGGAGATGCCACCAGGACTGCTCTGGAGAGCGCCGGCATACGTACATTCGCCGATCTCCTGCGATGGGACCGCCGCGATCTGAGCGCGCGTTTCGGCGCGACGGGCGAGCGGTTGTGGCATCTGGCCCGCGGCCAGGACGCGCGCCGCATCGCCGCCAACGCGCCGGTCAAGTCGATCTCGAACGAGACCACATTTCCCGAGGATACCGGCGATTGCGACATCCTGGACGGGCATCTGTGGCGGCTTTCCGAGAAGGTCTCGGACCGCGCCAAGGCGCGCGCGCTTGCTGGTCGCGTGGTGACCCTCAAGCTGAAGCGCGCGGACCATGCATTATTGACCCGACGCGTTGCGCTGCGCGATGCGACACAGATGGCGGACATGATCTATCGCAGCGTGCGCGCATTGTTGGACCAGGTCGAAAGTCAGGCACCCTATCGGTTGATCGGGGTGGGTCTGTCGGAGCTGGTCAACGAGGCTGGCGCCGATCTGTCAGGCGACCTATTGGACCCCGAGGCTTCGCGTCGCGGGCAGGCCGAGCGGGCAACAGACCGAATACGCGCCAGGTTCGGCGCACAGGCGATCCTGAAGGGGCGCTCACTGCGATAGGTGCCGCGCGCTGGTTTATTCGGCGGCGAGCGGTTGCTGGGTGGCGGCACGCCCGATCGCGGCGATCTCGGCGATGACCCCATCCAGAATCTTGCGGAACGTGTCGAAATGGCCGTTGGGGCGGATAAGTTGCTCGTTCATGTAGAGCGCGCGGTCGATCTCGACCTGGATGGCGTGACGCCTGCGCGCGGGGCGGCCATAATGTTGCGTCACGAAGGCACCAGCAAACGGGGTATTGCGCGTCACCACAAGCCCCGCAGCCCGAAATGCGGCTTCTACGCGGTCCATGATCTCGGGCGCGGCGGCGGCGCCGAACCGGTCTCCCAGAACCACTTCGGGGCGGCGCACACCGGTGCGTGCGACCGAATCCATGGCCTCATGCGGCATCGAGTGGCAATCTACCAGAATCGCCTGGCCGAACATGAGATGCGCCTGATCGAGCTGTGCCGCCAAGGCCTCGTGATAGGGTCGCCAATAGGTGTCGATGCGCCGCGTGGCCTCGACCATGGGAATCTTGCCGGAATAGATCGCCTGCCCGTTCGCGACCACGCGCGGTATCACCCCAAGACCCGAGGCCACACGCGGATTGTGGCCGGTGCTGCGAGCGCCTTCGATCAGCGCCGGGTCGAGCTCGTCCGCGTTGCGGTTGAGGTCGACGAATGCCCGTGGCACCCCGGCCCGGATCAGCGGTGCGCCGTGGCGCGGCGCGGGTTCGAACAACCGATCGACAAAGGCATCCTCGGAGCTGCGCACCGAATGCTCGTCAAGGTTGGTGCGGCGCAGGAACGACCAGGGATAATCGCAGCCGCTATGAGGCGAAGCAAACACCACCGAGGTCGTGCGCCGGTGGGGATGACTCAGATGATAGGCGGCTTTCGGCATCGTTTCTCCTGTCGCGGCCATCATAGAGCGAAATTAGCGTTCTAAAAGCCCTTGATCCCCTTTCCGACTCCTTTTATAGACGCGTCTCACCGGCGCGGACTCCCGCGCCCCTTTTCCTTGGGGCATTGGACCGTTTCGGCATTCATGGGCGATTAGCTCAGCGGTAGAGCACTTCGTTGACATCGAAGGGGTCACAAGTTCGAACCTTGTATCGCCCACCATGAATTCACTGTTTCGCACCCGCGGAACACCCGTAACCCAAGGCGCTGGCCCGCGCCACGACAGACAGGAGACGACCATGAAGGTTCGTAATTCGCTGCGTTCGCTCAAGAACCGGCACCGCGATTGCCGTGTCGTGCGCCGCAAAGGCCGCGTCTACGTCATCAACAAGACGCAGCGTCGCTTCAAGGCCCGCCAGGGCTGAACCGCGCTCAGCAGTGACAGTAACAAGGCCCCGCTATAAGGCGGGGCCTTTTCGTTTTCGGGTGAGCGCGCCTGCGGGCCACTTGCCGATGGCCCGCAGGCCGGGTTAATTGGCGCGCGACGCAGCCAGTTGGACACCTCCGCAATGACTACCCCCAACAAGATCATCGTCATCGGCGCAGGAATCTGCGGGCTCAGCACCGCGATCTGGCTGTGCCGCGCAGGACATGAGGTGACTCTCGTGGATCGCGAAGGTCCGGGTGCGGGGGCGTCCTATGGCAATGCCGGATTGCTGGCGCAATGGGCGATGGTGCCGGTGAACACACCCGACTTGTTGACTACAGGCTTGAAATACTTGGTCAATCCGGGATCGCCGCTGTTCATGCAATGGGGTTACCTTCCGAGGCTTGCCCCCTGGCTTGTGCGCTTTGTCGCCAGGGCCAATGCGCGCGACTGCCGCCGCGCGATCGAAGCCTTGATCCCGCTGGTGACCGACAGCGTCGACCAACACATCGCGCTGACGAGAGGCACACGTGCTGAAAAGTGGATCGCGAGCAGCGATTTCGGCTATGCCTACCCGTCGCGCCAGGCCTTTGAGGATGACGCCTATGCCTGGGGGTTCAAGCGCGGTTGCGGGATGGTGCCCGAGATCATCGAGGGTGACGCGGTGCGCGAGGTCGAACCGATCCTGGGGCCCGCGACCCAGTGTCTTGCGGTGCTGAAGGGGCACGGGCATATCACCGATCCGGGCGCCTATATGGCGGACCTTGCCAATGTGCTCTGTGATGAGGGTGGCGCCTATCGGCAGGCCGAGGTCAGGGACATCACGCTATCGGATGGGCGCATCAGCGCGGTAGAAACCGATCGAGGGCCGATCGCCTGCGACCATGCGGTTCTGGCAGCGGGGATCTGGTCGAAATCACTGATGCGCAAGCTGGGCATCAAGGTGCATCTGGAGGCCGAGCGCGGCTATCACCTTCACTTCACGGGTCCCTCGCAGATGCCGCGCAACCCGCTGATGATCTCACAGGGGAAGTTCGCGGTGAACCCGATGGCAACGGGCTTGCGATGTGCCGGGACCGTGGAACTTGGCGGGATCGACAAGGGGCCGTCACGCGCGCCGCTTGAGCTGATCCGCAAACATGCCAAAGCCGTGTTTCCCGATCTCAGCTATGACAGCGTCGAGGAGTGGATGGGCTTTCGCCCCACGACTCCCGATAGCCTGCCGTTGATGGGCGAACTGGGCGGCACGGGCGTTTTCGCGGCTTTCGGCCATCAGCATGTGGGCCTGACCGCCGGGCCAAAGACCGGGCGCATCGTGGCGGGGCTAATCGACGGACAGCGCCCGAACCTTGATATGGCGCCCTATGACGCCAACAGGTTTCAGCCCTCGGCGCGGTAGCGATCAACGAAGTTGCGCAGTATCCGTTCGGGCGCGTGCACATGCGCGGCGCGGCACATGGCCACGAGGTCATCTGCGGCTTCGGGCGGGAAGTAGCCCCGGTGGCGGTAGATCCTGATGCGGGTCTCGAAGCCGGCGGCGTCCGCCTCGGGGTGGAACTGCGTGGCATAGACGTTCTGACCATGGCGCACCATCTGGAAGGGACAGGCGGGCGAGGCCACCAGATGCGCACATGAATCCGGGAGCGCCTGAAGGGCCTCCTTGTGGCCCACGAAAGCCTCGAAACGGTCGGGGATCCCATCAAGCAAAGGGTCGGCGCGACCCGCTTCGGTGACGGTACAATCCGAGGTGCCGACCGGCTCGCCATAGCGGGTCTTGCCGACATCCCCATTCAGGTGCTTTCCCACGATCCCGATGCCGTAACAACAGCCCAGGAAAGGAAAATCCCGCTCGGTCACGCGCGGCATGAGCGACAGGACATCGGCCTCGATCCGGGCTTCGATTTCGGATTTTTCGGCGGGAGCGTCGCTGACGCAGCCCGGCCCGCCGCCCACGATCACACCGGAAAGATCATCCAGCGACAGCGCGCCGGGCAGGCGTTCCTGATCGAGGCGAATGCGGCGGGTCTCGTTCTCGGCCAGCCCGCCCTTGCGCAGGATCGCTGCGAATTCATCGTCGGCGGCCTCGGCTTCGGGGCGCAGTTGCAGGATCAGGAAGGGCTTGGGCATGGGCGGCATCCGGTTGGCGATGGCGTCTGGTGGCGGGTTTTCCCGCTCCCGTCAAGGCACCCGCACCGCGCGCGCCATTCGCTTGACCCTGACCTGCAATCGAATACCCTGCGCCACAGCGCAACCCGGACAAGGATTTTTTCATGGCCCAACGCCTGCACCTCGTCTTCGGAGGAGAACTGGTCGATCCCAGCCGCAATGTCTTCAAGGATGTCGATGACCTGCATATCGTCGGGATCTTCCCGGATTATGAATCGGCCTATCACGCCTGGAAGGCCGAGGCGCAACGCACCGTCGACAACGCGCATATGCGCTATTACATCGCGCATCTTCATCGCCTGCGCGAAGAAGACTCCGAGGCTTCGTCAACCGAAGAACTGGGGTAAACCACGATGCGACGGTCGCTTAGCCTTGCGGCATACCTGGCTTTTGCGCGCCGTGCGGCAGATGAACCCGTCGCCCCGACGACCGAGCGCCCGCAGGGCGAGCTGGTCTGGGCGCATGCTACCGAGCCGGCGCATCTGGACGGGCTGCAGCAACTGGCCGAACGACTGGCCATGCTGCGACCCGGTCTGCATATGCTGATCACGTCTCGCAGCATCGGCCCCGAGCCACTGAGATCCAAGGTCGTCATGCACGAAACCTTGCCGCCCGACAACGTGCCCGAGGCCAAGGCCTTTCTGGATCACTGGCATCCGGATATCTGCCTCTGGACAGGGGGTGATCTGCAACCGGCCTTCATCACCGAGGCCGATGACCGCGACGTGCCGCTGTACCTGATCGACGCCGAAGAGGCGTTACTGGAAAAATCCTCTTGGCGCTGGTTTCCCGACATGCCGCGCGCGCTGCTTGGGCGCTTTGCGCTGATCCTGTCGCGCTCGGCGAACACGGCGCGGTTTCTGCGCCGTCTTGGCGTCAAGGATGCCGAGATTTCAGTGACTGGCCCTTTCCAGGAAGGCGCTTTGGCATTGCCTTACAGCGAATCCGACCGCGAGGAACTGGCGACGCTGCTGAGGGGTCGGCCTGTGTGGCTGGCGGCGATGTTGCAAGTGAGCGAACTTGATGCGGTGCTCGAGGCGCATCAGGCGGTCAGCCGGCTGGCGCATCGCGCCCTGCTGGTGGTGGTGCCGGACGAACCGGATGATGGCCCGGCCTTCAGGGAACGGCTGGAGCAGGACGGGCGGCGCCATGTGGTATGGTCGCAAGGTGCGATGCCCGAGGAGACCACGCAGGTTCTGCTGGCGGATACCTATGGCGAGATGGGGCTTTGGTATCGACTGGCGCCGATCACCTTCATGGGCAGCTCGCTGCAATCCGGGCAATGGGGGCGCGACCCAAATGAACCTGCGGCGCATGGGTCCGCCATTCTTTATGGGCCGAATGTGCGGCGGTATCTGTCGAGTTATTCGCGGTTTGCGGAGGCCGGGGCCGCCAGGATCGTGCGGGATGCGGAGACGTTGGGGGCGGGGGTGAAGCGGTTGATACCGCCGGATCAGTCGGCCGCGATGGCGCATGCGGCATGGGACGTGGCCTCGCAAAGTGCTGGAGTCACTGACAAAATTCTGGATCTTGTCCAGGACACCCTGGACATAATGGGGGCGCGGTGATGCGGGCACCGGGGTTCTGGTTCACGCCAGCCAAGCAACCGGGTCTGATGGCCCGCATTCTGGCGCCGTTGGGGGCGCTTTACGGGGCCGCTACGGCGCGCAGGGTGGCGCAGGAACCGGTCTATGCCCCTGATATTCCAGTGATTTGTGTGGGTAACATCAATGCCGGGGGCACCGGCAAGACGCCGACGGTGATCGCGCTGGTGCAACACCTTCAAAACATGGGAAAAATCGTGCATGTCGTGTCGCGCGGGCATGGCGGAACGCTGGAGGGACCGGTCGAGGTTCTGGAAAAAACCCATACATCTCAAGATGTTGGCGACGAGCCCTTGCTGATCGCGGCGTTCGCGAGGGTTTGGGTCGCGAAGGACCGTGCAAAGGCCGCAAGACAGGCGGTCGAGGCCGGAGCGGATGTGCTGGTGATGGATGACGGGCACCAGAACCCGTTGATCCGAAAAGATATTTCTATTGTTGTCGTGGATGCTGCGACGGGGTTCGGCAATGGCCGCTGTATTCCTGCGGGGCCGCTGCGGGAGCCGGTCGGGGCGGGTCTCAAGCGCGCCGACATGGTGCTGTCGATCGGAGGCGGCGCACAGCAGGAAAGTTTCCGCGAAAGCTGGGGCGAGGCCATCGAAATGCCCCATATGACGGGCCATCTTGCGCCGCTGGAGACCGGGATGGACTGGACCGGGACACGGTTTCTGGCCTTCGCGGGCATTGGCCATCCGGCAAAATTCTTTGCGACATTACAAGGACTTGGCGCGGAATTGGCACGGGCCGAGGCGCTGGAGGATCACCAGCCGCTGACCCAGGCCTTGATGGGGCGGCTGGAGGCGGAGGCGAAGCTGCTGAAGGCGCAGCTTGTGACCACCGAAAAGGATGCGGTACGCCTGCCGCAGGGGTTCAGGCAGAAGGTTCTGACCCTGCCCGTGAGGCTTCAGATCGACGATTGGGAGCCACTCGACAGCGCGCTGGAACGCGCCGGGCTGAAACGCGGCTGAGCGGGCTTGAAACCTGTACAAAACGTCTGTTTTGTACGGCGGTTTTGTACCGAAATCAGAGGTCGCCCCGGATATTTTGTACAAAACACCGAAAACCCCCGGAATTGGCCCTCAGAAATCCACGCCTCAGCCGTCCTCGTTCAGGCGCGGCGAGGGGCGATCAAGCGACAGGTCTGCATCCGAGAACCGGAAGGGCGAGCGCACGCCGGGCACCCCATCGAGATCGACGCGCATTCCGCGGGCCTGAACCTGGGGGTCGTCGAAGACTTCGGCGAGGTCGTTGATCGGACCGGCGGGCACGCCATGCGCCTCGCAGGTGGCGAGCAGGTCGGATTTCGAGAAGACCCGCGTACGGTCGGTCAGGATTTCGTCAAGCTGTTTGCGGTTGGATACCCGTGCGGGATTTGTCGCGTAATCCGGATCGGCGGCCAGATCGGGACGCCCCAGAAGATCACAGAAGCGCGCGAATTGCGCATCATTGCCGACCGCGACGATGATGTAGCCATCGGAGCAGTCGAACACCTGGTAGGGAGAGAGGTTGGGATGGAAATTGCCAAGACGCCCCGGCGGCGTGCCGGTGGACAGGTAGTTCATCGCCTGATTGGCGGTGACGGACACCGCCACATCGAGCAGCGCCATGTCGATATGCTGACCGCGCCCGGTGCTGGCGCGCTGATGGAGGGCGGCAAGGATCGCGGTGGCGGCATAGACGCCGGTGAACACATCGGTCACGGCCACGCCGACCTTGGTGGGCTGGCCCTCGGGGTGGCCGGTGATCGACATGAGGCCCGACATGCCCTGAATGATGTAATCATACCCGGCGCGATGCGCATAAGGCCCGTCCTGCCCGAAACCCGTGATCGAGCAATAGATGAGGCCGGGATTGATGGCGGCGAGGCTGTCGTAATCGAGCCCGTATTTCGCCAGACCCCCGACCTTGAAATTCTCGATCACGATATCGGCGTCGCGGATCAGGTCGCGCACCTGCGCCTGCCCTTCGGGCGTGCGGAAGTCGATGGCGATGCTGGCCTTGCCGCGGTTGGTGCCGTGGAAATAGGCGGCGGAGCGGTCGCCCTCGCGCTCGATGAAGGGCGG
Organism: uncultured Roseovarius sp.; assembly: GCA_964570675.1. Taxonomy (GTDB): domain Bacteria; phylum Pseudomonadota; class Alphaproteobacteria; order Rhodobacterales; family Rhodobacteraceae; genus Roseovarius. The sequence goes on along the minus strand of CAZMZS010000024.1, from coordinate 19,332 downwards.
CCCCCATTGGCGGGTATCGTCACCTGCGGGGCTTTCGATCTTGATGACCTCGGCCCCGAGATCGGCGAGGGTCTGACCGGCCCATGGGCCGGCCAGAATGCGGGCAAGCTCGACCACTTTGAGGCCGGACAGTGGAGACGTCATTACTCGGCCAGCTTCTCGTCGATGATCGTGCTCAGTTCCTGATAGGACATGTTCGAATATTTTTCGCCGTTGATCACCAGCGAGGGGGTCGAATTGATGTCATGCTCTTCGGAGTTCTGCTGGAACCATGCGACAAGCGTCTTGGCCTTGTCCTGATCGGCGAGGCAGGCATCGACCTGATCGGCGTCGAGACCGGCGACCTTGCCGATCTTGCGCAGCCGGTCGGCGATCCCGACCGCGTCGCCCGAACCGATCCATTCCTTTTGCTGGTCATAGATCATGTCGATAATGCCGAAATAGCGGTCTTCGCCGCCGCAGCGCGCCACCATCGAGGCCCAGAGGCCGAAGCGGTCGAAATAGACATCGCGGTGGATGAAGTTGATCTTGCCGCTGTCGATGTAATTCGCCTTGAGCTGCTTGAACTGGTTGGCATGGAAGTCGGCGCAATGCGGGCAGGTGAACGAGGCGTATTCGATCACCGTCACCGGCGCGTCGGGATTGCCGAGGCTCATTTCGACGACCGAGGACGTGTCGACATCGGCGTCCTGTGCATTGGCCGCGAAGGGCAGATCGGGCGGTGTGGAGGAACCGGCGGTGAACCAGTAGGCGCCACCGGCAACAAGGACAAGGCAGAGGGCCGCGATTGCGGTCAGTCGGGTCATGGTGATCCCCTTTTGAGTGTCAGCGTTTCGTCTTGGATAGAACGTTCCGCCCGAGGGCTTCAAGCGCCGTTCTCAGTCCCGTGTCGCCGATCGGGGCGACAAGCGAGTGCGCGCGGGTCTGTGTTTCGGGGTCGGGCGCGGGCGGCGTGGCGGTTTTCGGGCGGTGATCGAAGCTGGCCTGCCCTTCGGAAAAGCCGGTGGGCGCGGTTTGCGTCACACGGATGCGAGAGATGGCGTTGTAGCCGTAAACCGTGTTCACCTTGTCGCGCAGGGTCTGTTTCTGCATTTCCAGCATCGGCGCCTGCGCGCCCGTGGTCAGCACCGTCAGCACCGCGCCCAGCCCCTGACTCCCGTAAGATACATTGACGGGCCGGGCGATGGCGGCGATATCCTCGCCGACGATTTCGGGCCAGTGGGTGAGCAGGCGCGATTGTGCGAAGCCACGCGATTCGGAGGCGCGGCGCACCCGGCCCTGCACAAGCTGGGCGGTGCGCTTGAAACCCCGTGTGGTGCTTTCGCGCTTTGGCATGGGTGGCATCCTCGAATTGGGGCCTATCTTAGGGCATGTGGCGGGCCATGCCACAGCGAAAACCGCCCGAGGGGGATAAAGAATGTGTGAGCGCGCCGGGGCGGCGGAAATCCTTGAATGGTATGACAGGCATGCACGCGACCTGCCATGGCGCGTGGGGCCGGACGAGCGCGCGGAAGGGGTGCGCCCCGATCCGTACAGGGTTTGGCTGTCGGAGGTGATGCTGCAACAGACCACAGTGGCCGCCGTGATCGGTTATTTCGAGAGGTTCACCACGCTTTGGCCAGATGTGAGGGCACTGGCGGATGCGCCCGAGGCGCAGGTGATGGGGGAATGGGCGGGGCTTGGGTATTACGCGCGCGCCCGCAACCTCGTGAAATGCGCCCGCGTGGTGGCGCATGAACTGGACGGCGTGTTTCCGCAGGAGCGCGCCGCGCTTGAGGGATTGCCGGGGATCGGCCCCTACACGGGGGCGGCGATCGCGGCGATCGCCTTTGACGCACCCGAGGTGGTGGTGGATGGAAATGTGGAACGGGTGATGACACGGGTGCATGACATCCGCACACCGCTGCCTGCGGCCAAGCCCGAAATCAGGCAAGCCGCCGCAGGTATGACGCCCGAGGCAAGGCCGGGCTGTTATGCGCAGGCGGTGATGGATCTGGGCGCGACCATCTGCACGCCGCGCGCGCCAGCCTGCGGCATCTGCCCCTGGCGCACGCCCTGCGCGGCGCGGGCGGCGGGTGTGCAGGGGGAATTGCCACGCAAGGCTGCGAAAAAGCCAAGGCCGCTGCGCCATGGCATCGCCTATGTGGCGCGCCGGGAAGATGGCGCATGGCTTTTGGAGCGGCGGCCCGCAAAGGGGCTTCTGGGCGGGATGCTGGGCTGGCCGGGAAGCGAATGGAGTGACGCGCCCGAGCCCGCGCCGCCGCTTGAGGCCGAGTGGCGGGAGTTGCCCGAGGAGGCGCGTCATGTGTTCACCCATTTCGAGCTGCACCTGAAGGTCTGCGTGGCGGTGGTGCCCGAGGGGCAAGAGGCCGCGTGCGGTGATTTCCACCCGGCTGCGGCGTTTCGCCCATCGGATCTGCCCACCGTGATGCGCAAGGTGTTTGACCTTGCCCGGGGAAGGTTGGAAAATGCGCGGTGAAACGTGCGTCAGTTGTGTTGTTGCCCCGCAGGAGACCTGTGCATGATACCGTCCGATCAAGTTGCCAAGTTCCGCAATGCCGCGCCGTTCTGGATGTCGCTGATCCTTGTTCCCGTCGCGCTGACCGGCGCGCTCTACGGGGGGTGGACGGTGATCCTGTTGCCGATGGCGACATGGTACCTGTTCTCGATCCTCGATGCGATTCTGGGGCTGAACCTGGACAATGCGGACCTCGAGACCGGCGAGGACCAGTTGAGCTGGTACAAGGCGATCACGATCATCTGGGCGCCGGTGCAGTTCGTGCTGCTGTTCTGGATGATCTGGTATGTCACCGGGCCGGGCGATGCGCATTTGTCGCCGCTGGAAACCATCGTGCTGTTCTTCGGCGTGGGGGTGATCAGCGGGACGGTGGGGATCGTCTACAGCCACGAATTGATGCATCAGAAGGACCGGGGAGAGCGGTTTCTGGGCGATGCGTTGCTGTCGATGGTGCTTTATTCGCATTTCCGCTCGGAGCATCTGAGGGTGCATCACCCCTATGTGGGCACTGCCCGCGACGCGGTGACGGCGCGTTATAACGAGGGGTTCCACCGCTATTTCGCACGGGTGCTGCGCGATTCGCCGGTCTCGGCGTTCCGGTCGGAACAGGCGATGCTGGCGCGCAAGGGCAAGGACTGGACCGCGCTTGAAAATCCGTTCTGGCGGTATCTGGGTTTGCAGGCGTTCATGCTGCTGCTGGCGCTGCTGGTGGGGGGCTGGACGGGGCTGTTGCTGTTCATGTGGCAGGCGGGCGTCGCGATCTGGCAGCTTGAGCTGGTCAATTACGTCGAGCATTACGCGCTGACGCGCAAGCATCTGGGCGAGGGCAAATACGAGCATGTCAAACCGCATCACAGCTGGAACGCGGCGCATAAGGCGTCGAACTGGCTGCTGATCAACCTGCAACGCCACTCGGACCACCATTACAAGCCCGACCGCCGCTTTCCCTTGTTGCAGAACTACGACGAAAGCGAAGCGCCGCAATTGCCCTATGGCTATCCGATCATGACCATGGCGGCGATGGTGCCGCCGGTCTGGCGGCGGGTGATGAACCCGAAGGTGCGCCAGTGGCGCAAGACCTATTACCCCGAGATCACCGACTGGGCGCCCTACAACAAGGCCGATCTGCCGATGCCGCGCGGGTCCGCCTGACGTGGTCAAGGCGCGACGCGGCCTTGCCTTGGACACGCGCGGGGGCTAAGCCCATGCGCCATGAGCGACGCACCCAGATCCCACGGCCGCAAGTCCATCCGCGCCAGCCTGCAACCGCAGGATTTGATGGCCCACAACCCGCGCCTTGCGCGGGCGTGGCGCGCGCAGGTGATCACCCTTTTTCCGCAGGCCTTTCCCGGCGTGCTGGGCGAGAGCCTGACCGGCAAGGCCCTGAAAGACGGGCTGTGGCAGCTTGAAACGACCGATCTGCGCCCGTTCGGCGAGGGCAAGCATCGCAATGTCGATGACACCCCGGCGGGCGGTGGCGCGGGCATGGTTCTGCGCCCCGACGTGATGGGCCGCGCCATCGAGCACGCAAAAAGCGACGCGCCCGAAGGCGCGCCGATCCTGTATCTCAGCCCGCGCGGGCGGCGCTTTGATCAGGCGATGGCGCAGCGCCTGTCCGAGGCCCCCGGCGTCACGCTGATCTGCGGACGTTTCGAGGGCATGGACGAGCGGGTCATCGAATATTACGGCATCGAAGAGGTCTCGTTGGGCGATTTCGTCCTGACCGGGGGCGAGATCGCCGCTCAGGCCTTGATTGATGCGACGGTCCGACTTATACCGCGCGTGCTTGGGAATCAGGCATCGACGGAAGAGGAGTCCTTTTCCGAAGGTCTGCTTGAACATCCCCAGTATACGCGACCAGCCGTCTGGAAGGGCCTGCCGATCCCCGAAATTCTTCTTTCGGGCCATCACGGGCATATAACTTCCTGGCGGCGCGCCATGGCCGAAAGGCTGACAAAGGAACGACGACCTGATCTCTGGCGGGCTTACCGTGACACGCATGGTAGGGACCCGGATGAAGACCAAGAGCTCTGAGGCGGCACCAAACTTTGCGGATGAAACCGCAAGCAAATAGGAGAAAAAGCGATGGACCTGATCGCTCAACTGGATGCCGAGCAAATCGCAGAGCTTGGCAAGACCATCCCGGATTTCAAGGCCGGTGACACGATCCGTGTCGGTTACAAAGTCACGGAAGGCACCCGTTCGCGCGTGCAGAACTTCGAAGGCGTCTGCATCAGCCGCAAGAACGGCGCCGGCATCGCCGGAAGCTTTACCGTGCGCAAGATTTCCTTCGGCGAAGGCGTGGAACGTGTGTTCCCGCTCTATTCGACGAATATCGACAGCATCGACGTCGTGCGCCGTGGCCGCGTCCGTCGTGCCAAGCTGTATTACCTGCGCTCGCGCCGGGGCAAATCGGCCCGGATCGCCGAGGACAGCACCTACAAGCCCAAGAAAACCGACAAGTCGGCATAAGGAGCGGCACGATGAAAAAAGACATCCATCCCGATTATCACCTCATCGACGTCAAGCTGACCGATGGCACCATCGTGCAGATGCGCTCGACCTATGGCGCGGAAGGCGACACCCTGTCGCTGGACATCGACCCGTCGGCGCACCCGGCCTGGACGGGCGGCAGCTCGCGCCTGATGGACACCGGCGGCCGCGTGTCGAAGTTCAAGAACAAGTATTCGGGCCTCGGCTTCTAAGCCAGACAACCCGTTACAAGATCGAACGCCGTCCCGGCCGGGGCGGCGTTTTTCATGCCGCCCCCAAAGGCGCGGCAGCTGTGCCACAAGGGCCGCAACCTGCGGCGACGCGGCAACACAGTCTTTGCAAAACCGTCCCTCGCGGATAGAGTGCTTTCAATCAAAAACGGCCCCGAGCAGGGACAGAGGAACCGAGACACATGGCCCATATCATCGTCGTCGGCAACGAGAAGGGCGGCGCAGGCAAATCAACCGTTTCGATGCATGTTGCCACGGCGCTGGCACGCATGGGCCACAAGGTCAGCGCGCTTGATCTGGACCTGCGCCAGAAGACCTTCGGCAGCTATGCGGCGAACCGTAAGCGGTTCCTGGAGAAATCCGGCATGGAGCTGCCCAGCCCCTATTACCACGATCTGCCCGAAGTCGATCAGGACAGCCTGAAGCCCGGAGAGAACGTCTATGACCGGCGCCTTTCGGCGGCGGTGGCCGAGCTGGAGCCCGACAGCGATTTCATCGTGATCGACTGCCCCGGCTCGCATACAAGACTGAGCCAGGTGGCGCATAGTCTGGCCGATACGCTGATTACGCCGCTCAATGACAGTTTCGTGGATTTCGACCTGTTGGCGCATGTGGACAGCGACGGGAAGCGCATTCTTGGCCCCTCGGTCTATTCCGAGATGGTGTGGAATGCCCGCCAACTGCGCGCGCAGGCGGGGCTGAAGCCGATCGACTGGGTCGTGGTGCGCAACCGGCTTGGGGCGCAGCAGATGGTCAACAAGAAAAAGATGGGCGATGCGCTGGACAATCTTGCAAAGCGCATCGGGTTCCGCACCGCGCCGGGGTTCAACGAGCGGGTGATCTTCCGCGAGCTGTTTCCCAGGGGGCTGACCTTGCTCGATCTCAAGGATGTGGGCGTGAAGCAGCTCAACATCTCGAATGTCGCCGCCCGCCAGGAGCTGCGCGACCTGATCCGGGCGCTGAACCTGCCCGGCGTCGAGGCGAATTTCTGAAAACCGGCGGCGTTGCCGCGTCAGGGAAAGCCTGAAAAGGGCAAGTAGCGCACCGGCGTTCCGGGCGTGATCTGCGCCGCGCCGTCGGGCAGTTCGACCAGCCCTTCGGCCCAGCTCAGCCCGCTGATGCGCCCCGATCCTTCGGAGGGAAAGACCTCGGCGCGGCCCGCGCGCATGCGGGCGCGAAGGTATTCGCGCCGTCCCGGTTTCTTGGTCTTGGAAAAGGCTGCGGGAAGGTCGAAGCCCTGCGGTTCGTGCCAGCCAGCCCCGGCCAGAAGCCCCATCGCCGGGCGCGCGAAGATCAGCGTGCAGACCAGTGCCGCCACCGGATTGCCGGGCAGGCCGAAGACCGGCGTCTCGTTCCAGAGGCCAAGCGCCAGCGGGCGGCCCGGTTTGACGGCGATGCGCCACTCAGCCATTGCACCGGCCGCATTGAGCAGCGCCGAGACATGGTCCTCGTCCCCCGCCGATGCGCCGCCCGAGGTCAGGATCACATCGGCCTCGCGGGCGCCCCGGTCAAGGGCGGTGCGCAGGGCGTCGCGGTTATCGGGGATGCGGCCCAGATCAAGCGCCTCGAAGCCGAACTGGTCAGCCAGACCCAGAAGCATGGGGCGGTTGGCGTCGAATATCTGCCCCGGCGCGGCGGTGTCGCCGGGTTCGATCAGCTCGTCCCCGGTGGATATGACCGCGACGCGCAGGCGCTGGCGCAGGGGCAGGTCGGCCAGCCCGGTGGCCGACGCGAGCGCGAGATCAGCCGGGGTCAGGCGGCGGCCCGCATGAAGGATGGTCTGGCCGGGTTCCACATCCTCGCCCGCGCAGCGGGTATTGGCGCCGGGGCGGATGCCGGGGCGAAAGGCGATATGGGTGTCGTTGGCGGTCACGTCCTCTTGCAGGATGACAGTATCGACGCCCTCGGGCAGCGCCGCCCCGGTCAGCACCCGCAGCGCATGGCCCGCTGGCACGGCGCCGTCAAAGGGCACCCCCGCCGCCGCACGCCCCGGCAGAAGCGGCAAAAGCTGGTCGCCGCCGCCAAGGGCGGCGTGGGCGAAGCCGTAGCCATCGACGGCGCTGTTGGCTTGGGGCGGGTTGGCGCGCTGTGCGGTCACGTCCTGCGCCAGGATACGGCCCAGCGCCTCGCCAAGGGGGGCGGTTGTTGTGGCGACGACCGGATGCAGGCGCGCGCGCAGCAGCGCCAGCGCGTCATCGACCGGGGTCCAGTCCACACCCGCGGGCAGCGCGAAGCAATCGTCGCGCAGCGGGGGCGGGCGCAGGTCTGTTCCCTGAGCCGCGGCCTGTTCCAGCTTGTTTTCGTGGCCAAGGCCCATGATCCAGCCCTCCTCGGCAGCGTCGCAGTCCAGCATGGCGATGAGCTCGTCGATGGGCAAGCGCGCGAGCGCGCCCGCCAGCAGATTGACCTGATGCGCATCGCGGATGCCGCCGCGCGCGCTGGCGCGTTTCACCGCGCCGTCGATCAGGGTCGGCCAGATTTCGGCAAAGACCACGGGCGCGTCGGCGAAGGGCTGGAAGGGCCAGACCGCCAGATCGGGGGCGAAGCGGCGGCGCAGCCGTTCGAGCACGGGCAGGCCCATCAGCACCTGAGAGCCGACCGCCCCTGCCCCGGCCAGTTGCCAGCAGGTGAAGCTGCCGCGCGCAAGGTCTTCGGCGGCGCGGCGGTCGGGGAAGGGATTGGCGTAATCCGATTTGGTGCGCGGCAGGCCGGGCAAGTCATGGGCGGGGCGGGCATTGCCCCAGAACGGCCCGCGCCCTTCGCCCAGCGCAAGGTTGATCGCGCTTGCCACGGCAAAGCGGTTATTGGCGCGTGGGCTGTCCTCGATCCGGGCCTCGAGCCAGTGCCAGACGGCCAGCGGATCGGCCCGGCCGGTGAGCGCGGCGGCGAAGCCGGAAGGATAGCCGAAGGGGAAATCGAAGCCGATCAGCAGGCGACGACCGGCGGCGCGTTCGGTGTCGATGAGGTCGCCAAGCGCGGCCTCGGCCTCCAAACGGTTGCGCAGGTAGCGCGGCGGCGGGCGTTGCGCCTCGCCTGCACGCGCCAGGCCCAGCCAGATCGCATCGCGGCGCGGGCGGGCGCCGGTGTCATTGCCGCCCGACCAATCCACGACTGCAAAGCTGTCGAAGGGGGTCAAAGGCCGACCTCGGAAAGGATGAAACCGGCGATCGCGCCGGTGTCGTCCAGATCGAAGACCGGGCGGTCGAGATCCAGCGGCGAGTCGCTGGCGACGGCGCGGATGGTGGGATCATCCGGTGCGATCAGGGCATTGCCGGTGATCGCGCGGTGAGCCTCGACCTTGGGATGGGAATCGCGTTTGTAGCCTTCGATCAGAACCAGATCGACGGGCGAGAGCTTGTCGAGCAGTTCGGCAAGCGGCGGCTCGGGCTCGTCACGCAGTTCGTGCATCAGGGCGAAGCGGTTGCGCGAGGCCAGAAGCACCTCGGTCGCACCGGCGACGCGATGGCGGTAGCTGTCCTTGCCGGGGTGGTCCACGTCGAAGGTATGATGGGCGTGCTTGATGGTGGAGACGCTGAAGCCGCGGCCTGCGATCTCGGTGACGAGCCGTTCCATCAGCCCGGTCTTGCCGGCGTTCTTCCAGCCGACGACACCATAGATATTCATGTGCGGGCCTCCGGCATCGCCCGTGCCCTTGCGAGGTCTTCGGGCGTGTTGACGTTGAAGAAGGGATCGCCGGGCATATCAAAGAGCGCCTCGCGACCGTCGTGTTTCTCGGTCCAGAGAACCACCTTGCGCAGCCCGTCCGCAAGGGCCGCGCGCAGGTCGTCGCGCAGCGCCACGGGCCAGAGCCCGAAGGTCGGATGGCGCACGAGGCCCGAGCGGGTCATGGAGCGGGTGCCCTCGCCTTCGGGGCGGGGTGTGGCGGCCAGCGCAAGCGGATGAGTCATGCCCTCGGCGGCCAGCAGCAGGCGCGCAACGAGGTCGCAGGGAAAGAAGGGCGTGTCGGCGGCGACGGTGACGATGGTTTCGCCCCCCTGCTCCGCCGCCCAGTCGAGCCCGGCCAGAACCCCGGCCAGCGGGCCGGGATGATCGGCGATGCTGTCGCGCAGGACGGGCAGGGCGAAACGCGAAAGGCGCGCGGGGTCGCCATTGGCATTGAGCGCCATGCCCGCCACCTGCGGTTCGAGCCGGTCGATCACATGATCGAGGATGGTCCGATCGCCAAGGGACAAAAGCCCCTTGTCACCGCCGCCCATGCGGCTGGCCTGCCCTCCGGCCAGGATCACGCCAAGCGGCTGAATCATGCGGCGCCCCGGATCGTGCAAAGCGACGGCGTCATGTCGGCGCGCCCTTGCGGCGGTGCTTGTGGTCTTCCTCGGGGACGCTGGCGGGGTCGGCATCGCGCATGAGCCGTTCTTCGCCCGAGAGGCAGACAAAGCGTTTGCCACGCATCCGGCCGATCAGGGTCAGTCCGACCTGACGGGCGATTTCCACGCCCCATGCGGTAAAGCCCGAGCGAGAGGCCAGCACGGGAATGCCCATCAGGGCCGTCTTGATGACCATTTCCGAGGTCAGACGTCCGGTTGTGTAAAGCAGCTTGTCGCCGGGGCCGACGCCTTGGGAAAACATCCAGCCGGCGATCTTGTCGACGGCGTTATGGCGGCCCACGTCCTCCATATAGACCAGCGGGCGGTCGCCCGCGCAAAGCACCGTGCCGTGAATCGCCCCCGCCTCGAGATAAAGCGAGGGGGTGCGGTTGATCTGCGAGGCCAGCGCGTAAAGATCGGATGTGCGCACCTGAAGGTCAGGCAGCGCGACCTTTTCGAGCCCTTCCATCATGTCGCCGAACACAGTGCCCACGGCGCAGCCCGAGGTGCGGGTCTTCTTTTTCAGCTTCTCTTCGTAGGTGGTTTGCCCGTCGGTGCGCACGACCACGGTTTCGAGATCCTCGTCGAAATCGACGCGATGCACGGTTTCATCGGCGCGCAGCATCCCCTGATTGCGCAGGAAGCCGAGCGCGAGGTATTCGGGATAATCGCCAATGGTCATCGCCGTCACGATTTCCTGGCCATTGAGAAAAATGGTCAGGGGTCGTTCCTCGACCACGGAAATATGGACGGGCGTGCCATCGTGATCGACGCCTTCGACGCCGCGCGTCAGGCGCGGGGCCGATGGATCGGGCGCGATGATATAGCCGGACAGATCGTCGGATCTCGCCAATTGCATCTCCCTGGGGTTCGGTCTAGGCCGGTGTCATGCGGACAATCTAGGACGTAGACGTGGCGACGGAAACCTCCAAATCCATCTTCTGGCAGGGTGTGCGGGACGGCTCGCCCTTCATCCTGGTGATCGTGCCGTTCTCGACCCTGTTCGGGGTGGTGGCGACCGAGGCGGGGCTCAATGTGTTCGAGACGGTTGCGTTCTCGTTCCTGGTGATCGCGGGGGCGGCGCAGTTCACCGCCATCGAGCTCATGCGCAACGATGCGCCCACCCTGATCGTGATGATCTCGGCGCTGGCGGTCAATTTGCGCATGGCGATGTATTCGGCCTCGCTGACGCCTTATCTGGGCGAGGCGACATTGGGACAGCGCGCCTGGGCGGCCTATTTCACAGTCGATCAGACCTATGCCTGTTCGGTGCTGAAATTCGACGAGCGGCGCGACTGGAACATAAGGCAGCGGCTGACCTATTTCTTCGGGGTGGCGGCGCCGATCTGTCCGCCCTGGTATCTGTTCACCGGGGTCGGGGCGATGATCGGCACGGCCATTCCCGAGGGGCTGGCACTGGATTTCGCGATCCCGATCACCTTTCTGGCGCTGATCGGGCCGATGATGCGCACGCGCGCCCATGTGGCGGCGGGCTTCGTTTCGGTGTTGAGCGCGCTGGTCTTCGCCTTCATGCCGTTCAACCTTGGCCTGCTGGTAGCGGGGGTGCTGGGCATGATGACGGGCGCACAGGTCGAGCTGATCGACAAGCGCCGGGCGGAAAGGCGCGGGGCATGATCGACAAGGGCGAATTGTGGCTGGTGATGATCGTGCTGGGGCTGGGCAGTTTCGGGCTGCGTTTCGTGTTCACCGGGCTGATCGGGGACCGGCCCTTGCCGCCCTGGATCCTGCGGCATCTGCGCTATACGGCGGTGGCGGTCTTGCCGGGGCTGGTGGCGCCGCTGGTGGTTTGGCCACAGGCGACGGGCGGGGCACCCGATGCGCCGCGTCTGGCGGCGGCGCTGGTCACGATTGCTGCCGGGGTTCTGACGCGCAACATGTTGCTGGCAATCTTTCTGGGCGCATCCACGCTTTATGGTGGGCTCTACCTGTTGGGTTAGGCGCCCTGACGGGCGGGCAGATCAGCCGCCGGTCGCCGCTCTGGCGACGCGATTGGGATCCCAGTCCGCGAGCACCTTGCTGTTGTCGTCGCTGTCATATTCGCGCAGCACCCGCCCCGTGACGCCGGGCAGGGTGGCGAAGGATTCGGAGAGGCGCACCGGCGACCATGTGGTCTCGACCGCGTCGGGATAGACCTGTGCAAGAAGGGTCGAGGTGGCGCGCGCGCAATGGGCCGGAGGGACCGGGCCGTTGGATTTTGCAAGCTGTATCACGCGTTCGGCGGTGGCCGGGCTGACATCGAGTTTCTGCACACGCACCCGGAAGGTCTCACGCGCATGATAGCGGGTATAGACATCCTCGACCTGGGGGGTGATGCCGAAGACCACGTCGTTGCGCTCGGGCAGGGTTTCGTGCTTGAACGACCCGGCGGGATCGAAGATCACCCGCTCGGAGCCGTTGACCATCAGCGAGCTGTGCGCCCCGGCGCCGCTCTGGTTGTTGATCATCGTGTAGAGGGTCAGGCGGGGCGGGCCGCTGTGACGGTAGCTGGCTTTCGCCACGGCTTCGTCAGGGGCCCAGACTTCGGTGGCGGTGCATCCCGCCAAGTTCAGCGCGGCACAGACCGCAATCACCCAACCACGCATTCGATGTCCCCTTGCACGCGATGGTGCCGCCCTTTTGCTCAGGCGTTGACCATCGCCACGAAGATCAGGAACGCGATGATCGCGACACATGACCATGCAACGATTTTGACAAAACCGTCGAAGGTTTTTTCCTGCACTTCGATATCCATCTCGCCATGCTTGTGGTCTGCCATGTTTCCCGTGTCCTTCATGTTCGCCGTTGCGGTCAAAATCAGCAAGTTGGATACTGCATTTCTCATGGCCTGTCACCCTCCAAGCTGACGCAGGTGACGGGCCTTATGCGAGGTCTTCGAAAAGGCGGAAACCGATGCGGCGGGGGGGTTCCTGTTCGATGCGTTTGGGCAGGGCGCGCAGCATCACGTTGAGCTGGCTGACATGCTGAACAAGCTGGTTGCGCGCGCCGCTGGCGTCGGTGCCATAGAAGGTCACGATATCGGGCTCGAAATAGCCCATCCCCTCGATGCGCAGCACGCCCGCATCGCCGCCGGTGAAGCCCATTGCCACTTCATGCGCGTTGTCGAGCTGTTCCTCGAAATTCTTGATGTAGAGAATCAGGCGCTCATAGGCCCATTCGGCGGGGCTTTTCTTTTCGAGGGATTTGCGGCGCATGCCTTCGGGCAGTTCGTCGCAAGGGGGCGTGTCGGGGTCGGAGTGGACCTCGTGGCGGCGCGGCAGTGCGTCGCCCTCGTGATATTCCGCCGAGGTGCGGATTTCGTCGTCCATATGCGCCTATCCTTTCGCCTGCCAGAGCCACGCGCCATCGGTGGCGCGATCCGTGCGTGTCACCTCGCCAGCGTGATACAGGTGATTGAGATGCGCAAGCGCCTCGACCAGCGCCAACCCGTAGGTGCCCTCGTCGATGCGACGTTTGAAGAGGGGCGCAAAACACTCGGCGGCGGTCTTGGGGCTGGCGAGATGCGCGCGCAGACGATCAAGCGCGCCGTGGTGGTTCTCGATCAGCTGGCGCATCCGCACCGGAAGGCCCGTAAAGGGAAGTTTATGGCCCGAAAGCACAAGGTGATCTTGATGCGCGAGCCCCGCGAGGCGACCGCAGGATTCAAGCCATTCGGCGAGCGGATCGGCATCCGGTTCGCTCGGGTAAATGCCGATATTGGGGCTGATTGAGGCGATGATCTGATCGCCTGCGATCACGAGATTGTCATCGCGGCTCCAGAGCGTGAGGTGCTCGGGGGCGTGGCCGTGACCGATGTGAACGTCCCAGACGCGCCCGCCCGCGCGCAGGGTGTCGCCCTGCTTCAACCGGGTATAGCCCACCGGGATCGGATGGCAGCGATCGGCGAAATTGAAGGGGCGGGCGGATTTGCGCGCCGCGTATATGTCGGGGTCCATCCCGGCCCGGCACCAGAAAGCGAGCGCCTGATCGCTGGGGCGGTCCTCGACATCGAGGATGAGCATCCGCGCCATGAGCCAGGCGGTGCGCGAGGTGACGAGTTCGGCGCCGAAGCGATCCATCAGCCAGCCCGCCATACCGATATGGTCGGGGTGGTGATGGGTCAGGATCACACGCGACACGGGCCGCCCCTCAAGCGGACCGGTCAGCAGCTTTTCCCAGAGCGCGATGCTGCGGGCGGACTGGAGACCGGTATCAACGATGGTCCAGCTGTCGCCCTCGTCGAGAGCGTAGATATTGACGTGATCGAGCGCCATCGGCAGCGGCAGGCGAATCCACAGCACGCCGGGCGCGACACTGATCGCCTCGCCCTCGCCCGGAGGATCGCGCCAAGGGTAGCGCAGGGGTTCGGAGAGTCCGTCCATCATGCCGAAAAATCCTCGGGCGAAAGCGCATAGAGCCCGTCCGCCCCGGCGGTGGCATGGGCCAGAAGGCCGTGATGTTCAGGCAAAAGGCGGGTGATGTAGAACCGCGCGAGGCGCGTGCGCGCGCCGGTGGTCTCTTCGGCCATGGCGGCGGCAAGGTGGTAATGCCCGCCCAGCACCCGCGCGAAACCCGCAAGGAACGGCGTGGCCCCGGCGAAACGCTGGTTGAGATCGCTGTTCGCAAGCATCCAGTCGAGCGCCTCGCGCAGGGTCTCGGAGGCCTGCCAGACCGGCTCGGCAAGGTCGGGAAGGCGGGCGCGGGCGGTTTCGGCGCGGGCCTCGATCTCGTCGAGAAGCGCATGGGCGGCCTCGCCCCCATCCATCAGCTTGCGGGCGACAAGGTCCATCGCCTGAATGCCGTTGGTGCCCTCGTAGATCGCGGTGACGCGCACGTCGCGCAGGAACTGCGCGGCGCCGGTTTCCTCAATGTAACCCATGCCGCCATGCACCTGCACGCCAAGATCGGCCACCTTGATCCCGGTATCGGTGCCGAACGCCTTGGCGATGGGGGTCAGGAGCGCCGCGCGCGCCGCCCATTCGGGGGCCTGGGTCGCGGTTTCCATGTCGATGGCAACGGCACAATCCAGAGCGATCGCGCGCGCGGCGAAGGTTTCGGCCTTCATCACCGCCAGCATCCGGCGGATATCGGCATGGTCGATAATCGCGCCGGTGCCGTCCTTGATCGGGCTGCGGCCCTGCTTGCGCTCCTGCGCATAGGCCAGCGCATGCTGGAAGGCGGCTTCGGCGACGCCGATGCCCTGCCCGCCGACGCCAAGGCGGGCGTTGTTCATCATCGTGAACATGGCGCGCATCCCGTCATGTTCGCGCCCCACCAGCCAGCCGGTCGCGCCGTCATACTGCATCACGCAGGTCGGGCTGCCATGCAGGCCCATCTTGTGTTCGATGCTGACCACCGAAAGGTCATTGGCACGCCCCGGCGCGCCGTTTTCATCGGGGATGCGTTTGGGCACCAGAAACAGGCTGATTCCCTTGGTGCCCGGCGGGCCATCGGGCAGACGGGCCAGCACGAGGTGGCAGACATTCTCGCAAAAGTCGTTGTCGCCCCAGCTGATATAGATCTTCTGCCCGGTGATCGCGTAGCTGCCGTCGTCATTGGGTTCGGCCCGCGTGGCCAGAGCGCCGACATCCGATCCCGCCTGAGATTCGGTCAGGTTCATGGTGCCGGCCCATTCCCCGCTGACCAGTTTGGGCAGGTAAAGCGCCTTGATCTCGTCGCTGGCGTGATGTTCAAGCGCTTCGATCTGGCCTTGTGTCATCAGCGGATGAATTTGCAGCGCCAGGCAGGCGGCACTCATCATTTCGTTGACCGAGGCGGTCAGGGCCATGGGCAGGCCCATGCCGCCATGGGCCGGGTCGGCGGCGATCGATACCCAGCCGCCTTCGGCGATGGCCTTGTGGCCCTCGGCGAAACCCGGCGCGCTGCGCACGACACCGTTTTCCAGCCGCGCCGGGTGAAGGTCGCCCGCGCGTTGGAGCGGCGCCAGAACCGTGTCGCACATGCGGCCCGCCTCGGTCAGGATGGCGGCGGTCATGTCGGGTGTGGCCTCGGCAAAGCGGTCGGTGGCGGCGACCTGCGACAGGCCGACGATGTGGTCAAGAATGAACTGATAATCGTGAACGGGTGCGCGATATGGCATCACCCTTCCTCCTGTCCTTGTGCGTTGGGGCGGCTTGGCATAAATGCTGCGCCCCTATATGCATTGCGTCCGGAACCTAGCCTACAAGCGGCGCAGTCGCCAGCAACCGGAACGCCACGTCAGAAAAGCCCATGAGCCCGATCACCGAAATCCTTGCGCCGGACCAGACCGGCCATGCGCGCGCCGCCGAAATCCTGCATGCAGGCGGGCTGGTCGCCTTTCCGACCGAGACGGTCTACGGGCTGGGCGGGGATGCGCGCAATGACCGCGCCGTGGCCGGTATCTTCGAGGCCAAGGGGCGACCGCGATTCAACCCGCTGATCGTGCATGTGGAAAGCGCCGAAGCCGCGCAGAGCTATGTGGAATGGTCCGGGCATGCCGCACGGCTGGCCGAAGCGTTCTGGCCGGGGCCGCTGACGCTGGTGTTGCCGCTCAGGGCGGGGTCCGGGTTGTCGCCGCTGGTGACGGCGGACCTTGCGACGCTGGCGATCAGGGTGCCCGCACATCCGGTGGCGCGCGATCTGCTGCACGCCTTCGGCGGGCCGCTGGCGGCGCCTTCGGCCAATCCGTCGGGACGGATCAGCCCGACCAGCGCGCAGCATGTGGCCGAGGGTCTGAACGGGCGGATCGAGGCGATCATGGATGGCGGTGCCTGCGGGGTTGGCCTTGAGTCGACGATCCTGGGGTTCAGGGACGGCCCGGATGGCAAGGCGCAGGCCGTTTTGCTGCGCCCCGGCGGCATCCCCGCCGAGGAGATCGAGGCGGTTCTGGGCACGCCGGTGCTGCGGCCCGAAGCGAGCGGCGAGATCAACGCGCCGGGGCAATTGGACTCCCATTACGCGCCGGGGGCCGTGGTGCGGCTGAATGCAGACACGCGGCGCGAGGGCGAGCTGTTGCTGGGTTTCGGCCCGGTCGCGTGTGATCTGAACCTGTCGGACACGGGTGATCTGCGCGAGGCGGCGGCGAATCTGTTTCATCACCTGCACGCGCTTGATGCGCGCGGCGCGGCGGTGATCGCGGTTTCGCCGATCCCCGGAACAGGGCTGGGTGTTGCGATCAACGACCGGCTCAGCCGCGCGGCGGCACCGCGGGGCTGACCGGGCGGGCGCGGTGACGCGACGCTATTGACAGCGCTTCTGGGCTTCTTCCATGGCGGCGGTGTAACCCAGCAGCGAGAACGTGTCTTTCGTGGTCGTCCCACGCGAGGAGCGCGCCGTAAGCACCGCATCGGCGCCGCGCTTCATCGCGGCGATGATCTTGGCATCATCTTCGGCGTTGGCGGGCCAGGCCCATTCGTCTTCGGTGAACATCTCGAACTCGGTGCCGTCCACGGTGACGTTGACGGTGGACCCGCCCGCGAAGGGATAGCCGCCGGTGAAGGCCACCTGCCCGTTCACCCCGGCCTCGGGGCGAAAGAAGGTCATCAGAAGGATGTCGCCACGCCGGACCGCGACGACGCGGCCGTCCTTGGTGTTCACGGTCTCGGTGGGTGAAGAGACCGCCCAGCATTCGCGCGGGTCGCTGTCCTCGAAGACGCTCCATGCCGTTTCGGCGGCGACCTGATTTGTGCTTTCTTCCTGTGCCCAGGCGCCTGTTGCCGCCAGCGTCAGAAGGGCGCCGGCGCAGCCGCGTGCGATACGTGATACCATATGTCCAGCCTCCAAGCTGTCCTAGCCTCAATTAACGAGCGTGCGCTCCTCCTTTGGTGGAGTTGTGCCTTGCACGGCCCTTTCCTACTCGACATAGCAATATTAGCCTGAAACAGGCGAGACATGAAAGACGCAATTGGCGGAAAACCGCACAGACCAGCCGACCGGAGGCCCAGATGAGCGAACCCGTTGAAATGACCGAAGTCCTGCGCGGCCCGCTGGTGGAAAGCGTCCATCGCGGCCATGCAGTGATCTGCGACGCCGCGGGCGAGGTGGTGGAGGCCTGGGGCGACCCGGATGCGGTGATCTATCCGCGCAGTTCGGCCAAGATGATTCAGGCGCTGCCGCTGCTCGAAAGCGGCGCGGCCAAGGCGCGGGGGCTGACATCGGAGCATCTGGCGCTGGCTTGTGCCTCGCATAGCGGTGCGGCGATCCATACCGACCGGGTGAACGCCTGGCTGGCCGATCTGGGCCTGAGCGACGATGATTTCCGCTGCGGCGCGCATATGCCCAAGGATGAACCGGCGCGCGATGCGCTGATCCGCGCCCATGCGCAGCCTTGTCAGGTGCATAACAACTGTTCGGGCAAGCATGCCGGGTTCCTGACGCTGACGCAGCATATGGGCTGGGGGCCGGACTACGTGGAGCCCGATCATCCGATGCAGCGCGCCTGTCTCGAGGCCTTCGAGGATGTGACCGCCGAGACCAGCCCGTGTTTCGGGATCGACGGTTGCTCGGCGCCGAATTTCGCGACCTCGCTCAAGGGCATGGCCCGCGCGATGGCCTGGTTCGCCGCTGCGCAAGAGGATGGCGGCGCGCGCGAGAACGCGGCGGTGCAGCTGTGGCAGGCGATGGTGAAGCATCCCGAGCTGGTGGCGGGCGAGACCCGCGCCTGCACCGAATTGATGCGCGCCTGCAAGGAGCCAGTCGCCCTGAAGACCGGGGCCGAGGGATATTTCATCGCGATCATTCCGGGGCGCAAGCTGGGCGTGGCGATGAAATGCGCCGATGGCGGCACCCGCGCGGCGGAATGCACGATCACCGCGATCCTGACGCGGCTCGGGGTTCTGGACGCCGCGCATCCGGCGGCCCGAAAGTTCATGAATGCGCCCATCATCAACTGTCGGGGAATCGAAACCGGCACGATCAGGCCCGTCGCGGGCCTGTTCTGAGCCGCCCCGAGTCGCGCGGCGGGTTCCCGCCAGCCGCTACCGGGGCGCATCCCCTGCGGGTCCTTGCGCAAAGCGCACCCAGCGCCGCGCGGGTTCTCGCCACTGGGCCGGGACGGCGCGATCAGTGGCGGCAAGGTGCTGATCGCAAGGGATGATTCCGGCCTGTTTCCGCAGATTCCGGGCGTCAGGCGCGCAGCGCGCAGACACCTGGCCCGTCCATCCCCACCTTGCATGGCAGAGGGCAATCACGCCCTCGTCAATGACAACGTGAGAGAAGGACATTTCCCATGTTCAAGACAACGACTGCAGCAACTTTCGCTTTCGCCCTGGCTCTGCCGGGTGCCGCACTGGCCAGCACCGCGGCCGAAATGGATACCAATGGCGACGGTGCCGTGACCATGTCGGAATTCCAGCAGGCCTATCCCGATGCGGAAGCCGGCACGTTTTCGGCAGTTGACGCGAATGCCGATGGCAGCCTGAGCGAGGACGAGATCTCCGCCGCCAAGGATGCCGGCAAGCTGCCCGAGACATCGGGCGGGTAATCCCCGGCCTGCCCGAGACAGGCGCGCGCGCATCACTCAGCGCGCGCGCCACTTCGACGATCCCCGCGCCCGTGTCATCTTTGGTGACGCGGGCGTTCTTCGTTTTGCACCTTGCCAGTGCCGCGCTTTGCGGGAATGATCGGCGCTGTTCTCAGGGCGGGGTGAAATTCCCCACCGGCGGTAAGGGGCGCGCCAAACGGCACATCCCAAGCCCGCGAGCGCCCCGCCGTCATGGATCATGTCCGGGGGTCAGCAGATCTGGTGCGATTCCAGAGCCGACGGTCACAGTCCGGATGGAAGAGA
>CAZMZS010000023.1:0-30240 GCA_964570675.1 uncultured Roseovarius sp. | reverse complement strand
GCCGGGGCGGGTGCTGTGCCTGCTTGGCCCCAATGGCTGCGGCAAGACCACGCTGTTTCGCACGCTGCTGGGACTGCTGGCTCCGCTGGGCGGCGAGATCCGCCTTGGCGACCGCCCGCTTGGCGCGCTGCGCCGCGACAGGATCGCCCGCGCGCTGGCCTATGTGCCCCAGGCCCATGCGCCGCCCTTTCCCTATGAGGCGCGCGAGGTGGTGCTGATGGGGCGCAGCGCACGGCTTGGCGCCTTCGGCCAGCCAGGCGCGGCGGACCGGGCGGCAGCCGAAGCGGCGCTGGCGCGCCTTGGTATCGCGGAACTGGCGGGGCAGGATTATTCGCGCCTGTCCGGCGGGCAGCGCCAATTGGTGCTGATCGCCCGCGCATTGGCGCAAGAGACGCCGCTGATCGTGATGGACGAACCCACTGCCAGTCTTGACTTCGCCAATCAGGCCCAGGTGCTGGCGCAGATCGCCGCGCTGGCGCGCCCTCATGCGGGCGACGGCAATGACGACCGCGGCGGCCACGGCATCATCCTCTCCACCCACGACCCCGATCAGGCCTTTGCGCTTGGCGCGGATGTGCTGGCGATGAAGGCGGGCCGGATCATCGCCTCCGGCCCCTGCGACAGCGTGCTCAACGACGAGACGCTGAGCACGCTATACGGCCTGCCGGTCAGCGTGGAAACCACCGGGTCAGGGCGGCGGGTCTGCCTGCCGCGCCAGACGGGCCAGACACGCGCGCCCGATCAGTAGAACCGCCCGCGCGCCGAGACCGGCCAGACGCACTCCACCTTGCCGCCGCGCAGACCGACATACCAGTCATGGATATTGCAGGTCGGGTCGCAATGGCCGGGCACCAGCCTGAGCCGGTCATTTACCCTGAGCACGCCCTTGGGGTCGGCGACGACGCCATGTTCATCACTGCATGTGATATATTCAAGCGCATCGCCCGCGCGCCCGAACACCACCGGCAAGCCGCTATCGACCGATTGCGCCTTGAGCCCCGCATCGACCACCGCGCGATCCGCGCGCACATGGCTCATGACACTGGTCATCAGGAACAGCGCGTTCTCCCATCCCTCCGGCCCGTCCAGCCGCCGCCCCTGAGCGTCCTGAACCCGCCCGTAATCGGCATCCATGAAGGCATAAGAGCCGCATTGCAGCTCGGTATAAACACCGGATTCGGCCTCGAACTGATAGCTGCCGGTGCCGCCGCCGCTGACCACCTCGCAGGGCAATCCGGCCTTTTCCAGCACTGCGACAACTTCGCGGGCGATTGCGATGGCGGTCTCGATATGAGCCTTGCGCTCGTCATAGCCGCGCAGGTGCTGCGCCGCGCCCTGATAGGCCTGAATCCCGGCAAAACGCAGCCCTGGCGCCGCCATGACGGCGCGCGCGATCTCAAGCGCCGCTCCGCTGTCGGTGACGCCACAACGCCCCGCGCCGCAGTCGATCTCGATCAGGCAATCAAGGGTCGTGCCATGGCGTTCGACCGCCGCCGAAAGCTCTGCCACGTTGTCGATATCGTCGATGCAGCAGCCCACCTTTGCGCCCAGCCCCGCCAGACGCGCCAGCCGGTCGATCTGGCGCGGGTCGCGCAGCTCGTTGGTCAAAAGAACATCGCCAATGCCCCCGCGCACGAACACCTCGGCCTCGCTGACCTTCTGACAGCAGACCCCGCAGGCCCCACCGATGGCGATTTGCAGTTTCGCAAGATCAACGGATTTATGCATCTTGCCATGTACCCTAAGGCGCATCCCCTTGGCCTTGGCATAGGCACCCATCTTGCGCAGGTTGCGTTCCAGCGCGTCCAGGTCCAGCACAAGGCAGGGGGTCGCTATCGCGGCCTCGTCCATCCCCGGCAGGGCGGGGATGTCAAAGCCCGGTTCATATGCGTCAAGGTTGCTCATGCCCGGCATCCTGACCCGCCGGCGCGCAGATGAAAAGACGCAAACAGCGGCAGTGGCCGGATCGGCCGCGCCTCACGCGATCACGCCGCCGGATAGCTGCTGAACACCGTCGCCCCGCCATCGCGCGTGATCAGGTAGACATCATAAGCCTCGCGCCGATCCTCGGGGCCCATGCCGGGCGAACCATAGGGCATCCCGGGCACCGACAGCCCGACCGCATCGGGGCGCGCCTTCAACAGAGCGCGGATATCGGCGGCGGGCACATGGCCTTCGATCATGTAGCCTTCGATCTTTGCGGTGTGGCAGGACGCCATGCGCGCCGGAATGCCATTGTCCAGCTTGTAGCGGCTGAGCGCGGTGCCGAAACTGGTTTCGGTCGTCACCTCGAAGCCCTCGGATTCGAGGATCTCGATCCAGGCCGAGCAGCAGCCGCAATTGGGGTCCTTCATCACGTGGATCTCAAGCGGTGCTTCGCTCGCCGCCACCGGTAGCGCAGCCACCGCGCCAAGCGCCGCCCCGGCGACAATGAATCCGCGCCGCGACAAAGCTTGCTGGGTCATGGTCTTTACTCCTGTCCTGCTCGCGAGGATGATAGCGCCCGGCGCGTCGCCCGCAAGGCCGCGCCCGCCAGGTGATGCGCGCATGTCCGCCGTCAGGCCAGCCACACATCAAGGAACAGCATCACCACCAGTCCCACGGCCAAACCCAGCGTCGCCTTGTTCTGATGGCCCCGGCGATGGGTCTCGGGGATGATCTCGTGGCTGATTACATACAGCATCGCCCCCGCTGCAAAGGCCAGCCCCCAGGGCAAAAGCGGCTCGGCGACCGAAATCACCCCGGCCCCGAGCACCCCGCCCACCGGCTCGACCATGCCCGTCAAGGCGGCGATGCCCCAGGCGCGGCGCCGGTCATAGCCCTCGCCCAGCAGCGCCACCGCCACGGCCAGCCCCTCGGGCGCGTTCTGCAACCCGATGCCGATGGCCAAGGGCATCCCGCCCGACAGCCCATGCGCCCCGAAGCCGACGCCCACGGCCAGCCCTTCGGGGAAATTGTGGATGGTGATGGCGATGATGAACAGCCAGACACGACGCAGCGAGGCCGCCTCCGGCCCCTCGCGACCCAGCTTGAAATGCTCATGCGGCAACGCCTCGTTCATGAGATGCACCGCACCCATGCCGATCAGGATCGAAACGCAGGTGATCGCTGCCGGGATCGGCCCCGCACCAAAGCTCGCCTCGGCTGCATCGAGCGACGGAATGATCAGCGAAAAGAACGACGCCGCCAGCATCACGCCCGCAGCGAAACCCAGCGACATGTCGCGAAACGCCTGCCCGGGCATCCGCCCCGCCAGCACCGGCGCGGCCCCGACCGCCGTCATCAGGCCAGCCGCAAGGCTGCCAAGGAAACCAAGAAGAACCGGTGATGCGATCTCGGGCATGAGGACTTTCTGACATGATATCAAAGGGCAACCACGCCAAGCGCGGTCGCCCCCGTTAGACGCCACTGCGCCGACATGTTCAAGGGCAGCGCGCGTTCAGGCGTCTCAGGCCCGCTTGCGACCCGTCACCATCGCGCGTGCAAGATTCTCTCGATGCGCATGACTGGCCAGCACGACCCCGCCCAGATGCAGCAGTATCAGCACCAAGGTCAGGTTGGCGGCGATCTCGTGGATTTCCTCCCAGATCGCCTCACCTTCATGTTCGCCTTCATGCTCGCCTTCCTGCTCGACGCGATACTCTTGCGCGCCCTGCGCGACGATCCCGGCCAGCGGCCCGCGCCCCTCTTCGGCGGCCAGCGTGGCCATGCCGGACATTGCCGTGACGCCAAGCGCCACCAGTAGCGCCACGGTCATCGCACCCCCGGCAGGACTGTGCCCGAGATGGCGCTCGGCGCGCCCCGCGACAAGGTCGCGCAGATAGCGCAGCACCCGCCCCGGCCCGGTCACGAACTCCGAGAACCGCGCCCGGCGCGGCCCCGCCAGCCCCCAGAGGATGCGCAGCGCGACCACCGTCGCGATGGCATAGCCCGCCCAGCTGTGAAGCCATTCGGGCTCCCCTTCGGTCAGGTAGGTGGTGGCGAATGCCACCACCAATACCCAGTGACCGATGCGGATCAACGGATCCCAGACCTTGACGCTTGTCTCTTCTGTTGGCCCGGTCATCAGTCGTCATATCCGCGGCGGCGCACCTGCTCGCCGGTCATCGGATCGAAATAGCCTTCGACGCGCATGCCATTGGCGTCGATCATGTCGACATCGTAAAGCCCGCGCTCGACCTCGATCTCGCGGATGCGATAGCCCATGGCCTCGATACGGGTCGCCAGATCGGCAATGCTGATCCAGTCGGCACGATCGCCGGCAGTGACCGGCATCCGGCGGGAATCATCATCCGAGGCCTGTGCGAAACCGGCACCCAGTGCCAGGGTCGATGCGCCGGCGGCGGCAAGAAGCATGTTACGGATCATTTTAAGTCTCCTTCGTGTTGAGTTGCGGCAGGATCGCCGCGGAACACGGCCCTTATGCCCCAGCCCGCCTGACGCCAGACTGACGGCGATTGTCAGCTTGCTGTCAGGTGCGGGACGTTAGAAACTGCGCATGATGAAACTGCTTCGCCTCCCTTTGCTTGCCCTCGTGCTGGTCCTCCCGCTTCTGGCCGTTACCACGGCCTTTGCCAGCGGCGACAAGGACAGCCATGACGATCCTGATGACCATGACCGTGCGCGC
The DNA here is from genome assembly GCA_964570675.1 of uncultured Roseovarius sp. Lineage (GTDB taxonomy): Bacteria > Pseudomonadota > Alphaproteobacteria > Rhodobacterales > Rhodobacteraceae > Roseovarius. The sequence goes on along the minus strand of CAZMZS010000023.1, from coordinate 25,613 downwards.
GCCGCACTGGAACGCGGCGCGATCCTGCCGCTGTCCCAGATCACCGCGATCGCGCAGGAGACATTCGGCGGACGGGTGATCGAAGTGGAATTCGACGAGGAAGACGGCGGGTTCATTTATGAGCTCGAACTGATCCGTAGCGACGGGCAGCTGATCGAGGTCGAGATCGACGCCGCCAGCGGGCGCATCCTCAAGATGGAGGCGGAAGACGACTGATGCGTGCGCTTGCCGTCGAGGATGATCCCGCAATCGCCGCCGATCTGGCCGCCGCGCTTGGCGCTGCCGGGTTTCGGGTTGAAACCTGCGGCGATGGTGAAGAGGCGTGGTTCCTCGGCGATACCGAGGATTTCGACCTGATCGTGCTGGATCTCGGCCTGCCGGGGCTTGACGGTCTGTCGCTGCTCAGGCGCTGGCGCGGTGCCGGGCGTGCCATGCCGGTGCTGGTGCTGACCGCGCGCGGCACCTGGCAGGAGCGTGTCGAGGGGATCGAGGCGGGCGCCGACGACTACCTCCCGAAACCCTTCCGTATCGAGGAATTGGTGGCGCGGGCGCGTGCGCTGGTGCGCCGCGCGGCGGGCCATGCAACGGCCCTGCATCAGGCCGGGGCGCTGCAACTGGACACCAACCGCATGACCGTCGCCGCGCATGGCGCGCCGGTCGGCGTGACCGCGCTTGAATACCGGCTGCTGTCCTACCTGGCGCTGCACAGCGACCGCGTGGTACCGCCCACCGAATTACTGGAACATCTTTACGGCGACGACGACGCGCGCGAGGCCAACGCGCTTGAAGCGGTGATCGCGCGGCTGCGGCGCAAGCTGGGCAAGGGCGTGATCGGCACGCGGCGCGGCTTTGGTTATTTTCTCGAAGGCACCGGCCCATGAACCGGCTGTCGCTGCGCCTCCGGCTGGCGCTGGCCGGGGCGGCGGCGATCGTGCTGGCGCTGGGGCTGGCGGCGCTGGGGCTGGCGGCGCTGTTCGCCACTCATGTGGAGCGGCGCGCGATCGGCGAACTTTCGGTGCAGCTCGATCAGGTGCTGGCCGGTCTTGAACGCCAGGGCGACGGCGCGCTGGTGCTGGCCCGCCCGCCCGCCGATCCGCGTTTCGCGCGCCCCTATGGCGGGCTTTACTGGCAGATCGAGGCCGAGGGGCGCGTTCTGCGCTCGCGCTCGCTTTGGGATTACGCATTGCCGCTACCGCCTGACGAGCTGGGCGCGGGCGCGCCGCATCACCACGCCCTGCCCGGCCCCGATGGCGGCGCGCTGCTGGTTCTCGAGCGCAGCGCACGCCTGCCCGAAGCACTTGGCGCGACGCCGCTGCGCGCCGCGGTCGCCATGGAGTATGGCGAACTGGTGCAGGCAAAACGCGCCTTCCTGGCTGACATGACGCCCTACCTTGCCTTGCTGGCGCTGGTACTGGCGGGCGCGGGCTGGGCGCAGCTGGTGATCGGGCTGCGCCCGCTGCGCCGGCTGGGCGCGCGTGTCGGCGCGCTGCGCGCGGGCGATGCCAAACGGATGGGCGCCGACTGGCCGCGCGAGGTGCAACCCCTCGCCGAGGAAATCGACGCCCTGCTGGCCGAACGCAACAGCGCAACCGCCCGCGCCCGTGCCCGCGCCGGGGATCTGGCGCACGGGCTCAAGACCCCGCTTCAGGCCCTGATGGGCGAGACCAGCCGCCTGCGCGACTCCGGACAGACCGGGCCAGCCGATTCCATCGACAGCGTCGCCGACGCCATGTGCCGCCATGTCGAACGCGAACTGGCCCGCACCCGCAGCGCCGCCCGTGCCCGCAATGCGCGCGCCGATGTGGCGCTGGTGGCCGCGCGTGTAATCTCGGTGCTGATGCGCACCCCGGACGGCGCGCGCCTTGACTGGCACCAATCGGTGCCCGAGGGGCTGACCGCCGCGCTTGATGAAAGCGACCTTGCCGAGGCGCTTGGCGCATTGGCCGAAAACGCCGCCCGTCATGCGCGCAATCACGTCACGCTGACCGCAAGCGCCCTCGACGTCGCGACCCTCAGAATCGACATTACCGATGACGGCCCCGGCATCCCCGAACACCGTCTGGCCGGGCTGACCGCGCGCGGCGCGCGCCTTGACGAAAGCGATACAGGCTCAGGGCTGGGCCTCGCCATCGCGCGCGACATTGCCGAGGCGGCGGGCGGACAACTGACGCTGGACAGCAGCAGCGCAGGGCTCAGCGCCAGCCTGACCCTGCCGCGCGCGTGACCGCCCCGGCCCCGGCGGCGGCCATCCACTCAGGATGCCCATTCGCCCTTGCGAAAGACCGGCACAAGCGTGCCATCGGCGGTGATCCCGTCGATATCGGTGTCGGCCCCGCCGATCATCCAGTCCACATGAATCAGGCTGGCATTGCCGCCGCGGCGTTCGATCTCTTCCGCGCTCAGATCGCCGCCATCCCTGAAACACTTGGAGTAGCACTGCCCCAAGGCGATATGGCAGGCGGCGTTCTCGTCATAAAGCGTGTTGTAGAACAGCAGCCCCGACTGCGAGATCGGCGAGGAATGCGGCACCAGCGCCACCTCGCCCAGCCGCCGCGCGCCCTCATCCGTATCCAGCAGCTTTTGCAACACCGCCTCGCCCTTGGTGGCGCTGGCGCTGGTGATGCGCCCGCCCTCGAAGCGCATCTCGATCCCCTCGATCAGACTGCCCTGATGCGACAACGGCTTGGTTGCGCGCACATGGCCTTCGGTGCGCATCGCGTGGGGCGTGGTGAACACCTCTTCGGTGGGGATATTGGGGTTGCAGGTCACGCCATTGCGCGCGCTCGAGGCCCCGCCCTGCCATTCATGCCCATCCGCCAGACCGACAACCAGGTCGGTGCCCGGCCCGGTGAAATGCAGCGCATCGAAGGCCTGCTCGTTCAGCCAGCGCGTGCGCGCGCGCAGCTTGTCGTTATGGGCCTGCCAGGCGGCGACGGGATCGTCCTCGCCCTTGACGCGCGAAGCGGCGAAGATCGCTTCGGCCAGCCGCGCGACGGCCGTCTCCTCGTCGAGATCGGGAAAGATGCGCTGCGCCCAGGCGGCGCCGGGATAGCTCACGATCGACCAGTTGATGTCGAAATTCGCGATCTTTTCCAGCGCCGGCTTGTAGGCCATCGCATTGGCCTTGCCCACACGCGCGACCTTGGCGGGGTCCTCATCGGCCAGCAGCATCGGATCGTCCCCGACGATCGCCATGCGCGCCGCACCGCCCGCAAAAGCCTCGGCCATGCCGTCGAACAGCCAGCCCGGCGCGCGGTCAAAGCTCGCGTCCCGCGCATTGCGATAACGCGCCAGCGTCAGGGCCTCATCCCCCAGGATCGGCGTCACCAGCCCCGCCCCCGCGCGATAGGCCTCGGCCACGATCCGGCGCACCAGCGGCAATGCCGTGACCGGCGCGCTCAGCACCAGATCCTGCCCCTCCTGAAGGTTGAGGCCCACCTGCACGGCCACCTTTGCCAAACGGTCCAGGCTTTGTTGGTGATCGTCCTCGAATGTCATGATTATCCCCAATGTTTCGACGCGTCGCGCGCCACGTTCCGCCATGCCCGCACAAAGGTCAAGCCAACGGGCCAGATGCGCGCGCGCCCCTTGAATTTATCCGCCACGCGCCAGATTTTTCTGGTCAGGCAACCGGATAAACAAGGAGTACAACAGATGAAACTGAGTGCGCGCAACTGCCTCAAGGGCACCGTCACCGCCATCGACAAGGGGGCGGTCAACAGCACCGTCCAGATCGACATCGGCGGCGGCAACACCATTACCGCCATGATCACCAACGCCTCGGTCGAGGAACTGGACCTTGCCATCGGCAAGACCGCCCATGCGGTGATCAAGGCCTCCGAAGTGATCGTCGGCGCCGACTAGGCGCCAATGCGAAGGGCCGCGCCCAATCAGCGCGGCCCTCTTTGATGCATATCGCGGCGTTCAGCCGTTCTTGCGGCGGAAATGCAGCTCACGCATCAGGGCCTTGGCGGCCAGATGCATCCCCGAATTCTGCAACTCGTCGATACGCTGTTCGATTTCTTCGTCGGTCATGCTGCTCATGGCTCTCTCCTTCTGGTCTGTTGTCCGGTCGATCCACCCTGGCGCCGGACCAGAGGTCCGCCACCCGCAGGGTCGCGATACGCGCAAAGACCGCCTGCTGCAGGGATCCTCATCGGCATGTCGCCGAAAGATGGCACGCTAGCGCTTGGGCCGGGCATTCACCCCGACCCCATGTGCGGGGACAAGCAACGCTTCAATCACCTGCACGGGACTGTGCGGGCTATATCGCCTTTCAGCGCGCGAACATCAACCCCCGGCCCCGTGACCGGAGCGCCGATCGCTCAGGACTCGCTGCTGTCCCTGGCGGGGCGCAGCAGCGACTGGGCCGTATAGACCAGGATCGCCAACCCGACGGCCCCCGCGCCCGCAACGCCCAGAAGCACGATCCAGTCCACCGGCCCGCCGATATCCGCCAGCGCCGAATTGGTGACCCAGAGCACGAACATCACCGCCGCGACCGCCCCCAGCGGCATGAACAGCTGCGCCAGCAGGAATTTGCGCGCCGACATGTGCCGGTCGCGCACCAGCACGTAAAGATAGGCCACGGTGATGATCGCCGCGATCACCACCATTGCCCAGAACAGACCCTTCCCGAAGATCTCCTCGAACACGGCCAGCAGGGTTTCGAATGACAGTTCCTTCATGGTCGGTCCTCCTCAGACCTTGCCGCGCAGCATGGCGTTATAGGTGGGCTTGAGCGCGATTTCCTTCATCAGCCATGAAATCCACAGCTCCTCCAGCGGGGCGATCACACCGGGAAAGGACGGCGTCAGCCGGTTCTCGTAATCGAACTCGACCAGCATCGCGCGCCCGATCCTGGTGATCATCGGACAGGAGGTATAGCCATTGTAGATCGCGCTGCCCTCGCGCCCGTCCAGTTCGGCGACCAGATGATCCTCGACCACCGGCACCTGCCACTTGACCGATGCGGCGGTCTTGCCCTTGGGCACGCCATTGATATCACCCACGCCGAAGACATTGGCATAGCGGCGGTGGCGCAGCGTGCCGGGGTCGACCTCGAGCCAGCCCTGATCGACCCAGCGGTCGGCCCAGCTCAACCCAGATTCGCGCACCACCTGCGGCGCGCGCTGCGGCGGGATCACATTGGTGAAATCGAAACCGATCTTCACCTCGCGCGCAGGCGTGACCGTCACCGTTCCATCCGCCGCCAGCGCGCGGCTTTCGGGCACCCGGTAATGCGCGGTTCTCGTGCCCGCATCGATCCCGGTCAGAACATGGCTCCAACGCGCGTCAAAGCCGCGCTCGTCAAAGATCAGCTTGACCTTCTCATTGACCACCGGCACCGCGAACAGCCCCGCATTATGCGCCGTGTAGATGATCTGCGACTCTTCACGCCGCCCCTTGCGGCGCAGGTAGTCATCGGTCAGGAACGTATATTTCAGAGGCGCGCCCGCGCATTTCATTTCGGTTTCCGGGCGCCCGAACAAGGCCACGCCACCCTTTTCGGTAAAGGCGTCCATCGCGCGCCAGGTGGCCGCGGCCTGCTCTGGCCCGGCATAAAGCGCGCCGATCCCGTTCTGCCCCACCTGGTCAAGCGAGAACCCCTCGACCGCGTCCCAATCAAGCGAAAGTCCCGTGGCCACGATTAGGTAATCATAGTCCAGCCTGCTGCCCGATGCGGTGGTAACGACCTGCGCCTCAGGATCGATCGCGGCGGCATGCTCTGCGACCCATTCGACACCGTCCGACAGCCAGTCGCCGGTGGCGCTCAACGTGTAACTCGCCGGTTTGAGACCGGCCGCGACAAGTGTGAAACCGGGCTGATACCAATGCTCTTGGCGCCCGTCCACAATGGTGATCCTGGCCCCCTCGAGGCGCTCCGTCAGCCGGTTGGCCATCGCCGTGCCCGCCGCACCCGCACCCAGGATCACGATCCTGGCGCTTGTGCGCACTGGTTCGGCCCGTGCCGTCCCCGGTGCCACGGCCAGCGCCGCAGCCCCCCCCGCCGCAAGCCCGAAGAAGCCGCGCCGCGATGTCTCACCCTTCAAAAACTGCTCCATTCCCTCACCCCATCGCCAATGACATCAATCATATTCCGGTATGGGAATGTATACCATCTTTGCGGCGCGCGCACTGACCCTGGCCCCGTCCTGCCGCGACCTGTCGCCGCACAAAACGCCGTTCGATGGGCCTGATCCGCGGTTTTCGGGGCGCAGGCGGCTAGGGCGCGCCGATCCAGGGCTTTGCCACCATCCAGACCGCCATGCCCACCATCATCAGATTCTCGGTCAGCGAAACGAAGCCAAGCGGCACCTCGCTGTCACCCCCAACGCAAGCGCATTTCAATTCCCGCCGGTCGATATAGACTGCCTTGAACACGCTCGCAGCTCCGATGGACCCGATGAACAGCGCCACCGGCGCCGCAATCAGCGTCCAGACCCCCGCGATCATCAACAAGCCCGCGCCGGTCTCGGCAAATGGATAAACATAGCCATAGCGCACATGGCGGCGCGCCAGCAGGTCGTAATTGAGGAACATGGTCGAGAAACTCTCGATATCCTTGAGCTTCTGCAAGCCAAGCAGCACCATCGAGATCGCGATGAACCACTCGATCACCCGCCCCGAAAACAGCCCCTGCTCCGAGACGGACCCCACCGCCAGCGCCATCAGCGCGGCCACCGTGAACAGCGCGACAATCGGCTGATAGGCACCCGCAAAACGGCTCTCCTTGCCGAAATGCTCCAGCAGCGCCTCATACCCGCCGATCCTTTCGCCGTCGATGAAACCCTGCGGCGTGGTCTTCACGTCATGGCGCTGCATGAACGCCTCGACCTCCTCGCGGGTCTCCAGGTGATGATCCTCCACCTCATAGCCCTCGCGCTCCAGCAGATCCTTCGATTTCAGCCCGAAGGGGCAAAGATGATCGGGCATCACCATCCGGTAAAGCACCGCCTTTTCAGCATCGGTCTTGTCACTCGCCGTCTTGCTCATCTCTCGCCTCTCCTTTCGCTCAGGGGGTCTTTTCGCGTTGTGTCCCTTCGCGCGCATCGCCATTCGTCTCGATATCCGCGATATAGCGCTTCATCTCGTCGATCTCGCTGCGCTGCACCCCGACAATGGCATCCGCCAGCGCCCGCACGCGCGGATCGGACAGATCGGCGCGCTCGCTGGTCAGGATCGCGATCGAGTGATGCGGGATCATCGCCTTCATCCAGGCGACATCACCGACCGTCTCCTGTGAGCGCACCAACCAAAGCGACGCCGCGAACACGGCGGCCGCTCCGCCCATAATCGCGACATTCGCCGTTCGGCTGGCATACATGGCCCACATGAAACCCAGCATGATCACGGCCATCGCCGCCCCCATGTAAAGCGCCATCCAAAGCCGGGTTTGCGAAAAGAGAACATGATCCATCGCATAGGTATTGAGATACATGAGCCCATACATGGCTATGGTCGATGTCGCGATCATCGACAGAAATCTTGCGTAACTCATCGCGTCCCTCCTTTTTCAGGTAACGCATGAAAAGGCGAAAGGTTCACTCGCGCCGCAAGGTCCCTTGCCGCGCCACCACGGGACTCCCCTCAACCCTTCATCTGGCCCAAAATACCTCGGGGGGTCCGGGGGGCTGGCCCCCCGGCGCGCGAGTCAGGCGGGCCGGATTGTTACCGATCCTTCATGTCGCGCGGCACAGCACAGGTCGCGTGCATTTATGCAGGTTTCGCAAAAATAACTTAAGTTATTGAAAGTAAATTATTTAATTAAAACTCCCAATGCCTCGCTCGCGCCTCCTTGAGCCGTGACCACCGCTTCATTCACAGGGCCGGGGGGCGCCGTGACCGGCATTTCACATCGCCTGGCCACGTCTTTCGTCAACAGGATTTGAGGCGCATCCTGGAGTCATCGAACGCGGCACAGCCCGCTTGAAACGAAACCGTAACCAAGCTGAACCCGAAAGGAACTGACATGACCAACGCAACCAGAATCCCCGCCTTCCGCATCGCGGCCCTCGCTCTGGCCGGTACCATGATGGCCTCCGCCATCCCGGCCGGCGCAATGGAGATCAACCCCTCCGACCGCGCCCCCTCCTGGGTCAGCGAAAGCAACTTCAACGCCATGAACGCGAACGAGATCTATGAGATCGATCGCGCCCAGCGTCTCGGCGTGAATGTCATCATCGAAGGGCATTCAGCCTCGCAAAGCCGTAAGGTCGTCGACGCGGCACTTGCCGAGACCCCGGTCACACGCTCCGGCCCCTCGGTCGGCACGCAGGATTACAGCGACCCGCAAGATACGAGCCTCGGCTCACATGGCCGCTGAGATCAGAGCCTCATCCGCCAACGATGCCGCTCCGCGCCATACCCTTGGCGCGGGGCGAAAACTTCGCGCACCGAACAGGGGTGTCCGGGCCGCGATCAGCAAACCAGGCCCAACCCCTTGAGATAGGCAAAGCCACTTGGGATGGTGTCCTTGTCCCTCAGTTCAAGCACAAGATGCGGAGAACCCTGGCAATCCGCCAAGGCGCGGAAGACGGCCGCCCATGCGATTTCGCCTTCGCCCGGAGGCCAGTGGCGGTCCGCGTGACCGTCGAGGTCCTGCAGGTGAACATGTGCCAGCAAGTCGCCCGCATCACGCACGAAATAATCCACCGGCGGCGCGCCGGACATGCGCCGCGCCAGATGGGCGTGGCCCGTATCGATGGACAAGGCGATGGCGTCCGACCCGAAGCTCTCGACCATCATCCGCCGCGTCGCCGGGTCGACGTCATGGATGTTCTCGATCACCAGCGTGATCCCTTTGTCCTCGGCGGCGCGTATCACGGGCGCCAGCGTCTGGTGAATGCGCGCCCGCTTCTGTTCGGCATAGTCCGGCGTCACCAGCAGGTTATTCTGGTACCACAACGTGTAGGGCGAATGCAGCACCATCTGGCGCGCGCCGATACGTTCGGCAGCCTCCAGCGCCTTGAGCAGCCGCCGGGTGATGAGGGCGCGCAGCTCGGGGTCCTTGTTGTCGATATCCAGACCCTCGAAAGGTCCGTGAATGCCGATCCGCCCGCTGAAGCCGTCAAGCGCGGCCTTGGCCATGGCGACCCGGTCCTCAAGCTCGGTGGTGAGCGCGTCAAATGTCATGAAGTCCTGCAATTCGAGGTCGCGCGCATCGTCGAACAGCCAGTCGCGGTGCCGGGCGATTTCAGCGACATTCAGGCAGGCGCCGATCTTCAACGGGGTCATGCGGAAACCTCCTCTTTCATGAAAACGGACCCGGCGGGCGTGCCGCGATAGGCCATGCGCCCCGCGACCCAGGTTCCGGTGATGGCCGGGGCATGCCCCTTCGGCCAATCGAGCAGCACAAGATCGGCCCGGCGCCCCACCGCGATCTCGCCGCGATCCGTCAGGGCCATGGCCGATGCCGGTCCCTTGGAGACCAGCCGCCAGAGCGCCAGCCGGTCGGCGCGTTTCTCGGCATCGAGACGCGCCACTGCGGCCAGCATCGCGGGGTAGAAATAGTCCGAGGCCAGCGCATCGCAGAGACCGGCCTCGACCATGTCACCCGCCCCCAGAGAACCGATATGGCTGCCGCCGCGCGCCGCATTGGGCGCGCCGAAGATGATCGCATCGCCCGCATCATGTGCGGCCTTTGCGGCGTCAAGCACCATGGGGAATTCGGCAACCTGCGCGCCCACGTTTCGAAACCATGTCCGTGTTTGCGGCGTCGTGTCGTCATGGGACAGCATCGGCGCGCCAGCGATCTGGCCCATCCGCGCCACGCGGGCAATCCGGTCCGGCACATCCCCGCGTCGCTCCCAGACCTTGGCCAGCAGCGCGATATAGTCGTCCTCGGACAGTCCCGCGCGTTGCGCCTTGGAGGCCGTGCGCCGCTTCATCCGCTCGTCATCCAGCGCGGCGATGGAGAAATCGGGCGACAGCTCGAATCCTCGCTCCTGGATCGGGACGTCATAGGCGCGCATCGTCATCGAGGTATGGTCGTTAAAGGCGATCGCCGGCAGAAGGGGGCCATTGAGGGCCTCTTCGATCACGTCCAGCGCCTCGAAGGCGAAGGTTTCCCACCGCAATTGAACGCGGTTTTCCACGGTCAGGCGCGGGGCCATGGCCGCCATGCAGCGCATCAGGTCGCGTCCGCGCGTCACATCGCGCAACCCCGGCTCCCAGCCCAGCGTGATGGCGTGATAGGCGGTGGCGATCCCATTGGCCGCCAGTTGCCGGTCGGTGTCGATGATCGCCGCCTCCTGCGGAAAATATACCCCCGGCCGTGGCATGAGTTGCCTCTCGAACGCATCGCCATGCACGTCGATGAGAGCAGGCGCGAGCACCAGGCCGCGCGCGTCGATCCGCGTGCCTGCGACCGGCCCGCCGATCTCGGCGATCCGGCCCCCGGCCACTGTCACCGTGGTCTCGGCGATTTCGGTCGGCAGATAGACCTTCGCGCCTTCAAAGGTGATCATCAAAGCCGCTCCATCGTCAGGTGCCAGTGCCACGAGCCCGGCTTCTCATGTTCACGATCCTCAAGGCGCAGGCACTCGAAACCGGAGAAAATCGCCAGCAGTTCGGCGGCGGAACAAAAGTAATGCGGGTGGGTCTTGTCCGTGCCGGGCGCATCGAACACCCATGCGTTGCGGCTGATTTCCCGCCCCGAAAAGGCCGCTTGTTCATGCGGCAGGCGGCGCTTTGACAACATCGTGCCAAGATAATAGCCACCGGGCTTCAGGATACGGCGGATCTCGCCGACGGCGCGCAGCAGGATGTCTTCATCGCCGTGATAGATGACGTTCCAGGACAGCACATGATCAAAGGAGCATGTCTCGAAAGGCAGGGCATCCATGCGCGCCAGCACGGTCTCGACGCCGCCCAAGCGGTCGATCTGCGCCAGACCATCGGGCGCTGCATCCAGCGCCACGACGTCGAACCCCTGTGCGGCAAGCCAGAGCGCGTGCCGCCCGACACCTGCGCCCAGGTCCAGAATGCGCGCTCCGGGCGCCAGCGTCCGCGACCAGGCGATCACGTCCGGCTCGGGCGTCAGCCATTTGCTGCCGGCCTCGATACCTGCCCACTCGGCGTTCCAGTGGGTGTCGGCTGTATCCGTGTTCATCGCTGTTCTCCGATGATTTTGATGCGGGCATAGCCCGAGAGTTGCTCGATCCCGATCACCACGACGGCGATCATCAGGATCACCGTCAACGCGGTCGGATAGTCAAAAAGGTCAAAGCCCACCTTCAGCTCGATTCCGATGCCGCCCGCGCCCACAAGGCCGAGGATGGTCGAAGAGCGCACCGCCTTTTCCAGCGCATAGAGCGCGGTCGAAACGAAGGCCGGCATGGCAGCCGGAACGGTGGCGCAGGCGACAACGTCGATCCCGCGCGCGCCGGTTGCCGTGAGGCTTTCGGCGGGGCCCTTGTCGGTGGCCTCCATGTCGTCGGCAAAGAAGCGCCCGCAAAAGCCGATGGTATCGACCACGATCGCGAGCATGCCGGCGAAAGGCCCCAAGCCCACAGCCACGACGAAGACCAGCGCCCAGGCGATGTCCGGCACCGCGCGAATGAAGCTCAGCGCCACGCGCACGATCTGGTTGACCCATGGCCCGGCGATCAGCCCGCGTGCTGCCAGCAGCGCCACGGGCAGCGACAGGATCACCCCCAGGACGGCCCCTGCAACGGCGATCTGCAAGGTCTCTACCATCTTCCATCCCAGGCGTGTCAGAACATCCGCGGACAGGTTGGGCGGAAAGGCACGCGACAGGAAGTCGGCAAAGCGGGGCGGCGAGGTCATGACCTTCTCAACCGAGAACCCCGCGCCCGAGAGGCACCAAAGCAGCACGACCAGCCCGGCCGCGTAGCCAAGAAACGAGATGGCCGAGGGGCGTTCGAAACGCGACGGCGCGGAAAGATCAGTCATATAGCCCCCTGAGATCGGCGGTGCGCAGGCTGTCTCCGGTCGCATCGAGCTTCATCCGCCCGTCCGCCAGCCCCAACACCCGGTCACCGTAACGCAATGCATGATCGATGTTGTGAGAGGTGAATACGACAGTAACACCGTCCTGCCGTGCAAGATCGAAGAACAGCGCCATGACGTCCTCTCCGGCCTGCGGATCAAGCGAAGCGCAGGGTTCATCGGCGAAAATCACCTCGGGACTGGACACGATGGCGCGGGCGATGGCCACGCGCTGCGATTGCCCGCCGGACAACCGGTCGGCGCGCCGCAGCGCCAGATGCGACAGACCGACCTTGTCGAGCGCCTGCAAGCCCGCCGCACGCGAGGCGGCGGGCGCAAGGCTGTGGGTCCAGTGGCGCGGCCCGCCCTTATGCCCCAGAAGTCCGTGCACCACGTTGGACAGGACCGACAGGCGCGGCACGAGGTTGTGTTTCTGCGACACCAGCCCCACGCGGGAGCGCAACGCGCGCAACTTCGCCGCCCGCGCCCCTGTGGCATCCTCCTGCAACAGCCGCACGCGCCCGTCCGAAACCGGGATCAGCCCCATCAGGCAGCGCAGAAGCGTCGATTTTCCCGCGCCGTTGGCGCCCACCAGCGCGGTCGCCTTGCCGCGTTCCAGACGAAAGCTCAGATCGGCGAAGATCGCCGTGTCGCCAAAGCGCTTGGCGACGCGCTCCGCCTCGATATCCACGACGGGAACCGGGACGCCACGCGCCCCGGTCCGGTCGGGCTCGACAAGCTCTTCGGCCCGCTGGCTGAGAACAAGATCACTCACCGATGAACGTGTCGAACTGCGGATACCCGGCATTGCTGTACATCGAGCGCACGTAGTCGTAGGCGCTGTCCTCGATGGCGACGAGGTCCATGCCGACATACTTGTCGTTTTCCGCATGCGCGGTGATGCCGGCAATGATGCTGTCCTTATTCTCGAGAATCGCGTCCCGTACGGTCATGGCCGCATCCTTTGGCACATGTGCGCCGACCATGATCATGTCATTGGGCAGGTCGCCAGAGCGGGCGATGATCTTGAAGAAGCCATAAGGCAGATCGGTTTCCGCATTGCGCACGTTGAGCCACGATCCGGCATTCGAGCCGATCGCGTCCACATCGCCGTTCTTGAGCGCCTCATGCGCAATGTTGCGCGAGGTATGGGTCTTTGTGATGTCGTTCACCGGATCAACGCCGTGATCGGCCAGCACCTGCATCGGGCACAGCATGTTCGAGGTCGAGCCGATATCGCCGAATGCCACGTTCTTGCCTTTGAGGTCGGCGGGCACATTGATGCCGCTGTCGGCGCGCACGATGACGGCGCAATGGTAATCCGGCCGGCCAAGGCCGATCAGCGCATCGGCCTCGGTCAGCTTGTTGATGACCACGTATTCAGCCGGGCCGGAGACGACGAAATCGACCGTTTTGCCACGCAGCGCCTCGGCGGCGGCCGTGCGGGAGTTGACCGGGAAGAATTCGAACGTGTCGTCGGTGGCCTCTTCCAGCGCTGCCTTGAAGGGACCCCATTCGGTCTGCAGGCGCTCCATGCCTTCGACATCGGTCACGGCCAGTTTCCAGGTCTCGGCAGCTGCGCCGGACGCGGTGAGGGCTGCGAGGCTTGCGCCCATCAGAAGGGTTTTGAATGTCATGACTGTCTCCATTGAAAATTCATTCGAATGAATCAATCAACGCTGTAACCGTTCAAAGACATCCTCATGAACCCTTTGTGAAACCTGCAATGCGCTTGGCCATGGGCACTTTGGAACACTTGCTAAAGGGGCGAATGTCACGCAGTTGCATTGCGAACGTCACTGGGCTGTCATACTGCGCCGGTAGCCCAAATTCATTCGGATGATTGCACATGACCAGAGACCGCTGGCGGGAGATCCGCGCATTGATCGAGCAGGACATCATGGATGGTGTCATCGAACCGGGAGCAAAGCTGCCGACCGAGCCCGAGTTGGCACAGCTCTACGAGGCCGGCCGCCACAGCGTCCGGCGCGCGGTGACCGATCTCGCCAAGGCGGGATATCTGAGCGTCGAACAGGGGCGCGGCACCTTCGTGCAGGCCAGACCGATGATCGATTATGCCATCGGCCGCCGCACCCGCCTGCGGCGCAACCTTGACCCCAAGGGAATCGACGTATCCGGAGAAACGCTGGGCTATGCCCGCGTTCCCGCGCCGCCCCGCGTGGCCCGGCTGCTCGGGCTGGAACCCGGCGCGGAGGTCGTTGACACTCATCGCCGCTCCATGGCTGACGGCGTTCCGGTCAATATCGGCCATATCTACCACGATGCGGCGCGCTTTCCCGACTACCCCGAGCGCCGCCAGGCCATGGGATCGACCACCGCCGTTTATCGCTCTTATGGAATCGAGGATTACCTGCGCGGCGAAACCCGCATTCACGCGCGCCCCGCGCGCGGTGACGAACCCCGACGTCTGCACCAGCACCCGGATATGCCAGTGATGGTGGTGCGTGCGGTCGACACGCTGCTTGACGGAACACCCATCGCCCACAGCGAGGTCATCTGGTCGGCGGCGCGGGTCAAATTCAGCATAAACCCCAACGAGGACGACGCATGACCCAGCCCGCGGGCATCTTGCCCGATCACTGTCACGAGACGCTGCTTGGCGTTCTCGCCCGCGCCGATGCCGCCAGCCTCAAGGCGTTCGCAGAGCCCCTGATCGCCGATCTCGGCGAGATCGAGGTGCGCGAGAACCGCACCGGGCTCGTGATGCTGCCGATGCGGGACACCGCGCAAGGCACGCATTTCCACCTCGGGGAGGTGCTGGTGAGCGAAGCGCACATAGCCTCGGGCGGGTTTGATGGCTACGGGATGCGATGCGGCAGGGACCTCGAGGCCGCCATGGCGATGGCCATCGTGGACCTCTGTGTCGCCTTGGGGCTGCATACCGACGCCTGCAACGCCTTCGTCACCGCCGAGGCCACGGCGCAATCCGGGAAAGACCGCGACACACTGCGACGGGTGGAAGCGACCCGCGTCGAGATGGAGACGTTCTGATGCCTGCCGCCCCCGCCCCATCGGCTTTCGAGAGCCGGTGCAATGCGACCTATGAGGCGCTGATGTGGGCGCTGTCGCGCCCCGGTCTGCCGCGCGTCATGCCCGCGTCCGGTCACGCCGCTATCGTCGACGCGCTGATCGACCGTGAATGCGCCGTGTTCTGCGCCGCGCCTGAACTTGCGCAGCACGCCGCGCGAACAGGCGCGGCGCTGGTCGGCCCTGCGGCGGCGGACCATGTGTTCCTCGATCACATGAGCAATGCGAAACTCCTGCGCGATCTTCGGCTCGGCTCCGACCTGCACCCGGAAGACGGCGCGACACTGGTCGTGAACGCGGCGCTTGGGACTGGGCAGCGCCTGCGGCTGACAGGCCCCGGAATCGATGGCAGAACCGACATTCAGGTCGGCGGTCTGCCCGATGACTTCTGGCAGATGCGGGCGCGGGTGATGCGCTATCCGACGGGTTTTGAGATGTTCCTGACGGATGGCGCGGATGTTCTGGCCCTGCCGCGCTCGACCCAAGTGGAGGTCTTCTGATGGCCTATGTCGCGACCCGCGGCGGCGAACGCGCCATCGAGCAGTCTCAACGTCTCTACAAGGCGCAGATGGGAGAGATCACCCCCGACCGTGTCGCAGAAATACGTCACGCCCTGCCCTACCTGATCGACCGGGTGATGGGGGAAGCCTCGCTCTATGACGAAGACCTTGCCGCGCTGGCGCTCGCGCAGACCGGGGGCGAGATGTATGAGGCGATATTGCTGCTGCGCGCCTGGCGAACGACGCAGCCCCGCCTGGCCGTGGCCGAACCCGTGACGCAGGAAAGCCTGTTCACGCATCGTCGCATCTCGGCGGCCTTCAAGGATATCCCCGGCGGGCAGGTGCTGGGCCCGACGCTGGATTACGCGCATCGCATCCTCGCCACCGACGTGCTCGAGGGAAACAGCCACCGGCCCGATCCGGTCAAGCCGGCGGAAACGCCATCGCCCACGCAACAGCCCTCGGTCGCGGCGTGGCAGGCGGCGAATGGCCTGCTGACGGCGGTTACGCCGGACACCACCATGGGCAACGACATCCCCGACGTCACGCGTGAGCCGCTGCTCTTCCCCGCCAAACGCGCGCACAGGCTGCAATCGCTGGCGCGGGCCGAAACCGGGGGCGTTCTGGCGCTGGGATATGCGGCGCAGCGCGGCTACGGGCAGGCGCATCCCACGGTGAACGAGCTGCGCCTGGCCGAGGCCGAGGTCATGGTCCGCCATCCCCGAGGCACGCGGTTCAGCGCGGGCCGGGTCAAGGTCAGCCAGGCAGAGGTCGTGTCCGACAAGGGCGCGGAACTGGGGCTGGGGTTCGCCGCCACGCTGGGCTGGAACGAGGTCAAGGTGATCGCCGCCGCGACGCTCGACCTCAACGCCGAGGGCGCGCCGAAAGGATCCGCCACGGAGGAGGAGTTCTTCCTCTATCATACCGAGGGCGTCGAAAGCTCGGGCTTTTGCATTCACTTCAAGCTGCCCCATTACGTCACGTTCCAGTCTGCGCTGGACGCCATGCGCGACGCTGGCGCCAGCGCCCGACCCGAGGACGCCACGAAGGAACCGGAGCCCGCCGAATGACCCTGCAATCGCTGACCAGGGATTGGGAACCCATGGCCTACGGCTTCCTTGATGCGTCCGCAAAGCGTGAGATCCGGCGCAAGTTGCTCAAGGCCATCGCTGTGCCTGGCTGCCAGATCCCCTATGCCTCGCGTGAGGTGCCCATGGCGCGCGGATGGGGCACCGGGGGGTTGCAGGTCTCCTGTACGCTGGTAACGCCCAGGACCCGGATCAAGGTGATCGATCAGGGCGCGGATGACAGCGTCAATGCAGCCTCGATCCGCAGTTTCCTCGCCCGCGTATCGGGCGCCCCGACAACGTCCGACACGCTCGAGGCGGACCTGATCCAGTCGCGCCACCGCATCCCCGAGGAACGGCTGCGCGCGGATCAAGTGCTGGTTCTGCAAGTGCCGAACCCCGAACCTCTGCGCCCGGTGCAGCCCAACATGTCCATTGCGCGCCAGATGCACGCCGATGCCGATTACGGGCGGATGTGGCTGCAACTCTACGAACAGATCGTGCGTTCGGGGCGGGTGATGCAGGGCGCTGCCTATCCCAGCCTCGTCAATGGGCGTCACGTCATGACCCCCTCGCCCATTCCGCGCTGGGACGTGCCCAAACTCCACATGGCGCAGCACCTGACTTTGCTCTCGGCAGGGCGTGAGAAACGTCTGCATGCCGTGCCGCCCTTCACCCGGGTCGAGCCGCTGGTATTCGACGATGTGCCCTACCGGGTGGAGGATCACCGCGATCTGACCTGCTACCGATCCGGGGCGCGCGGTTTCTTCATGAACGAAATTCCGCAGGCGGACGGCTCGTCTCTGCACGAGATTTCAGACAGCGATCTGGGCGTCAAGGTGATCCGCCGCAGCGAAGGCGAGGCCGTTCGGATCGGCGAGACCTGGTATGCCGGAGAAGAGATGCCATGACGGTGATGGATGCCCCCCGCCTTGCCACGACCCGTCCGCTGCTGACGGCACAGGGCCTGTCGTTGCGTTATGGGTCGGTGCAGGCGCTGTGCGACGTTTCGGCGACGGTCTACCCGGGTGAGGTGCTGGGCATCGTCGGCGAAAGCGGGTCGGGCAAATCAACCTTCCTGCGTTGCCTCAACCTTGAGGAAACACCGGATCAGGGCAGCTACACTCTGGACCTGCCGGATGTGAGTGGCAATCTTTTCGAACTCGACCGCTTCGCCCGCCGGATGCTGTGCGCCACGCGGATCGGTATCGTCTACCAGAACCCGCATCTTGGCCTGCTCATGAAGCATTCCTCCTCCGGCAACGTGGCGGAACGCCTTCTGGTTGCCGGAGAGCGGCGGTTCGCCGTCTTGCGCGACAAGGCACGCGGCGCGCTGGATGCCTCGGAGTTTCCGCTCGATCGCATGGACGCGCCGCCGATCGAACTGTCTGGCGGAATGCAACAGCGGGTGCAACTGGCCAAGGCCATGGCCCTGCAACCCGCGCTGCTGCTGCTGGACGAGCCCACCACGGGTCTTGACGTCAGCGTTCAGGCCCTGGTTCTGGACACGTTGAAGCGCCTTCAGCAAGAGCACCATATCACGATGGTCATCGTCAGCCACGACCTCGGCGTGATCCGCACGCTGGCGGACCGCGTCGTGGTGATGCGCCGTGGCGCCGTGGTCGAGGCCGGACTGGTTGATCAGGTCTTTCAAGACCCGCAACACGCCTACACACAACAACTGGTGCACGCGAAACTATGACACGGATTCTTGACGTATGCGGCCTGACCAAGGGCTTCGAGATGCACCACCTCGGGACGCGCATGAGCGCGTTCGCGGATATTTCCCTGACGCTCGACGCAGGCGAGTTCCTGCTGCTCAAGGGGCGCAACGGGGCCGGGAAATCGACCCTGCTGCGCACGCTTTATCGCAGTTACTTGGCGCAGTCAGGGCAGATTTTGTTCCACTCGTCGCATGGCGCGATTGATCTGGCGCGCGCGGCAGATGTGGATGTGACCCTGCTGCGGCGAACCGAGATCGGCTTTGTCACCCAGTTCCTGAGTGCGCGTCCGCGCGTCAGCGCCGAGGCGCTGGTGGCCGAACCCTTGCGCCTTGCCGGACAGGATGCGCAGACAGCTCTTCGCGCGGCGCGGCACTGGCTGGACGCCTTCGGCGTCAAGCACGACCTCTGGCCCGCCTATCCCACGACTTTCTCGGGTGGCGAGCAGCAGAAGGTGAACCTCGCCCGCGCGCTGATCCTGCCGCAGCGTTTGCTGTTGCTCGACGAACCCACGGCCTCGCTCGACGCCTCGGCGCGGGCGGCTCTGATCGACCGGCTCGCCGAGCTGAAAGCCGGCGGCACCGCCATGATCGGCGTTTTTCACCATCCCGGCGATGTGGCCCGGCTGATCGATCGCGAGATCGACCTCACGCCAGGCGCCGCCTCTGAGCAAGAGGGTCGCGAAGATGTGGCTGTCTGACGTCACCCTCGTATTGCCCGACCGGGTCCAGTCCGGCGCGATACGTATCACGAACGGTCGGATCGCCGAAATCACGCACACCCCAATGCAGGGCGGAATCGACGGGCGGGGCCACACGGTCTTTGCCGGATTCATCGACATGCACGGCGATATGATCGAACAGGAACTTGAGCCGCGCGCGCGGGTCGATTTCCCCATGTCGGTCGCGCTCAACGCGCTGGATGCGCGTCTTGCGGCCAGTGGCGTGACGACGGCCTATGCCTCCGTGTCGTTCTCACGCGGGGCACATCAGGGCGAACGACGCTCTTACGAGCATACCTCCTGCGTCATTCGCGCGCTGCACGCCGCGCGTGACGGCTGCCGGGTCGATCACCGCATTCACGCGCGCTTCGACATTACCTTCGACAACGCGGTAGGCGTTCTGGCACAGCTTCTGGATGACGGCCAGGTCGATCTGGTTTCGCTCATGGATCATACGCCCGGTCAGGGACAGTATCGCAACCTCGAAACCCATATCAGGAACAAGGCGGCGGATCTCGGCATACCGGAAACCGAAGCGCGCCAGCAGATCGCCAGCACGCTCGCCGAACGCTTCCGCCCCCAGGAGGTGCTGTTGGCGAACATGCAAAGGGTTGCGCGCATGTGCCGGGATCACGGCATCGCCATCGCCAGCCATGACGACGACACGCCACAGAAGGCGCGGCTCATGGCTGATCTGGGCGCGGTGATCGCCGAGTTCCCGGTGACACTGGAGGCCGCTCAGGCGGCGGTGGAATACGGCATGATGACGGCGATGGGCGCACCCAACGCCATGCGCGGCCAAAGCTATTCCGGCAATCTCTCGGCGCGCACGGCGCATTGCGCGGGTCTGCTGTCGATCCTCGCCGCAGACTATCACCCCGCCGCGTTTCTGCCCGCCATCCGCAGCCTCGCCCAGACCGACCCCGAGGGGCTGGCAGGCGCGGCGCGGCTGGCGACGGTGAACCCGGCGCGGGCGCTGGGGCTTGAGGATCGCGGGGCGCTGCTCCCCGGCAAGCGCGCCGACCTTGTGGTGGTGGACCCTTCGGACCGTGTCGCGCTGACACTGGTGGCGGGTGCGCCCGTCTATGCCAACGGCACGCTCTGCGCATCAAGAGACGCGCCCGGAACCATCGCCTGATGTGAAATGGTGTTGTCAATAAAGCGTCACAGTCGGTTAGCCCGGTTGTTACGTTGATGGGTCATCTCTCTCCCAAGCCAATTCATCCGGATGAATCGCCCCCGGTTCACCGTCTGACAACAGGGAGAGCAAGCGCCATGACCGCGACCCTCAGCCTTCGGGGCGTGACCCGACAGTTCGGCGACACGACTGCCGTTGATAATGTCTCGCTCGACATCCGGCCCGGTGAATTCGTCGGTATCATCGGCCGCTCCGGCGCAGGCAAGTCCACGATGTTGCGCCTCATCAACCGCCTGATCGACCCCAGCTCGGGGGCGATTTCCTTTGGCGGGGCCGAAATCACCGCGTTGCGGGGCCGCGCCTTGCGCCACTGGCGACGCGACTGCGCGATGATCTTTCAACAGTTCAACCTCGTGGATCGTCTCGACGTCTTGACCAACGTTCTGATCGGGCGGCTGGCCGAGCATGGCTTCCTCTCCTCCATGGCCATGCGCTTCACCGACGAAGAGCGCACCATGGCGATCGAGGCGCTGGACCGGCTCGACCTGCTGCCGCAGGCGCTGCAACGCGCAGGGACGCTTTCGGGTGGCCAGCAACAACGCGTCGCCATTGCGAAAGCTCTGGTGCAGCGGCCCAAGATCATGCTGGCCGACGAGCCCATCGCATCGCTTGATCCTGCCAACGCGACCCGCGTCATGGACGGGCTGAAGCGGATCAACCAAGAGGACGGGCTGACCGTCCTCGTCAACCTGCATACGCTGGACACCGCACGGGCCTATTGCCACCGCATCGTCGCGATGCGCGCCGGTCGCGCGATGTTCGACGGCACGCCCGCACAGCTGACCGATGACGTGGTGCGCGACATCTACGGGATCGAGGGTCTGACGGAATTCAATGAGGCTGTCACGTCCACCGCGGCGCGCAAGACCGGCAACGTGACCGAGCCCGCCTGACACGTAATTCGCTGAACCACCACGAAGACAACGCTAAAAGGAGATCCAATCATGCGTTTCGTCACCACCACCGCGCTGATCGCGCTTACCGCCGCGCCCGCTCTGGCCGAAGGCTGGAAGGACGACTACCAGATCATCCGCTTCGGCATCCTCTCGGGTGAGAACGAGCAAGACCGCCTGATGCGCAACGAGCCGCTGCGCGTCTATCTCGAAGAGACGCTGGGCGTCGACGTCGAGATCTTCACCGCCGGCAATTATGACGGCGTCATTCAGGCGGTCGCCGCCGACCAGATCGAAGTCGCGCGCTTTGGCTCCTCGGCCTATGCGGCGGCCTATACTGAAACCGGTGGCGGTGTGGTGCCCACGCTCACCACGATCGCAAAGGACGGCAGCACCGGCTATTATTCGATCGTCGTGACCCGCTGCGACAGCGGTATCGAAAGCCTGGCCGACGCCAAGGGCAAGGTTCACGCCTTCGCCGATCCCGACAGCACATCGGGCTATGCCGTGCCCTATTTCAACATGATCACCAAGGAAGGCTTCAAGCCCGAGGAATATTTCGGGTCGGTCGTCTTTGGCGGCAGCCACGAGGCCGACGTGACCGGCGTTGTCAACGGCACGTTCGACACCGCCTCCACCTATCAGGACAATGACGCGTCCGGCGTTTATCAGCGCATGGAGGACAAGGGCATGATCGACGAAGGGATCGTCTGCAAGATCTGGGAAAGCCCGGAAATCACCTCCGGTCCCTGGACCTTCCGCAAGAACCTGCCCGAAGAGATGATCGAGGACGTGACCGCCGCGATCGAGAGCTTCCCCCAGGACGACCCCGAGGGCTATGCGCTTTATTCCTCGTTTACCGAGGACGATCCGAACCCTGATGCGGGCTTCACCCGCGTCGACCATGACCGCTACCAGTGGATCGTCGACATGCGCGCGTGGATCAAGGATCAGCGCCGCTCCGGCTCCTGATCCTGCCACGATCCTGTCGGGGCAGCCGCGCGCTGCCCCGGTCCACATGAAAAGCCTGCGGTCGGGGCTTCGGCCCCGACCCCCAGCGCGCAAGGGACTGCCCGATGACCGTCACCGCCGATCCTCCGATGATGGCCGCCAAAGGCGATCACCGAACAGAATTCGAACGGGCCTTCTCGGCCCAGCGCCGCCGCGCGCGCATGGGCTGGGCCATCGGCACGGTGATCTTCATCGCCCTCTTTGCCTTCACTTCCTGGATGGGGGATTTCTTCAAGGTCACGCAGGTGACGATGCCGGACGGATCGCGCGACTGGCGCTGGATCATCCCGGCCGGATTGCCGCGCCTTGGCGAATACCTTGAAAAGACGATCCCCGTGCTGCGCTGGGACAGTCTGGGCGCCGATATGGGCGAATGGTTCTGGCGTTGGAAGACCTGGCTGACGCTTCTGTTCGAAACGATCCTGATCGCCTTCATGGCCACCACGCTGGGTGTGATCGGGGGATTCCTGCTATCGTTCCCAGCAGCGCGCAACCTGTCGCCCAATGCCTGGGTGAACTGGATCACGCGCCGCTATCTCGAAATCGCGCGGACGGTTCCCGAACTGGTCTGGGCGCTGATCTTCGTGTTCTGCTTCAGCGTTGGCCCCATGGCGGGGGTCATGGCCATCGGGCTGCACGCGACCGGCGCGCTCGGCAAGCTCTATTCGGAAGTGAACGAGAATATCGACATGCGGCCCTTGGAGGGCGTCAAGGCCGCCGGCGGCACCTGGTTCGATCAGATCCGCTATGGCGCCGTGCCGCAGGTTCTGCCCAACATCATCAGCTACACGCTGCTGCGCTTCGAGATCAATGTGCGGGCCTCCTCGATCATCGGCTATGTTGGCGCGGGCGGGCTGGGGCAGGAATTTCGCACCGCCATGTCCTTTCAGGAATACACCGACCTCTCGGCGCTGTTCGTTATCATCTTCGTGACCGTGGTGGTGATCGACTACGGCTCTGAAAAGCTGCGCCACAGAATCATCGGGCTGGAAAGCGACACCAGCCACCGCCGCGCAATGCGCGCGCACGCTGCCTGAAGGAGCACTTCATGACCATGACTCCAGACCGGATCGAAGCCGCCCGCGCCCGCCTGCCGCGGGCCTTCGGGGCACCGCTGCCGGTGCGCCTGCGCCGCTATGCGCTTTGGGCACTGTTCTTCGCGCTGTTGGGCTGGTGCATCTACGATTTCAACATCACGCCCGCCCGCATCTGGGAGGGCCTGGGACGGTTGGGGCGGGTCCTGAGCTTCATGTTTCCGCCCCATATCTGGGACAACTGGGCGGATTTCTCCGAGGTCCTCAAGGGGCTGGGCGAGACCCTTGCCATCGCGTTCCTTGGCACGCTCCTGGGTGCGATCATCGCCTATCCGCTCTCCTTCCTTGGTGCCAAGAACATCAACCGCCTTTCCTTTCTGCGCCTCGGTGCGCGCCGCGGCTTCGATCTGATCCGCGCGTTCGAGACGCTGATCCTCGCGCTGATCTTCATCCGTGCATTCGGGCTCGGTCCGCTGCCCGGCATTCTCGCCATCGCGGTGTCCGAGATCGGCACATTCGCCAAGCTCTTCTCCGAGGCGCTGGAAAACACCTCCTCCAAGCCGATTGACGGGGTGAAGGCCTCCGGCGGCTCGCGCATGCAACAGATCCGGTTCGCCATCGCGCCGCAGGTCAACCCGGTGATCCTGTCGATCCTGCTCTACAACTTCGAATCGAACGTACGCTCCGGCACGATCCTCGGCATTGTCGGCGCAGGGGGCATCGGCTTTCTGCTGGCGGACAGGATCAGCGCATACAAATGGGACGAGGCGTGGTCGATCATCTTCCTGATCATCGCGATGGTTTATCTGATCGACTGGTTGTCGGCTTTGCTGAGATCGCGGCTGATCGGCATATCGGAGTTGGCGAGATGAACGATTTCAGCATCACATGGTCCGCGCATCTACCCGAGGGCACGACGCAGGTTCTGATCCCCGGCGGCCTGTCCGCGCCGGACGCGGTCTGCAACGGGGTCGCCGTCACTGGCGGTGCCGTTCGCCAGATCACCGAGGCCACGACCGGCCAGACCGTGCTTTGCGTCATGCCGGATGCGCCGGATCTGGCCGTGCGCTGGTCCTTCACCGAAGCGCAAGGCTCCTATCCCGAGGCGCTCTTCACACCGCACCCGTCGCGCTTCACCCGCACCGCCGACGCCCTGCGCGCCGAAGTGGCCGGGATCGCAGCGGATCAGACCGGGCTGGCACGCGCGGTCGCCATCGCTTGCGCCACCGCCGAGCGCTTTACCTACGGCCACCCCGCAGCGCGCTTCAACGACGGGCACGACGCGATCCCGGCCCTTGGCTGCGGCCTGACAGAAGGCTCATGCGTCGATATCAACACCTATTTCCTCGCGGCGCTGCGCGCGGTCGGGATCGAGGCGGGCTACGTCACCGGCTTCTTTTTCCCGCAAGAAAAGCAGGGGCGATGCGAGGACGGCCATTGCTGGGTGCTCACCCGGATCGACGGTGCGGTTCAGACCTGGGATATCGCCCACCACCTGAAGATGGGCACCCGCGACATCCGCCCCGCGCCGAACCCGAAGCCGGGGTTTCGCGCCGCCTACTTTTACGGCATGGGGTTGGATTTTCCAGATCTCGGCCTGTGCGCGGTCAAGGCGCTGATCGAACCTGCCTGCCTGAACGGGGCCACCGTCCTGCGTCCCGTCGCACCCGAAATCCGCTTGCACCGTCAGCCCGCCGGAATGCCGGCATGAGTGGCGCGGGCGCGAAATCGCCGCTCTCCGAGGCGCCGAATATCCACCCCGAGGCCAAGGTCCAAGGCTGCACGCTCGGGGTGTGGACCGAGGTCGGGCGCGGCACCGTCATGCGCGAAAGCGCAATGGGCGATTGGTCCTATATCACGCAGGACTGCCATGTGGTCTGGGCCACCATCGGCAAGATGTGTTCCATCGCCAACGCCACCCGCATCAACCCTGGCAACCACCCCACCTGGCGCGCGATCCAACATCACTCCGTCTACCGCGCCGAGGCCTACGGTCTGGGCGAAGACGACAGCGATTTCTTCGAATGGCGCAGGGCGGATCATGTGACGGTCGGCCACGACGTCTGGATCGGCCACGGGGTGACGGTGACGGCGGGGGTGACCATCGGCACCGGGGCGGTTCTTGGCGCGGGTGCAGTGGTCACGCGTGATGTCGCGCCCTACACGGTTGTCGGGGGCGTGCCCGCCCGGTTCATCAAGCGCCGCTTCCCGCAGGCACAGGCCGAGGCATTGATGCGGATCGCGGTCTGGGACTGGACCCGCGACGCCTATCGCGCCGCCCTGCCAGACATTCGCGCCCTCGATATCGAGGCATTCATCGCCAAATACGGATAACGCCGATGCCCTGAAACGGCTCACCCGGGAATCCGCCATCAGGAAAGCATCAAACCTGTTCCAAAAGCACGGACGTCAGACACTTTGCGAGTCACTTGAAACACCAAGACAAAGCAAGCGTGGCGGCGCCATGT
>CAZMZS010000022.1:24821-30704 GCA_964570675.1 uncultured Roseovarius sp. | reverse complement strand
AGGATCGCCATCACCTCGGAGGCGACGGTGATGTCGAACCCGGTCTGGCGCGGGAAGCCGTTCGAGACCCCGCCAAGCGACGTGACGGTATCGCGCAGCGCCCGGTCATTCATGTCCAGCACCCGGCGCCAGACGACGCGGCGCTCGTCGATGCCCAGTTCGTTCCCCCAGTAGATGTGGTTGTCGATCATTGCGCTCAGCAGGTTATGCGCGGTGGTGATGGCGTGGAAATCCCCGGTGAAATGCAGGTTCATCTCTTCCATCGGAACAACCTGCGCATAGCCGCCGCCAGCCGCGCCGCCCTTCATGCCAAAGCACGGCCCGAGGCTGGCTTCGCGGATGCAGATCGCGGCCTTCTTGCCGATCCGGTTCAACCCGTCGCCCAGACCCACGGTGGTCGTGGTCTTGCCCTCGCCCGCCGGTGTCGGGTTGATCGCGGTTACGAGGATCAGCTTGCCGTTCTCGTTGCTCTGAACGGAATTGATGAAATCCTGGCTGATCTTGGCCTTGTCGTGGCCATAGGGCAAAAGGTGGTCGCTATGGATGCCAAGTTTCTCGCCGATCTCCTGGATCGGCTTCTTGTTGGCTTCGCGGGCGATCTCGATGTCGGACTTGTAGCTCATGATGTTTCCTCGCACGGGCCGAAGGCGGTGAAGTTTCCCTATGTCGCACATATCGGCTTTGCCCGGCCGCGCAGCACGCAATTCCGACATAATCGGTGCGTGTTGCGGCGGCTCGTCGCAGCGTGGTTTCTGATCGGAAACAGCGCGCGCTGCCCGGCAACCCGGTGTCGCATGGGAACCTTGGCGCGCCGCAAGACGCCCGGACCTAGTGGCCCGTGGCTTGGGCCATATGCGCCCAAGGGCGCTGATCGGGAACATGCAGGCGCAGGATGTCGCCCAGCCTCAGGGTGCCCTCGCGCTCGACCCAGGCAGTCACGCCGCGCCGCCCCTCGGCCGCCGCCTTGAAGCCCCGCCCCTTGCCCGGCGCATGTTCGTCGATGGGTTTCGCCGGCAGATGGCAGGGACGGTTCTCCATATCCACGACAAGGGTCGTGCCGCTTTCGGACTGCAGGCGCGACGAGGGCGGCAGATGGGTGAAATCATCGATTCCCTCAAGCACGATCGACGCCCCGACCCAAGCGGGCTCAAGATGATCGAGCCCCATATCGGCGGCGATCAGCGCCAGTTCCTCGGCGGAAAGGACCGAAAATTGCCGCACATTGCGGATGTCTGTACCGCGCGGATATTGCTGCGTCACGCGGCTGCACGAAGGCCGCGTGAGCCCTGCATGTTCCTCGCCTTCGACCCCTGCATATGTGGCCATGATCTCGGACAGTGGTTCGGCACACAGGCTCGCCTCGCGGTGCGCGACCCTTCCAAGCCTGGTGATGCGGGCGGTGAAATCGGTGGGCAAAAGTGCTGGCATGATGCATCCTTGTCAAAGAGCTTCGAACACAACTTTCCCGTGTTGCACGCGCCCGGTCAAATGACAAAATGTGCGCCGCTGCATCAGTGGCTGTTCAGACGGTCAGCGTAAAGAACATCCGCCGGAACGGGAACAGCACCGATCCATCGGGCCTGACGGGATAGGCCGCATGCATGACCTCTTCGTAGCGGCGGATCAGATCGGCCTTCTCGTCCTTGTCCAGCGCCTCGAGAACCGGGCGCGCATAGGTGCTTTCGGTGAAGCGGCGCACCGGATGGCTGCCCGCCTCAGCGACAAGGCGCTGGTAATACTCGGTCTCCCAAAGGCGG
Organism: uncultured Roseovarius sp.; assembly: GCA_964570675.1. Lineage (GTDB taxonomy): Bacteria > Pseudomonadota > Alphaproteobacteria > Rhodobacterales > Rhodobacteraceae > Roseovarius. Next base: position 28,947 of record CAZMZS010000022.1, on the reverse strand, counting down.
AACTGCCCACGCCGCGACAGAAGCTCTTCGTATTTGACCGGTGCCATGACGCCGGGCGTGCCCATCTTGCCGATCCGTCCGGGGAACAGTTCCTCGACGAGGCTCAGCCAGACGCGATGCGAGGGCGCCTTGTTCTGATGCGGCATCTGCACCGCCAGCGTGCCGCCCTTACCCAACAGCCCAGCAAGGCGCGGCATCAGGTCTTCGTGGTTGCCCACCCAGTGCAGCACGGCATTGGAAAAGATCAGGCCCGGCGCGCGGCGCGGATGCCATTCCATGATATCGGCGCGTTGCAGGCTGTCATAGCCGGGCATCTGCTGCGCTTTTTCCAGCATCGCCGGCGACGCATCGACACCGATCACCTCGCGCCCGCCCGCACGCGCCTTTAGCGCCTCGCCAAGCGCGCCATTGCCGCAGCCAAGGTCGATGAGATCGCCCGCACCCATCCGGCTGACCGCATTCAGCAGGTCCAGACCGGGACGCAACCGCAAATCCCGGAACCTTGCATAGGCTCCGGGATTCCAGTCTGAAGAGGCGGCCACGCCGCTCACGCCGAGGGCTCGGGCTCCGGCCCGCCATCGCCCAGTTTTCCGGGCGCGGCCTTGGGCTTCGTCTTGGGAATCGCGGTCAGCGAGGGCTTGTCTTCCTTCTCGGGCGAACCGTCGCTGTCGTCGTCGGACTCGGGCGGCTCGCCACGGATGACCCGTGCGATTTCCTCTCCGGTCAGGGTCTCGTATTCCAGAAGCCCCTGCGCCAGCCGGTCCCACTCTTCCTTCTTTTCGGTCAGGATCTTGTGGGCCTGATCATAGGCCTCGTCGATCATGCGCTTGACCTCGTCCTCGATCAGTTCCTTGGTATGGGCCGAAATCGAGAAACCGCCAGCGGCATTGCCCATGTAACCCTCGTGGGCCTGTTCGTAATCGACATTGCCGACCTTGTCCGACATGCCCCAGCGCAGAACCATGGCGCGTGCAAGGCCGCTGGCCTGCTGGATATCGCCCGCCGGTCCGTTGGACACGTCATCAGGACCGTATTTCAGGATTTCGGCCGCCTTGCCCGCCATGGTCATCGCCAGCTTCTGCTCGCATTCAGACTTGTGCCAGTTCAGGCGGTCGATCTCGGGCAGGCTGACCACCATGCCCAGAGCGCCCCCGCGCGGGATGATCGTGGCCTTGTAGACCGGGTCGCATTTGGGCAGTTCCAGCCCGACGATCGCATGTCCGGCCTCGTGATAGGCGGTCTTTTCCTTCTGATCGTCGGTCAGCACCATCGAGCGGCGCTCGGCGCCCATCATGACCTTGTCCTTGGCGTTCTCGAAATCTTCCATCGTCACGAAACGGCGACCGACCCTCGCGGCCATCAGCGCCGCCTCGTTGACCAGGTTGGCAAGGTCAGCACCCGAAAAGCCGGGCGTGCCGCGGGCGATGATCCGCAGATCCACATCCGGGCCAAGCGGCGTCTTGCGCGCATGAACGCCCAGGATCTTCTCGCGCCCCTTGATATCGGGATTGGGCACGGTGATCTGGCGGTCGAAACGACCGGGGCGCAGCAGCGCAGGGTCCAGAACGTCCTTGCGGTTGGTCGCGGCGATGATGATCACGCCTTCGTTGGATTCAAAACCGTCCATCTCGACCAGAAGCTGGTTGAGCGTCTGTTCGCGCTCGTCATTGCCCCCGCCATAGCCCGCGCCGCGATGGCGGCCAACGGCGTCGATCTCGTCGATGAAGACGATACAGGGCGCGTTCTTCTTGGCCTGCTCGAACATGTCGCGCACACGGCTGGCACCGACACCAACGAACATTTCCACGAAATCCGAGCCCGAGATGGTGAAGAACGGCACACCTGCCTCGCCCGCGATGGCACGCGCGAGAAGTGTCTTACCGGTGCCCGGAGGTCCCACCAGCAGCGCACCCTTGGGAATCTTGCCGCCGAGGCGGCTGAATTTCTGCGGGTTGCGCAGGAATTCGACGATCTCTTCAAGCTCTTCCTTGGCCTCGTCGATCCCGGCCACGTCGTCAAAGGTCACGCGGCCATGCTTTTCGGTCAGCATCTTGGCCTTGGACTTGCCAAAGCCCATCGCGCCGCCCTTGCCGCCGCCCTGCATGCGGTTCATGAAATAGATCCACACACCGATCAGCAGGACAAATGGCAGAAGCGAGATCAGGAAGGTCTGGAAGCCCGATTGCTCCTGCGGCTCAGCGCTGATGGGGATGTCGGCATCGATCAGCTTGTTGGTCAGTTCCGCATCCTGGGGTTTGATGGTAACGTATTCCTTCCCATCCGCACCGCGAAAGCGCACATTCTCGCCGTCCAATGTCACTTGGCTGACATCACCCGCGTCCACAGCGGTGATGAACTCGGAATACTTGATCGCCTTGCTCTGGAGCGTGTTGCCCGGACCGCTGAACAGATTGAACAGCGCCAGGATCAGCAGGAACAGGACCAGCCAGAAGGCGATGTTTCTTGCGTTACCCAAGGAAATTCTCCTCAAAATTCGGATGGCGAGGGCCTATCATGAAACCCATCAGTCTAAAATAGAGATCACGCCCGTATCTTCAATGAGATAAATAAGACGCAAGGTAGGCTTCTTCGTCGCGGATCAGCCGCGCGCGCCATTCCCCGCCACGTCCCGCCAGCGGTGCCGCCAGCAGTTCCGCCCCGTGCCACAACGCCGGAGACGCCATCAGGGACGCCGCCGGCAAGCCATCTTGCGCCCGTTCGTCGCAGGCGGCCAGGCCCTCGGGGCCAAGTGCGGCGATCTCGGCGCCGCGTGGGCATTCGGGGCCTTCAAGGCGCCAGCGACCGTCCCAGACCTCTCCGGCCGGAACGCGCAGCAACTCGACCGCCTTCCATTCACGGGTGATCCGCACGCCGCTTTTGCGCGGACAGACCAGGCAGCCATGCAAGGTCATGTCCCGCCCCTCGCCAATCGCCTGCATGAGGTCATCCATCGCCCGTCCACGCGGCCCGTAGCCGGCACCGCTGATCCAGTCGAGCGCCCCCAAAAGCAGCCGCCGCGCCACTTCGGGGGGCAGTCCGGCAAGGCCGACAGGGCCGATCACCAGATCGCCCGATTGCACCTCGACAAGGTCGCGCGCGGCTTGGGACGCATATGAATAAAGGGTCGCGCGCACATCGCCCAGCCGCCGCGCCACGCGCGACAGCCCCTCGGGCGTGATCCCGAGCGGCGCCAACTCTGCCAGCACGGCGCGGGCGCGCACCCGCTCATAGGCAGTGTCCTCGTTGCTCGGATCGTCGCTCCAACCAATGTCGCGCGCACGCAACTCCTCGCGCAGGGCCGTGCGCGTCACCGAAATCAGCGGGCGGTAAAAACCGACGCCCGCGATCATGCGGCAGGGCGCCATCGCCGACAGACCGTCAACCCCGGCGTCGCGCGCAAGACGCATGAGGAAAGTTTCCGCCTGATCATCCGCCGTATGGCCCAGCGCAACATGCGCGACCCCCTTGCTGCGCGCCCACTCAGCCATCAGATCGTAGCGCGCGCGCCGCGCCCTGTCTTGAAGGTTGCCCTGTCCGTCCCAGCCTGTCCACGTCAGGATGTCATGCGCCAGCCCCAGCTTCGCGCAAAGCCGCGCCACCTTTGCCGCCTCGTCGGCGGCTTCCGGCCGCAGCCCGTGATCCACGGTAACGACACAAAGATCCGGCCCACCCAAACGGCGCCAATCGTCCAGCAAAACCAGAAGTGCGACCGAATCACTGCCACCCGAAACCGCTACGCCCAGCCGCGCGGGTGGCCTGGGCCCGAAATGGGCCTGAATCTGCGCCAGCAATGCCGAGGCGCTGCCCGTCACTGACACCCCAGGTCGGACATGGTCGCGCGCGCATCCGATACCGCCGCGGAATCGGGAAAGCGATTGCCGACCTCGCTCAGCGTCACGCAGGCCTGTTCGACCTGCCCCAACTGACCCAGCGCCCAGCCCAGCCGCGACAGCGCCTGGGGCGCATCGGGTCCGGCCTGATCGGCGCTGAACGTGTCGAGATAGGCGCGCGCGGCCTCTTTCAGCTGGCCGGATTTCTCAAGCGCCTCACCGCGCAGCAAACCGGCGCGCGCCGTCAGCGGCCCGCCGGGATAACTTCGCTGGAAGGTGGCGAACTGCTCGGCGGC
>CAZMZS010000022.1:0-24721 GCA_964570675.1 uncultured Roseovarius sp. | reverse complement strand
AGGCGGAATTCCAGATCACCGATCCGGTTCGCGCCATCCTCGGCAACGCTCTGTACACGATGTTCCAGTTGCTCGGTCTTCGCCGTCAGGCGCTGCAACTCGCTTTCGATCGCGTTCACCCGGTCCAGCAAGGTGCCGCCGGAACTCAGTTGCCCTGCGGACCCGGTGGTGTTCAGCTCCCGCTTGAGCTTGCGCAGCTCGACATAGAGTACCGACAGCTCTTGGCGGATATCCGCAAGCGTCTCGTCATTGGCCTGCGCCCCCGAAACCGGGGGAAAACTCAGCGTTACAAGGGTCAGAACGGCGATGAACCGGCGCATCCGATGCTCTCCTTCAAAGGGATCAGCTGCTCGGCACGGCCGAGATCACCGTCACCGCGCGGCGGTTCTTGGAATAGCACGCCTCGTCGGCACAGAGCTCGATCGGGCGTTCCTTGCCATAGCTCACCACCTTCAGGCGGTTATCCGCAACGCCGCGGCTGACAAGATACTCATGCACCGAGTTCGCGCGCCGCGCGCCCAGCGCAAGGTTGTATTCGCGCGTGCCCTGCTCGTCGGCATGGCCTTCGATCACGGCCGAATAATCGCTGTTGGTCATCAGCCATTGCGCCTGTCCGTCCAGCGTCGCCTGCGCCTCGGCTGACAGGGTCGACTGATCGACCGCGAACAGCACCCGGTCACCGACCGTCTGCTGAAAATAGACCGGCGATGCAGGGTCCTGCGCCGAACCGGCCATACCGGCCCCGACGCCGTTATTCATGCCCCCGGCACCGCCGCTGCCATCGGCGAACCGGTCAGGATTCGAACAGGCGGCCAGCGCCATGCCTGCACATAGCAGGATCGTCTTGCTCAGATAATTCATTCTATTGCCCCACTCGTTTATAGTGTCATGCCCGTGTTTGATCCTACCACAGCGCCAACGCCTTGGAAATGCGCGCAGCGCCGCGGCTCGTCTAATCCTGCAACGGCGACCACGACGGATCGCTCGCTCCGGTGTCGGTCGGCACTTCGCGCAGGTTTCGCCCCGTGATGTCCACCGAATAGAGGCTGGCGCTGCCCTGCGCACCCTGCGTTTCGCGTGTGAACATAATGACGCGCCCGTTCGGGGACCATGTCGGCCCCTCTTCCAGGAAGGATGCCGTCAACAAGCGCTCTTCGCTGCCATCGACCCGCATCACCCCGATATGAAAACGGCCCTTGGATTGCTTGGTAAAGGCGATCAGATCGCCGCGCGGCGACCAGACCGGCGTGCCATAACGCCCCTGCCCGAAGCTGATGCGCTGCGCCTCGCCGCCGTTCGCCGGCATCACGTAAAGCTGCTGGTTTCCCGAGCGGTCGGATTCGAACACGATCCGGCGGCCATCGGGGCTGAAGCTGGGCGCGGTCTCGATCGAGGGCGCCGTGGTCAGGCGCGTGCCGGCGCCGCTGTTGATATCCATGCTGTAAAGGTCGGTATTACCGCCGCGTGTCATCGAATAGACAACGGTGCGCCCGTCCGGCGCAAAGCGCGGCGCGAAACTCATCGAGCCTTCCTGCTGCTCAAGCGCGCGGCGCTGCGCCGACCCCACATTCATAACGTATATCCGCGGAAAGCCGCTTTCGTAGCTGGTATAAAGGATGCGGTCGCCACTGGGCGAAAAGCGCGGCGCCAGCACGATCGACGAGGAACCGGTCAGGTAGCTCACATTCGCGCCGTCGTAATCCATGATTGCCAGCCGCTTGGCGCGCTGATCCTTGGGGCCGGTTTCGGAAACGAACACCACACGGCTGTCGAAATAGGGCGCCTCGCCGGTGATCCGGCTGTAAACCTGATCGGCCACCTTGTGCGCGATGCGCCGCCAGCCGTCCTGCGTGCCCACCAGTTGCAACCCGTCGCCCAGTTCCTGACCGGCGAACACATCATAAAGGCGGAACCGCACCACCAGCTTGCCGGTGCTGTCCAGTGTCACCGCCCCTGTGACCAGCGCCTGCGCATTTATCGCCTTCCAGTCGGCGAATTGCACGGGACTCGAAAAACTGGTCACACGGCTGATGAAGGCATCCTGCGGAATCTCCCGGAACAGCCCGGTCCCGGTCAGGTCGGCCGCCACGACCTGGGCGATCCGGCGGCCCATCTCGGCCCCTGCGGCATCATCCGCGACGAATTCCGGCACCGCAAATGGCATCGGTTCGATCACGCCCTCGGTCAGTTCAAGCCGGAGCGGCCCGTTCTGGGCCACCGCGGGCAGCGTCCACAGCATGAGGGCCGCCAGGAGGGTCATCACGTAATGCTTCATTTGATCCTCATTCTCTCCGGATTGAACGTCATTTCAATGTCACGCCAATGATCATACTTGTCTTTCGGCAAATTAAAGCCACTCGCACCGCAACGGATGATCGCGCGCCGCGCCGCCTCGTAAGCCTGTTTGGCCGCGCTGCCGCTACCACCCGAGGCGCTCAGCATCTCGATCGAGCTGGTCACCGGGCGCGAATCCTCGCTCATGGTGACACTGACGACCACCGTGGTACGCAGCGCCTCGGAACTGAGCGAACCCACATTCCAGCAATTCTGCACCGCCACGCGCAGCGCATCCTTTTCGCCAGCCGTCAGCGGCGGCCCCGAAGGCGCGCCCTGATCGGTGCCGCCGGTCTGCGCCTGGCCCTGCCCCAACGCCTCGGCCAGCGCATTGTTCACCGCATTCTCGTCTGTTTCCGGCTCGCTCGGCGCCGGGGCGTCTTGTGTGGGTTCGGCTTCGGTTGCGGGCGTTTCGGGCCGCGTGCGGGGCCGGGGCGATCGCGTCGGCGCGGCGCTGGCCAGGTCGTTTTCCTCGGCCTCGGTCACGATCTCGGTGGTGGCTTCCTCGCGGGCGGTCTCGCGGGTGTCCTCTTTGACGGTTTCGGCGGCCTCGGCATCGGGCGTGGTCTCCTGCTGATCGACCTCGTCGATCTCGACATCCGGGTCTGGCTGCGCCACGGGCTCGGGCGCGACACGCGGCGCGGGTCGCGGCTGCGGGCGCGGCGACACCTCGGGCACCAGCGCCGCGACATCCTCTTCGGGAGGCGTCAGGACGGGGGGTGCATCGCTCACCTCGGCCTCGGGCAGGGGCGCGGGCGGCTCCTGAGGTTCGGGCACGGTATCTGCAGGCGGCGTCTCGCTTGCTTCGGGCTGGCTCATCTCGGGCGTTGCATCCTCGGTCGCGCTCAGCTCGGGCACCCCCTCGCCTTCGGCGGGCGGTTCGGGCGTATCCACATTTGCCACCGCCTCGGGATTGTTCGGCGCATTGCTCAGCGCCGCGAACTCCTCGGCCGATATGGCCGTGACCTCGGTCACCTGGAACGGCAGCGGCTCGGACTGAAAGGCGCCACCGAACAGCGCCCAGCCCATCAGAGCCAGATGCCCTGCCCCGGATATGATCTGCCCGGTGTTCACGCCAGCGCCTTCAGCCGCCCCGGTTGTCCAGATCGGGCCCGCCGGTATCCGTCACCAGCCCGATATTGGAAAACCCGCCGCGATTGAGAGCACCCATCACCTGCATCACATCCGCATAGGGAACCACACCGTCCGCGCGCAGATAGACCCGCGTGCTGTCACGCTCGGCGGCGATCGCGCGCAGCCGTCCGATCAACTCGTCCCGCGCCACTTCCGTGGTCTGGATCATCACCACGCCCTCGCTGGTGATCGTCACCGACAGCGGCTCTTCCTCCTCGCCCGGCAAGGCGTTGGCGGCGGTCTTGGGCAGCTCCACGGGAACGCCCACCGTCATCAGCGGCGCGGCCACCATGAAGATGATCAACAGCACCAGCATCACGTCGACAAAGGGCGTGACGTTGATCTCGGCCATCGGGCGCGAACGCCCGCGCCCGCGCCGTCTGCGCCCGTTCTCGCCCGATTTCTGAATGACACCTGCAACCATCGCTCAGGAATCCAGCTGACGGCTGAGGATGGTTGCGAATTCGTCCGCGAAGGCCTCGTAATTGGCCACGATCCGGTCGCAATCGGCACTCAGCTTGTTATAGAAGATCACCGCCGGGATGGCCGCCAGAAGACCCAGCCCCGTCGCCAGCAGCGCCTCGGCGATACCGGGCGCGACAACGGCAAGGTTGGTGTTCTGCTGCTCGGCGATCTCGATAAAGGCATTCATGATGCCCCAGACCGTGCCGAACAGGCCGATGAAGGGCGCGGTCGACCCCACTGTGGCCAACACCGACAAGCCGCTTTGCAACTGCTCGCTTTCCTTGGCGATCGCGACATCCATCGACCGGTCGATCCGCGCCGTCGCCCCGGCGATCAGCGCGCCATCGGTGCGGTGACTGCGTCGCCACTCCATCATGCCTGCGGCGAATATCCGCTCGGATTGCCCCGCCGGGTCCGGTCCGATCTCCTCGAACAGTTCATCGAGCGGCTCGCCCGACCAGAACCTGCGGTCGAAAATCTCGGCCTCGCGACGCGCCTTGCGATAAGTGATCAGCTTCTGGATGATGATCGACCATGCCCAGAACGAGGCCACGATCAGCATGAGCATCACCAGTTTCACGATCAGGGTGGCGCGTGCAAAAAGCGCCCACATGGAGAAATCAATCTCCTGTGCCAATGCCAGGGTTTCTGCTTCCATATTGCCTGCTCTTTTCTCTCGGTGGCCTTGTTTTCAGGCCTTATTGAGGAAGAAACTATCCGAATTCCAAGGGGAAAGCCAACAACATCCGCGTTACCGGTGACGATTTTCGCCAAACCGCGCGGTTCCGGCGGATAACCGCCGGACGTCCCTAGTGCAGCAGAAGCCGGATATTGGCCGGCAGGCGCGCAGGCTGGCCCGCCTCGTTGATGCAGACAGCCGTGACCACCGCACTGAACAGCGTTTCTTCACCGCGCATCACAATCTGCTCCATGATGAGCCGCGCGCCGGTTACCGCCAGGGTGCGCGTGCGCACTTCCAGCATGTCGTCAAATCTTGCCGGGATCAGGTAATCGGCCTCGACGCGGCGCACCGCAAAGACGATGCCATCCTCGTCGCGCAGCGCGTTCTGATCAACACCCATCTCGCGCACCCAATCGCTGCGGGCGCGTTCTATGTACTTGAGGTAATTGGCATAATAAACGATACCGGCCATGTCGGTGTCTTCGTAATAGACCCGCACCGCAAAGACATGCTCACCGCCCCTTGGCCCCGACGCCTTTGAAAAGTCGATGGTCTCGCCGCTTTTCTTCGCCATTCCGTGCCCCGCGATATTCAGGCGGGCGGTTCTTGCGCCGCGCCTCGACCGTTACGGCGACAGAGGGCCGCAAACCGGCGCGGGGGTCAAGGCGTTTTCAGCTCCAGATCGTCGCGGTCGCGCAGCTCATATGCCGCAAGGCGCTCATGAACCGCCCCGTCCGGCCCAAGGATCGAACGGTAAAGCCCGAACTCGGCCACCTCGAAAGGTTCAAGATCAAGATCGCCATGCGCCTCAAGAAATGCGCCCAGCCGGTCCAGCTCATGGCGCGGCATTTCCCGGGGAAAGCGCGCCAGCGTCACATGCGGGCGAAACCTCTGGCGCTGCAGCGCGATCCCCGCCTCCATCGAAGCGCTGCGCACCTTGCGATGCAACGCGACCAGCGGATCGCTGCGCTCGACGCCCGCAAAGACAAGCCGCGGGCGCGCCCGGTTGAAAACGTCTAGCCCTTTGATATGCAATGTGAACTCCGGCATATCGATTTCGGAAAGGGTCTCGTGGACAGCCTCGGCTAATGGCAGGTCCTGGTCATCCAGAAAGGCCAGCGTGACATGGAATGTATCGGGGTCCGCATGGCGCCCGACGCGCAGATCGCCTTGCAGCCGCGTCAGCGCGGCGCGCGTCACCGGCGGCAGATCAATGGCAACGAACAGCCTCATCACGCGCCCTATCGCGGCGTCACCCGTGCGGCAAGGCGCAGGGCATGGCTGGCATCGTGGCTGGCAGAGGGCATGGCGGGGTCATAGGCCGCACGGATCAGCGCGGCGATATCCGGGCGCAGGATCACCGTGCCGCTATCCGGCATCTTTGCCAGCGGCGAGGCATCACGGAAGGCCGTCTCGGACCACAAAAGCGCGCTTTGCACCACTTGGCTCAAGGCCAGCGTCTCGGCGGGCAGCGCGGCCATGTCCTCATCCATGCGCAGGAACACGAAACAGGCCTTGATCGCGCCATCCTCGTCAAAGCGGAAAATGCGATACTGGTTCGCCCCCGCCGCCTCCAGCCGCCCGACAAGCGGCCCGAGATCGGGCACCAGCCGGTCAAGATCGGGCAGCTCGGTCAGTTCGTGCCAGTCACGAAAGAAAAAGATCATCAGGTTCACGCCCAGTTCGGGGTCGGTCTCGGCCATCTGGTGACCGGCCAGCGCGACCACCGCCTCGATCGCACCCTTGACCACGTCCAGCGTGCTGTCCTCGACCCCGAAGACGATGGGCGCAATGGGGCGACCCCAACGCGCAAAGGCATAGGTGCCATCGGCGCCGGTGAACATCCGCGTGATCGCGTCTTGGGTCAGATGCGTGCTCATGGCGCCCGAATACCAGAGCCGCGCGGCAAGGCAAACAGGCGACGCTCAAACGACAATCCGCCGCGCGGATTCAGGGCGCGGCGGATCATCATCACTCCGTTGGGCCTTATGAAAGCCGGGGATGTCTACTGGTCTATCCGCTCGACAACTTCCATCGCATAGGCATTGATCAGAACGTTGTAGAAATCACCTTCCGAAGGCGGAATGATAACCCAGCCTTCCGGCGCTTCGCCCTCGGCCGCCTTGGCGCTCACCTTCAACGCGTAGCTGCCCTTGGGCGGCAGTTCCGCATCCGTTTCGGTGTTGCTGCCCGCCTTCCTCGAGGGATGCATGGCGACCGTGCCTTCGATCTGGTTGAACTCGCCCGACTCCGGCAGGACGGCCTCGCCGTCGATGGCGACGTTGTTGATCTCAACCACCATGCGCGGCGCTTCGGCCTGATCGTCGATATTCACATGCGAGGCGATCGCCTTGCCCAGGTCCTCGGTCAGGTCGGGCCAGAATTCCAGCGCGTTGCTTTCCTCGAATGCGCTCAGATCCGATGTCACGTCAACGTCGGAGAGGGTCTTTTCCTGGGCGTTCAGGGGCGCGACACCCAATGCCAGGCCTGCGCAGAGTGCGGTGCTCCAAAGAAGTTTCATGGTCGTCTCCTTTCATTCACGAGAGGGTGCTGCGCCGGATGGCGTTGACCCAATGCTCGGTTGTTCAGAGCGTCAACGCGACCTGTCGGCTTTGGTTCCTGACGCCACGCTGCCACCCGCAAAGATGACATCTTTCATTTGATTTCATAAGCTTGCGTGCCCGCGCTTTGGCAAACACCCGCCTTTGGCGCGTGATGACCCGCATAATCACGGTGGGAACCGGAACGCGATGCGCGCGTTGGCGCTTCATGAGAAACGCACGAGACTCACGCCGGAAAGCGTCCTTCGGGGCCATCGAAGTGATCGATTCCGCCGAGCGCGCGCTTGACGGCGAAAGTTCCAGCCTGGGCGAGGTGATCGACGCCATCGGATATGCCAGCTATACGCCGCTGCTGATGGTGCCCGCGCTTGCACTGGTCTCGCCGCTCAGCGGCGTTCCGGGCTTCACGACTGTCTGCGGCATCCTCATCGCGTCAGTCTCGGCGCAGATGATGCTGCGCCGCCCGACATTATGGCTGCCTGCCTGGCTGCGCCGAAGAAGCATGAGCTCGCAGCGCGCCTGTAAGGTCGTCAACTGGTTTCGGATTCCGGCACGCTGGCTTGATGACATGACGCGCCAACGGTTTTCCATGCTGGTCACGACACCGTTCTCGATCCTGCCGCAGGCGGTCTGCTTCTTTCTCGGCGCGATCATCCCGCTTCTGGAACTGGTGCCCTTCACCTCCTCGATCCTCGGCGGGGTCATCGGCGTCCTTGCAGCGGGGATGTTCGCGCGCGACGGGCTGCTGGTGCTGGTGGGGATGCTGCTGGCGGCGCTGGCGGTGGGCGGTGTGGCCACCATACTTTGATTCAACGCACACCAATGCGAACCGGAAACGGCCAAGGCCGCCCGCGCCTGGGGGCGACCTTGCACCAATCGTCAATCATCGGCCTCTTCGGCCGCCTGACCGACAGCCTGCCCCGCAGCTTCGATATCCTCGCCCGCACCTTCGACGGTCTCGCAGGCGGCAAGAGCGCCGAGCGTCGTCAGCGCGACCAAGGGTAAAAGAAAAGCTGGCTTCAGTGTCATGAATCTCTCCGATCAATGTTGCACGGAATCAACGCGACCGGGGCGGAAAGGTTCCGGGGCGCACAGAATCGGTCGCGTCAGTCCTCGTTCGCGCGGATGTCGGGCCATGCCCGCGGAAATGTGACATGCAACTCGAAACGCCCCTCTGGTTCATTGATATCCAGCACTCCGTTCAGTTGCGACACGAATGACTCGATCAGGCGCGACCCAAGGCCCGACCCGTCGGAATCATCACCCGTCTCCGCCTCGCTGGCCGGGGCGCGCGAATTCACCACGCTCAGGCACAGCGCATCCTCCCCGACATTCTTTAGGGCAATGTTGATCCAGGCATCGTCACCCTTGACGACGCCGCTGTATTTCACCGCATTCATCGCCGCCTCGGCCGCCAGCAGCGACAGCGGCACCGACTGATCCGGATCGACCTCGACCGGATCGAACTCGGTTGCGACATTGATCTGTTGCCCGGTCTCGTCCAGCGTTCCGACGATCACCAACTGCTCGATGATCTCCTGCAAAAGCTTGTCGGCGCGCACCATCGACAGCTTGCGCGCCATGTAGAGGTAGCGATGTATCGCCGACAGCGCCATCACCCGGTCCTGCACGCGGCGCAAAAGATGCTTGGCCTCTTCACTGCGCGTGGCGCGGATCTGCATGTTCATGATGCTGGAAATAAGCTGAAGATTGTTCTTCACCCGATGATGCACTTCGCGCAGAAGAACCGTCTTTTCCTGCAAGTCCTCCTCGCGGCGGCGGTCCTGTTCGTCAAGCCGCCGCGTCATCGCGCGAAACGCCTCGGCCACGACCTCGAGTTCCTCGGGCGCATTGTTCAGCCGCGCCTGTTCAAGATCGTCGCGCCCTGCCGCATAAAGGCGCATCCATGACCGCAGCCGCCTTATGTGGCGGATCACCAGACGATGCACGCCGACATAGGCCACCCCGATGGCGATCACCCACATGATGATGGGAAAATACAGCGCGAGCGCCTCTTCATACCCCGGCAGGATCAGGCTGCGACTGCGGGGCGCCCAACTGCCCAGCGCGAACACGCTGCCGTCCACAATCGCCACCACGGCAAAGTCACGTGTCATGCCATCGCGGTTTTCTTCGCGGAACGTATGGCGCGGCAGTTCGGCCAATTCGCCAAGGGTGGTGTTCATCGGCAGCACCGTGCGCCGGTCATCGCTGAAATCCTGTGTCGCGATGATCTCGCCCTGTGACTGGAACAGCACCAGATCGACATCCGGCGCGCGCCCCGTCAGTGACGCATTGAGCGCCGTGATCGGCACCGCGATCAGCACCTTGCCCACGAACTGCGCGTCATCGAAGACCGGCACCATCACATTGACCGAGGCCGCTCCGCCCAGAAACGACAGCGGCTGCATCTGGATTTCGGTGTCGAGGCTGGTCAGTTGCGTCTTGATGACATCAAGCCCCGTCAGATCGCGATCTTCGCCGCGCGACGCGCAGACCAGTTGCAAATCCTCATCCACGAACCCTGCGAACATGTAATGGGGTGACTGTTCGACAATGCGCCGCATGACCCCGTCACAAGGCCCGTCAATCGCCCTGAAGGCCGAGACCGTCAGCGCCAGCGCCTCCGCCGCGCTGACGGCGGAACCGATCACCTCGCGGCTCGCCGACGCCGCCTGCTGGGTCTGTTCAAGCAACGCGGTTTCAGACAATGACCGACGCTCCTCCAGCACCTTCAATGTCTGGTAGACCGATATCAGGCCAAGCGGCAGGATCGCGATGCTCAGAACCAGCACCAAAAGCACGGCCAGACCGGGCTTGAGCATTCTGCGCGGTGGCGGCTCGCTCATGCAGCCGGATTTCCCTGCACCACGGCAAGCGTGGCGGCATCGGTCATCTCAAGGCCCTCATCCTCGTCAAGATGCATGAGCTCGGCCAACCGCTTGCGTGCGCGGTTGGTGCGGCTCTTGACCGTGCCCACCGCACATCCGCACATCTCTGCGGCGTCCTCATAGGAAAAGCCCTCAGCGCCCACCAGGATCAGCACTTCGCGCTGCTCGTCGCTCAACTGGGCAAAGGCCTCGCGGAAATCGGTCATCACCAGATGCCCGTCATGGGCCGGTTTCTCCGATATCGCGCCCGCCATCTGCCCCTCGGGGTCCTCGACCTCGCGGCGACGCTTGCGGTAAAGGGAATAATAGGTGTTGCGCAGGATCGTGAACAGCCAGGCGCGCAGGTTGGTGCCCGGCTGAAAGCGGTCGAAATTGCTCCACGCCTTGACGATCGTGTCCTGCACAAGGTCATCCGCCGTCGCCGGATTGCGCGTCAGGCTCATCGCAAAGGCCCGCATCGCGGGCAGATGCTCGATCAATTCCTCTCTTGGATCTTGCGTGTCGGTCAATGGTCGTCATCCCCGGACGCCGCCCGGTGATCTTCGTCCTGATCTTCGGCGCGCGCGCCCTGTTCTTGCTGGCGCAGTTGCTCCAGCAGCTTGGTAAACCGTTCGGGAACCGGCTCGCTTGACGCGTCCGAATAGACGCGTCTGAGATTGTCGTCTATCTGCTGGTTCAACTTTGAGGTCCTGCTGTTTTCTGCCATTTTACTGTGTTCTGCGATCCATTCAGGGCCTGACGCGTTTTTTACGTCCCGACCGTGGAACCTAACACGCCTGACGGCGTTTGGTTCCCTGCAAACGAAATTTTTTTCGAGGAAGCCCATGACCGAAACGACCATCCGGCGCGACATGTCAGCGGAAATCGCCCAAGAGCTGCCCTTCCTGCGGCGCTATGCGCGCGCACTGACCGGCAGCCAGCAAAGCGGCGACCATTACGCCGCCGCCACGCTCGAGGCTCTGCTTGAGGATCAGGAAATCTTTCAGTCCGGCCTGTCGCCGAAGGTGGCGCTGTTCAGGGCATTCAACCGGATTTGGGTGTCGTCGGGCTCACCCGTGGATGACGCCGACGAAGATGGCTCGCCCGAAGCGCGTGCCCAGAAACGCCTTTCGGGCCTGACCCGCAACACCCGCGAGGCGCTGTTGCTGCACAGTATCGAAGGCTTCACCACGCCCGACATCGCCGAGATCGTCGGCGTCGAGCCCGCCGAGGCCGAAGACCTGATCGCCATCGCCCGCAAGGAAATGGCACAGTCCATCCGCGGCAACATCATGCTGATCGAGGACGAGGCGATCATCGCAATGGATATACGTGCCATCGTCGAAGGCAGCGGCCACAAAGTCACCGGCGTCGCCCGCACACGCGACGAGGCCGTCCAACTGGCGCGTCACGACCCGCCCGACATGATTCTGGCCGATATCCAACTGGCCGACAAATCCTCGGGCATCGACGCGGTGAACCATATACTTGAGGAATTGGGCGATATGCCGGTGGTGTTCATCACCGCCTTCCCCGAGCGCCTCCTGACCGGTGAGCGCCCCGAACCCGCCTTCCTCATCACCAAGCCATATTCCGAAGAACAGGTGCAATCGGCGGTGAGCCAGGCGATGTTCTTCACCAGCACCGAGACGCTTCAGGCCTGACGCCGGAAGAATTCGCCGCACTGTCAAAGGAAAGCCCTGCACGTCAGCGCGCGCAGGGCTTTTCAGATTTCAGGGCGGTTCAAACTCTCTGCGCCCGCTCGCCAGTTCCCGCTCGCCCGTCACGGGGTCCGTCCCCGCAGCGCGCGCGCAACCAGTGCGACGACGAACAGGACCAGGAAGATCACGAACAGGATCTGAGCGATCCCGGCCGAAGCCGAAGCGATCCCGCCAAATCCGAAAACCCCCGCGACCAGCGCGACGATGAAAAACAGCAGTGCCCAATAAAGCATCGGTATTCTCCTTTGCAATCAATCGGTTTGCGATACCCCTGAAACCGCTGAACCCGACCCTTGGTTCCCGAAAATCCGGCTTTTCCCGGACACCCGGTATTCGCATGGGGCCGCATGGAACCCAGCGCCGCCGCGGACGTTGAAGATGGAACACAAGCAAAGAAAGGAGATCGCAATGGCACAAGCGAAGAACACTTCGGACGCGGATATCGAGCAGCTTTCCGAACAGATCGCCACGCTGAGATCCGATATCTCGACCATTTCGCAGACGCTATACGACCTTGGCCGCCAATCGGGTGACTCGGCTGTCAATGGCGCGCGCCGCAAGGCTGCCGACCTGCGCGATGCGGGCCAGCAGCAATTGCATTCGGCGCAATATCAGGCCGAGGAAATGGGCCACCAGGCCGCCGATGCCGTACGCAGTCAACCTGCCGCCGCCATGGGTCTTGCGGTCGGCATGGGCTTTCTTTTGGGCTTCATCACCGGGCGGAAGTAACGCATGCCGGGTTTTCTGACTGGTATCGAAACGCGGGCGCGCCAAGCGGCGCGCTCGGCTGCTTTTGCGATGATCGGCGTGATCTTTGCAATCATCGGGCTCGGCTTCCTGACGGCGGGTCTGTGGATTGTGATCGCCGCCTATGAGGGCGCTCTGATTGCATTCGTGGCGATCGGCGCGCTCTACCTGATCCTCGGGCTCGGCTTTATGGCGCTGGGGCGCCAGCCCGTCGGCGGCTCTTCCGAAGCGCCTCGGCCTGCTGCCGACGCGCCCGCGCGACAAGACCCCTTCGTGCAGATCGCCGAAGGCTTCGCGACCGGCATGCAGGCCGGGCGCGCCGCGCGCGATCCGCGCAGATGAACAGTTGGGTGTGGCGGCGACCGCCGCCGCGCTCAGGGCGCGCCCGACTCCCGCTGCGGCAATAGCGCTTCGCGGATCATCTCTTCGGTGAAGGGGCGCACCAGCATCCCCCAGCCCTGCTGGCGCACGACGCTCTCGTCATCCTCGCCGATGGTCAGGATGATCTTCGCACCGCTTTCGGCCAGGCTCTGGTGCAGATCGGACTTCATAAGCTCGCGATAGGGCATTTCCAGAAAGGCAGCAGTCACCATCGCTTCCTTGTCGAGACTGGGGGCCAGTTCCTCGGCGCGATCAGCGCGAATCACCCGGCACGGGCCGGTCGCCCTGAGCGATCCGATGATGTCCTCGGCGATCAGCGCGTTGCTTTCCAGAACAATATAGACCGGTGCTGCCGGTTGAAGGGTATCACTATGAGACATGTTCAATTTCAGGTTCTTCTATCAACAGGTTCAACACAATGTGGAACCTGCGGCGGCTCGATGCATTAAAATAGGACATAACACAGAGAATTTTTATGACCACCGACTGCCTGAACTGCCCGCTGCGCCCACGCTCCGTTTTCTCACCGATGAAGGAGCAGGAACTGGATTTCATGCGGCGGTTCAAGACCGGCGAATTGATGGTCGATGCGGGAACCACCCTGATGCTGGAAGGCGCCAACAGCCCCCAGCTCTATACCGCACTCAAAGGGATGGGACTACGCTACAAGACGCTGAAATCCGGTGAACGGCAGGTGATCAATTTCGTCCTGCCCGGCGATTTCATCGGCCTTCAGGCCGGGGTCATGAAGGAAATGCAGCATTCGGTCGAAGCGGCCACCCCGATGAAGCTCTGCGTGTTCGACCGCAAAAACCTCTGGCGGCTGTTTCGCGACTGTCCCGAACGCGCCTATGACCTGACCTGGCTGGCGGCGATCGAAGAGCACCTTCTGGGCGAAAACCTCGCCATCGTCGGGCATATGAGCGGGCTCAGACGCATCGCCTGCGCGTTTATCCGCCTGCATGACCGCTGTGCCGCGCTGGGGCTCGCCGACAATGGCCGGATGCCCCTGCCCTACAGGCAGCAGGATCTGGCCGACGCGTTGGGCCTCTCGCTTGTCCATACCAACAAGACCCTGCAACACCTGCGCAAAGGCGGCGCGGCACGGTGGACAAACGGGCAGCTCGAAGTGCTGGATTACGACCTGCTCTGCGGGATTGCCGGGGTCGACCCCTCGCGCAGCCCGATGCCAAGGCCACTGATCTGACGAAGGCCCGTAATCCGGGCGCTCATGGCGGGAACCTTGCGCATGCGGCGCGCGTTGATCCCCCATGTACAACCTCACCTCGCCCCGCGACCCGGTTCTGCACCTTGCGGCATATCTGGTTATCGCCGCACTCGGCTTTGCCATCCTCAGAACCGGAGGCGACATCCTTGCGCCTATGCTTCTGGGGCTGGTGATCGGCGTGATCCTCGCCCCCTTCACCGATTTCCTTGAACGCATCGGCCTGCCGCGTGGCCTATCGGCGGCGGCGGTTCTGCTGCTGGGTGTCCTCGCGATCGCCACGCTTGCGTTTCTCACCGAACCGCTGATCTGGCGGATCGCCGGGGAACTGCCACGGATCAAATGGGAGCTGCGCTCGCTGGTCAACGAGTTCCGCAGCCTGATCCAGGGCCTCGCCGAAATGAACCGCGAGGTCGAAGAAGCGCTCGGCGCGCGCTCGGACAAGGATGAATCGGGCAGCGCCCCGGATATGCCGAGCCTGACCCAGGCGCTGTTCCTGGCCCCTCTGCTCCTGACCCAGGCCCTGATCTTCGGCGGCGTGCTGTTCTTCTTTCTTCTGACGCGCAAAAGCATCTATGGCTGGCTCTCGCAATGGATCGGTGATGAATCGGATACCGACGTCATCCTGCAACGTTTCACTCGGGCCGAGCGGCTCGTCTCGCGCTATTTCCTCACGATCACGGTAATCAACGCCACACTTGGCACGGCTCTCGCGGGGGCTCTGGCGCTGATCGGGCTGCCGGGGCCGCTGATCTGGGGTCTGACGGCGGCGCTGGCGAATTTCATCCTCTACATGGGGCCGATGATGGTGACGGGCGGCCTTCTGGTTGCCGGGCTTGTGGCGTTCGACGGGCTCATGACATTTCTGCCCGCGGCGATCTTCCTCAGCCTCAACATGATCGAGGCGCAATTCGCGACACCCGCCTTTCTGGGCCGGCACATTTCGGTCAACCCGCTTCTGATCTTCGTGTCGCTGGTGGTCTGGCTCTGGATGTGGGGGCCGATCGGCGGGATCATCGCGATCCCGGTTCTGGTGATCGCGCTGGTCATGCTCAACGTCTTCGACACCAGCCCCGATGACGACACCGACGATGGCACCGCACCCCCGGCCCCCGACAAGACCGCGCGCTAAACCATCTCCTCGGGCATACCCGGCACCGGTGCGGCGACCTCGCGCGCGGCCGCCGATTCATAGCCCACAAGAAACCCGCGCCTGACATGCGGCGGCGACGCGCTGTTGAACTCGACCAGTTGCCGCCAGTTGTCGAATGCGGTCTCTTGGTCAAGATACTCTGCCCCGGCATCCTCGGGCAGCCAATGGCCCATCACGCGGCGGCGCAGCTCGCTGACCTGATCGGCCCGCGTCAGGTGTAACCCCGCCTCGCTGTCCCAGCGCAGGCTGCGCCCGTTGAGATTGGCCGAGGACACGATCGCGCCGCTATTGTCGAAGATCGATACTTTCGAATGCACATAGATCAGGGGGGCGCGCTTGAGCGTGTCACGCGCCCCGCTTTCGCGGATATGCGGCTGCACCGGCGAGGCGATCAACACACGATCCGGCCCGAAAGCGGCCTTCAGCCGCTCAAGACAGCGCAGTTGCAGATGCTCGCCAAAGCGCGCATCAAGCCCCCGGCTGCTGGCAAAGGCCACATCCTCAGGGGCGGCGGGCAACACCACGATCAGCCGCAGTCCCGGACAGCGCCGCGCCCGCCGCGCCAGCGCGCGCGCCAGAGGCATGTGCCGCAGGAACTGGGTCTCCAGATAGATCAGCCGCTCGGCCCCTTGCACGCCCCTCAGATGCTGCGCCTCGATCTCTCGCAGGATCGGGCGCGGCGCGACCCGCAGCACCGTCCCCGGACAGACCCGCGACAGCGTGCGCAGGAAACCGCTCGCAGCCGGCCTCGCGGGGGATGCGGCATTGGCGACACTGTTGAGAAAGCCGTCCAGATGCGCCTGCGCCGCCGCCGCCACCGGCCCCGTCGCAATAAGCTGGATGTCATGCCATGTATGGCGCGCGGCGCGGTCATGCCCTTTCGTGTCGAACCGCCGCTCATTGAGGTCCAGCCCGCCGATATAGACCGTGCTGCGATCGAACACCGCCAGCTTCTGATGATGCGTCGCCGGATGCAGATCGACCAGCCGCGCCCGAAACCTCAGCTCGCCCTTTTCATCCTCCCGGCAAAGATCGCGCAGACGCGGCGTTTCCGCCCTGAACTGCGTGCGCTGCGCCAGCGTCATGGCGCGCCATGACTGCGCCAGCGCGTTGAGCTTCTTGCGAACCAGCGGATAGAACAGCACCCTCGGCACCGCCCCGGTGCGCCCGCTATGCAGCGCTGCGACAAATGACAGGCGCACATCCGCGCGGCACAATTCGCGCACCGTGGCGATCTGGCGCTGCGTGCGCCACGCCTTCCGATGCAGGTCAGGCGCCGCCACCGGATCGAAATCCGACACCACCAGCCGGATCGCAACACCCCGTTCGAGCGTATGGATGAACAGATCGAACCAGGTCTCGCCCAGCGCCCGCGCCTCCTTGGATCGCAGCCGCGTCGACAGATCGAAAATCCGGAAACTCGCCGAAACCTCCTCGCGCGCGGCAAGAAAGGCCCGCTCCAGCGCCGGATAGGCCTCTTGCGCGGTCACCAGCACCTCAAGACCGGTGATCGCCTCACCGCCTTGCGCGCCTTCGCGCGGCGCATGATCTGGGTCCTGGGCTGCTTTCATGTCTGTTCTGATCTCCCGCTAGCGGCGCGGCGTTCCGCCTGCCATGCCAGTCAAATCCGCCGGACACCCTGAAAAAAGCCCCCGCCATATTTCAGACGGGGGCAGGCACCCGAGGGACAGTAGGGGTGCTTCTGGGCCCGCCTACACTTGGGGATTGGCCGACCCGGAAGAGGCAGCGAAAGCATCAAACGCTGGCTTCATGATATCAACGCCGCCGCCCGGACATGGTTCCCGTCGCGCAGGATTATTTTTCCGCGCTCCGCCTCAGGCCCGCACCGAACGCGGCCCGGCCACCAGCCAGATCAAGAAGCCGATCAACGGCAGCAACAGCACCAAAAGCACCCAAAGCACTTTCCCTCCGGTCGATGCAGCAGAGCCGACAATCGATACGATGGCCCAGACATTCAGGATCAGAATGATGATCCCGCCGATTCCACTGATCTCGAGCATGGTGCGTCTCCTTGTTCCTGACCATTCCCATCGCTCCGGCGCGGCCTCGGGCCGTGATCCGGCATACGGCGCCACAAGAATGCGTGGACCCGCGGTCTGAGAACGCCATCAGGGCGCAACGGTTCCAAAACCATCCGCATGAATTTTTTGAGGGCCGGGGGAAACCTTCGCCGCTCGGGAATGTTGACAGGTCAGGACGCCGCATCACGCGGCGCCGAACAGATATTTGCACAGGAGACTGAACATGAAACGCATTCTCGCCACGACGGCTATCGCCGCACTCGCCGCGTCTCCCGTTCTCGCTCAATCGCAGAGCACCGACGAAGAGACCACGGATCAGACGCAGATGGAAGAAACCACCACCGACAGCAATATGACCGCGACCGACGACTCCGCAACCGGCGGTTCGTACACCGAAAGCGCGGATACCGGCACATCCGAGAGCGCGATGGACGCCCCGGAAACCGATATGACCGAAGGCGCGATGGACAGCACCGAGCTCACGACCGAAGACCGCGCGGCGCTGACCGCCGAGGATATCCAGGGCCTGACCGTCAATGGTCCCTCGGGCGAAAGCCTCGGCGACATCTCGGATCTTGTCATCGGTGACGATGGTGAGATCACCAAGATCGTGATCGATGTCGGCGGCTTCCTCGGTATCGCCGAAAAACCCGTCGCTCTGGATTTCAACAAGGTCAATCTCAAGCGTGATGAAACCGGCGACGCGCTGCGCGCCTCGGTCAACCACAGCGAGGACGATCTCGAAAACATGGATGCCTGGGAAGAAAGCTGACCTTCACTTTAGCCACAGGCACGCTTGCGCCCCAGCAGTGATGTGCGGGGGCGTTTTCGTCCCACCCTTCATCTGGCCTCAAATACCTCGGGGGGTCCGGGGGGCTGGCCCCCCGGTCTTGCCGTGAAAAAACCGCAGGCCGCCTATTTTCCGAACAGGCTGGTCTGCCCCGGTCCATTGGGCGCGGCCATGCCCAGATGATGCCAGCCCCCCTGCGCCAGCATCCGCCCGCGCGGCGTGCGCTGGATCAGCCCTTGTTGCAGCAGGAATGGCTCGATCACCTCTTCCAGCGCGTCGCGGCTTTCGCTCAGCGCCGCGCTCAATGTCTCGATGCCCACCGGCCCACCCTGATAGGCCTCGGCGATCAGGCGCAGATACCGCCGGTCGGCCCCGTCCAGACCCAGATGATCCACCCCCAGCCGTGTCAGCGCGTTGTCGGCCAGGGCGCGGGTGATGCGCCCATCACCCTCGACCACGGCGAAATCCACGACCCGGCGCAGCAACCGCCCGGCGATGCGCGGCGTGCCGCGCGCCCGGCGCGCGATCTCGCGCGCGCCCTCGTCTTCGGCCGGGGCCTTCATCAGCGTGGCGTTGCGGGTGACGATCTCATGCAATTCGTCCTCGGTATAGAATTGAAGCCGCGTCGGGATGCCGAACCGGTCGCGCAAGGGCGTGGTCAGCAAGCCCAGCCGCGTGGTCGCCCCGACCAGCGTGAAGGGCTGCAACTCGATGCGCACGGTGCGCGCCGCCGGCCCCTCACCGATCACGAGGTCCAGCTCGAAATCCTCCATCGCCGGGTAAAGCACCTCCTCCACCGCAGGGTTGAGCCGGTGAATCTCGTCGATGAACAGCACATCGTTTCGTTCCAGATTGGTCAGGATCGCCGCCAGATCCCCCGCCTTCGCAAGGACCGGCCCCGATGTCATCCGGAACCCCACACCCAATTCGCGCGACATGATCTGCGCCAGCGTCGTCTTGCCCAGACCGGGGGGGCCGTGGAACAGCGTGTGATCCATCGCCTCGCCGCGCTGGCGGGCCGACTGGATGAAGACCCGCAGATTGGCGCGCGCCTCGGCCTGTCCGATGAATTCGCTCAGCGCCTGCGGGCGCAGGCTGCGATCTCCATCCTCGGGCAGCGGGTCGGGGCGCAGCGTGGGATCGGGGCTCTCCATGATCTACCCTTTCGGCGCCAGCAGCTTGAGCGCGGCGCGGATCATCGCGGCGGTTTCGGCCTGCGGATCGTCGCCCGCCGCCTGCGCCACCGCGCCCGCCGCCTCGCCCGGTGCATAACCCAGATTGGTCAGCGCCGACAGCGCCTCGGCCTGCGCATCCGACCGCGGGCGCGCCGCTGCCGGCTTGGGCGCGGGCGCCGCCTCGATCACCTCGCCATCGTCCTGCGCCGCATCGGGCGCGGGCGCCGGCGGCGCGTCGGGCGCGGCGGCCATGCCCATCGCCATCACTTCGGGCACCTTGTCCTTCAATTCGTTGACCACGCGCTGCGCGGTCTTGGGGCCGATCCCCTTCGCCGCCTTCACCGCGTTCCAGTCGCCCAGCGCAATGGCGCGCCCCACGCCATCGGGGCCAAGCGCGCCCAGAATGGCCAGCGAGGCCTTGGCGCCCACGCCCTGCACGCTCATCAACAGGCGATGCCACTCCTTTTCCAGAAGCGTGGAAAAGCCATAAAGCTGCATCAGGTCGTCGCGCACCAACAGATCGGTATAAAGCGCCACATGCTCGCCCGCGCCCGGCAGCGCGCGCAAGGTGCGCTCCGAACAATAGACAAGGTAGCCCACACCGCGCACGTCGATCAGCACATGATCGCCCGCGGCGTAATCGATCCGCCCAGCCACGCGCCCGATCATGCGCCCACCCTCCGGGCCATGGCGGCAGGCAGACGGGCGTGATGGGCGTGACAGATGGCAATCGCCAGCGCGTCGGCGGCATCCGGTCCGGCCAATTCGACACCTGGCAGCTGCACGCGCACCATATGCGCGACCTGCTCCTTGGCGGCATGGCCGACACCG
The DNA here is from genome assembly GCA_964570675.1 of uncultured Roseovarius sp. Classification (GTDB taxonomy): domain Bacteria; phylum Pseudomonadota; class Alphaproteobacteria; order Rhodobacterales; family Rhodobacteraceae; genus Roseovarius. The sequence continues at coordinate 4,610 of CAZMZS010000022.1, read as the reverse complement.
ACCACGGTCTTCTTGACGGTATTGGGCGCGTATTCCCCGACCGCCAGCCCGAACTGCGCCGGGACCAGCATCGCGATCCCCCGCGCCTGGCCCAGCTTAAGCGTCCCCGCCCCGTCCTTGTTCACGAAGGTCTGCTCGACCGCCGCCGCCTGCGGCGCATGGCGCTCCACGATCCCGGTCAGCTGGCGGTGCAGCGATAACAGCCGCCCGGCCAGATCAGCGCCCTCGGAATGGCAAATACCGTTCGCCACATGCGCAAGGCGGCTGCCCTCCACATCGATCACGCCCCATCCAAGGTTGCGCAACCCGGGATCAATTCCCAAAACCCGCATCAGACTGCCCCGTCCTTATTGCTTTGTGCCAGCACTAGCACGAAACGAGAACAAAGACCAAGCGGAATGCACGAAACCCGCTTGCGCCCCTGGCCCGGCCCCCGGTCCATGTCCGCGATCACGGCTAACGCGCCCTGCCCTTTCGCGGCGTCCAGCGTCCGGTTCCGGCCATCGCCCGACCCATGCAAGGAATGCATAAGGATTATGCATAAATGGTCGCTTGTCAGGGCCATATGCCTGCCATACGTGCAGCTTCAGAAAACAAACATATGCATACACGCCTTATCGAGGATCAAGATCATGGCCGTCACCACAACCAACCGCCCGCATGTCTCCGGTTTCCGGGGCTTTTTCGCGCCCTTCATCTCGGCTGTCATCGCCTGGAACGACCAGCGCGCCACCCGTGCCGCCCTGTCGCAACTCAGCGACCGCGAACTCGACGATATCGGGCTGAGCCGGGGCGAGATCGACCACGTCGCGCGCAGCCTCTGAACCCGACGCCACCACGCACGAAAAAGCCCCGCGTCAGGTCACCTGCGCGGGGCTTTTTCATTATGGCTGACCGCTCGGCCGCTTAGCGGAAATAGGGGCGCATCTTGGCAGCGGCCCATTGCGTCGCAGGGTCCGGCTGCATGATGAAGGCACCGGCCTGTTCGACCATCGTGCCATCCTGCAACGCGCCGATGCGCTCGCTGTAGGTTTCAAGCCCCAGATGGGCCACGATCACCGCCTTGAAGAAGACAAAACCGATCGCCACCAGCGCCAGGCCGCGTGGCGAAAAGCTCAACCTGCGCCGCCTGGGGCGGAACACGATCAGCCCGTCGCGGCTGACCTGGCCGACATAGCCGCGCTGAAGCTTTGCATGCTTGGCCGAAAGGCGGCTGATGCGCTCGTCGAAATCTCTGAAAACATCGGACATTGCAATTTCCCACAGGCGTGGGCCTCAAAACTTATGATCGAATAACGTAGATGCGAATTGAAGCCTCATTATGGCAGATGCCACAGTTTTGCCAAATTCCTTAAGCGATTTCAGCCGTTTCGCAGCAGTGTTGTCGTGGTCCAGTCACCAATCTCTTCGCGGTGCTCAAGACTGTTTCCCGCACGCCGATAAACCTCGATCAACTCCTCCGCCTGCTCGTTCAGAATCCCCGAGAGAATCAGTCGCCCTCCCGGTGCCAAAAGTCCCGTCAAGTCGCTTGCCATGTCGATCAGCGGCCCCTTGAGGATATTGGCGAAGATCAGGTCATAGGGCGCGGCGGCCGCGATCTCGGGGTGATCGACGCCGGTCGCCTCGATGCAGCGCACGCGATCCTCCAGCGCGTTCGCGGCCACATTCGCCTCTGCGACCTCCACCGCGACCGCGTCGATATCGCTGGCCAGCACGCTGTGCAGAACATCCTGCGCCCAGACCCTTGCCGCGCCCATCGCCAGGACAGCGGTGCCACAGCCCACATCAATCACCGAACGCGCGCTGAAGCCCTGTTCCGCCAGCCGGTCCAATGCCCGCAGACAGCCCTGAGTCGTGCCGTGGTGCCCGGTGCCAAAGGCCATTGCCGCCTCGATCAGCAATGGCTCGGCGCCCGCAGGCAGCTTGTCGGCATCATGACTGCCGTAAACGAAAAACCGCCCCGCCTCGACCGGCACCAGCTCGCGCCGCACCTTGGCGACCCAATCCACCTCGGGCAACTCGGACACCGCGAAAGGGCGCGCGCCGTGCATCGCCGCCAACAGCTCAAGCCCCGCACGATCGGGGGCCGCGTCGAAATAACCGCCCACCTCCCAACGCCCCGCGCCGTCCTCGATCTCGAAGATACCGACACCCGTGGGCTCGGGCTCCAGCGTCTCCAGATCGGCGGCAAGCGCCTCGGCGGCGTCCTTGTCCGCAAGTGTGGTGAGGGCGGTAAAGGTGGGCATGACAAAATCCGTTCAGCTTGGGGTCATTGGGCGGGCGCCGGGGCGGCCGGGGTCAGGATGGTCTCGTGCCCCGGCACCGGGTGGCGCGGGATCAGCAGCGCCAGCAGGAACGACACCGTCGCCATCCCCGCCGCCATCACGAACACCGCCGCGGGCGAGACCAGCCACAGATACCCCAGCAGCGCCGGCAGGAACACCGCCGCAATATGGTTGATGGTAAAGGCCACGGCCGCCGTCGGCGCGATATCGCCCGGATCGGCGATCTTCTGGAAATAGGTCTTCAGCGCCAGCGCCAGCGAGAAAAGCAGATGGTCGATCACGTAAAGCGTCGCCGCCAGCACCACGCCCCAGCCGAACATGTAGATCCCGCCATAGGCCAGGAACACCAGCGCCAGCCCCGCATATTCGAACAGCAATGTGCGCCGCTCACCGTAAGTATGCACCGCCCGACCGATCAGCGGCGCGCAGACCATGTTGGCCACCAGGTTGATCAGGAACAGCGCCGTCACCTCATGCACTTCAAAGCCGAAGCGCTCGACCATCATGAACCCGGCAAAGACGATGAATATCTGCCGCCGCGCCCCGGCCATGAACTGCAATGCGTAGTACAGCCAGTAACGCCGTCGCAGCACCATGCGCTTGATCTGCGGATTGGGGGCCTCGAATTGCGGATAGGCAAACAGGCAGAACAGCGCCACCGCCGCCGTGAACCCGCCCGAGGCCAGGTAAACCGCGTTGTAATTCAGCCCGAACGCCTCCCAGGTCATCACGATCAGAACATAGGCCACCAGCGTCGCGCCCGACCCGGCGGCGATCAGCCAGCCCAGAACCTGCGGCGCGCGCAGCTTGTCGATCCATTGCAGTTGCAGCGACTGGTTCACCGTCTCGTAATAGTGAAACCCGATCGAACTCAGCATGGTGATGGTCAGGATGCCGCCAAGGCTCGGAAACCATGCCGTCACCGCCGTCGCCGCACCCAGCAGGATCAGCGACACCAGCCCCAGCACCTGTTCGCGCATGAAGATGATGATCGCGATCACCCCGACCGCCAGAAAGCCCGGAATCTCGCGCACCGTATGCAGCCAGCCGATATCCGACCCGTCGAACCCCGCCGCCTCGATCACGAAATTGTTGAGCAGCGCCGACCATGTCGCAAAGGCCACCGGCATCGCGGCCGCCATCAGGAAAAGAAGCGTCACCGGACGCCGCCAAAGCGGCAGATCGCGCGCATCGGCCAGGGGAAATGTCTTGGTCATGCGAATCCTTTACGCCCAAGCTTTCGTCTTGGCGAGAGGATGGGCGGGATTTTTCCTGTTGCCCGGAACAGTGATCTGGATCAAAGACATTCGCCTCTCTGCATGCGATGCCCCCTGCCCAGATACCGAAAGGCGCGCGAAATGGATATTCTTGCACTGGTCGAAAGCATCGGCGAGGCCCCGGCTGCGGCCCTTCTGGGCCTCTTGACCGGCGTAATCTTCGGCGTGGCCGCCCAGCGGTCGCGCTTTTGCCTGCGCGCGGCGACCGTGGAATTCGCGCGCGGGCGCATGGGCGACAAGGTGGCGGTGTGGCTGCTGACCTTCTCGACTGCCGTGGTCTGGGTGCAGGGCGCACAATATCTCGGCCTCTTTCGCGCACAGGATGCCCGCATCATGGCCATCCCCGGCAGTTGGTCGGGGGCCGTGATCGGCGGGCTGCTGTTCGGCGTCGGCATGGTGCTGGCGCGCGGCTGTTCGGGGCGGCTTCTTGTGCTGGCGGCCACGGGCAACCTGCGCTCGGTCGTGGCCGGGCTGGTCTTTGCCGTGGTCGCTCAAATGAGCCTCTCTGGCTGGCTTGCCCCGACACGGGATTCGCTGGCCGCTCTCTGGATCACCTCGGGCGGGCAGAACATGGACCTTCTGGCAACCCTCGGGCTGCCCAAGATGGCGGGGCTGATGTTCGGGATCGTGGTCGCCGGCATCGCGCTGGCGGTCTCGGCCCATAACCGCATCGGGGTCTGGCGCCTGATCTTCGCCTCGGGCGTGGGCTTTGCCGTCGCCGTCGGGTGGGTCTCCACCTATGCGCTCTCGCAGGTCGTCTTCGACCCGGTGCCGGTCGAAAGCGCCACCTTCACCGGCCCCTCGGCCAGCACGCTGATGTTCTTCCTCGACCACACCGCGATCCTCGAATTCGACATCGGTCTTGTGCCGGGGGTGTTCCTTGGGTCGTTCCTCGCCTCCTGGCTTGCGGGCGAATTCCGTTTCCAGGGCTTCGAGGATGAGGCCAACATGCGCCGCGCACTGACCGGCGCGGCCCTGATGGGCTTTGGCGGGATGCTGGCGGGCGGCTGCGCCATCGGCAACGGCGTCACCGGCGGCTCGGTCTTTG